>VBPC01000145.1 GCA_005887895.1 Candidatus Rokuibacteriota bacterium
TCGCCCTGCTGCCGGATCCCTCGGCGCACTACTTCTCGTCGGGGGTCGCTCCCAAGCGCGTCGGCAACCGCAATCCCAACGTCACGCCGGCCGAGGCGTTCAAGGCCGCCGACGGCTTCATCAACGTCGTCATCCTCAATCCCGAGCAGTACGACAAGCTCTGCCGGGCGCTCGGCGACGAAGGACTGATCGACGAGGCGCGCTTCGCCACCAACGAGGCGCGGATCGCGAATCATGCGGCCTTCAAGGCGCGCGTCGAGGCGGCGCTGGCCAAGCGCACCGTGGAGGAGTGGGTCGAGCGCCTGATCGGCGTCGGCATCGCCGCCGGCCCGATCTACGAGTTCGATCAGGTCTTCGACGACCCGCAGATCCGGCACATGGGGATGGTTCAGGACGTCGAGCAACCCGGGCTCGGATCGGTGCGGATGCTCGGCTTCCCGTTCGCCGCCGGCGGCAAGCGGCCCTCGGTCCGGCGGCCCGCGCCGCGCCTGGGCGAGCACACCCGCGAGGTCCTGGCCGAGCTCGGTGTTTCTCCGAGCGAGATCGACCATTTGACCGGCCTCGGCGCAGTCGGAGTCTCGGACTAGACTACTCGTCTTTTGTTTGGTATATATCTGCCGTGGATCTTCGACGGCGGATGGAGCTTCTCTCCGAGGCGGCGCTCACCGATCGCGAGCAGGGCATGCCGCGCTATCGCCGCTCGGTGCCGCTGCAGGGGCGGCCGATCACCTCGATGGGCATCGCGCAGGCGCGCATCCCCGGTGGCGGCTCGATCAACCTCATGCGCGTCATGCAGACCAACGCCTGCTCGCTGTCGTGCGGTTACTGCCCGACCTTCTGCGGCGGCAACGTGCCGCGCGCCACCGTCAGTCCCGAAGAGGTCGCGACCACGTTCATGGAGGTCCAGCGCAAGAACCTGGCCCAGGGCCTTTTCCTCACGTCCGGCGTGCCGGGGCGGGCGACGCGCGCCACCGACCGGATGCTGGCCACGCTCGAACTGCTGCGGCGGCGCGAGGGCTTTCAGGGCTACATCCACGTGAAGCTGCTGCCGGGTGCCGAGACGGCGCAGGTCGAGGCGGCGGTGCAACTGGCCACGCGCGTGTCCGTCAATCTCGAGGGGCCGACCGACGACCACGTCCGCCGGCTCGCCAAGGAGAAGGATCTCTCCGGCGATCTGCTGCCCAAGCTCGAGCTGGCCGGTCGCCTCTATCGCCAGGCGCGCGAGGACGGCGGACCGGGGCCGCGCGGCAGCACGACCACGCAGTTCGTCGTCGGCGCCACCGGCGAGCGCGATCGCGAGGTGCTCGGCCTCGTGGCCCGGCTCGAGCGCCAGCGCCTGCTGCACCACGCCCACTTCAGCGCCTTCCAGCCGGTGGTCGGCACGCCCTTCGAGAACCTCGCCCCGACCCCGGCCGCCCGCGAGGCGCGCCTCTACCAGGCCGAGCACCTGCTGCGGGAGTACGGGTTCCGCTTCGACGAGCTGGCGTTTGGCGCCGACGGCAACCTGCCGCTCGAGCACGATCCCAAGACGACGTGGGCGCTGGCCCATGCCGAGCGTTTTCCACTCGACGTCACCCGGGCGCCGCTCGAGATGCTCCTGCGCGTGCCCGGCGTCGGCCCCAGGGCCGCGCGGACGATCGTGCAGGCGCGCCGGCACTCCGCGCTGCGCGACCTGCGCGATCTCAAGCGCATCGGCGTCGATACGGTACGAGCCGGGTACTACCTCACGCTGCGCGGCCGCCGGTTGGCCAAGGCGCCGGCGCCGCACCAGCTCCGCCTCTTCGCGCCCGGCGAGCACCTCACGCAGGCGCCGTTCCGGACGCCGGTGCCGCCGTGCGCCTATCGCTGAGGCGCCGACCGGCTTCCGAACACCTCGCGGAGGAGATCCGTGACGCGCGCCGCGGGATTGGTGCGGATCTTCTGCTCCTCCTCGCCGACGACGTGGAACAGGCCGTCGAGCCCCTTGCCGACGACGTACTGGTTCAGATCGAGGCGCTCGGCGTTGAGGAACGGGATCGTCTCGGCGCGGCCGAGGAGCTCCTCGTATTTCTGGGTCACGCCGACCTGGCTCATCGACTTCTCGACGACGGGCCGGAACGCCGTCGTCAGCTTCGGCGTCGTCTTGCCCTTGAAGTAGTCGGTGGCGGCCGTCGCGGGGCCGTTCAGGATGTGCTGGGCGTCGTCGATCGTCATCTCGCCGATGGCGTCGAAGAAGATCTGCCTGGCGGCGGGCGCGGCGTGCTCGGCGGCGCGGTTCATGCCGAGCACCAGCTCGTCGACCTGGGGCCCGACACCGACGATGCGCAGTCCCTGCTCGAGCGACTTGAGCTTGTCCGGCAGCAGGATCTTGATCGCCGCGTTCTTGAAGTAGCCGTCGGTCCGTCCGGTCAGCTTCACCGCGTTCTCGGTACCCACCTGCAGCGCCTGCTTGAGGGCCTGGCCGATCTTCACGTCGCCGAGCGCACCGGCGGGCACGCTCGGCGTGGGCGTGCCACCCGGAAGCTGCTCGAGCTTCTTGAGCAGCTCGTCGAGCTGAGCGCAGGCCGGGCCGGCGACGAGCAGCGCGAGGATCAGCGCAAGCCCGGCCGCGCGGCCACGGCTCACAGCGGGTCGAGCTGGCGGGCCAGCGTCTCGCGGTCGGTGGCCGGCAGGTCGCAGGTGTAGTTGCGGCAGACGTAGGCGGTCGCGCGGCCGCCCACGGCCTCGCGTCCCTCGAGGAGCGGGATCCGCTCGGCCGCGCGCGGGTCGCCGCCCGGCCGCCCCGCCACCACGCGATTCGGCAGGAACCGGCCGAACACCTCGCCGACGAGCGGATCGAGGCCCTCGCCGGAGGCGCCGACCAGCGCCACCTCGACGCGCGGGCCCAGGTGGAAGTCGAGCGCGCACAAGAAGCGGCCGAAGCCGGTCGGGTGGCGGCTCATGAGATCGGCCAGCGGCCGCAGCGCCGCCGCCGCCCGCGACTCGTAGGTCGCCTCGCCGGTGAACTCCGCCAGGCGCAACAGCGTCTCGATCGCCACCGACGAGCCCGAGGGCACGGCATTGTCGAAGAGATTGCGCGGCCGCACGATCAACCGCTCGTGATCGTGGCCGGTGTCGTAGAAGCCCTCCAGGGCGTCGTCCCAGAACAGGCGCAGCATGTCGTCGGCCAGCGTGCGCGCCTCGTCGAGCCAGCGGCGGTCGAACGTCGCCTCGTAGACGTCGAGCAGCGCGTCGGCCACCATCGCGTAGTCCTCGAGATAGCCGAGCAGGTGCGCGCGTCCCGACTTCCACGTGCGGAGCAGGCGGCCGCCCTCGCGCATCGCGCCCAGCAGGAACTCGGCGTTGCGCACGGCCGCCGCGACGTAGTCGCGGCGGCCGAGCGCGCGGCCGGCCTCGGCCAGCGCGCGACAGGCCAGGCCGTTCCAGCCGGCCAGCACCTTGTCGTCGCGTCCCGGCCGCACCCGTCGCTCGCGCGCCTCGAACAGGCGCCGGCGCAGCGGGGCGATCGCCTCCGGGTCAGGGTCGCCGGCGAGATAGAGGGTGTTCTTGCCCTCGAAGTTCGCCCCGCGGTCGACGCCCCAGTAGGCGAGCGCGCGGTCGGCGTCGGCGCCCAGCACGGCGCGGATCTCGTCGGCCGTCCACACGTAGAACTTGCCCTCGTGACCCTCGGAGTCGGCATCCTCCGCCGAGTAGAAGCCGCCGGCGGGATCGGTCATGTCACGCAGGACGTAGTCGAGCGTCTCCTCGCACACGCGACGGCATTCGGGATCGCCGAAGGCGAGCCACGCGTGCAGGTAGAGGGAGGCGAGCTGCGCGTTGTCATAGAGCATCTTCTCGAAGTGCGGCACCATCCAGTGGGCGTCGACCGAGTAGCGGGCGAAGCCGCCGCCGAGATGGTCGTACATCCCGCCGCGCGCCATGCGGACCAGCGTGGTGTGGACCATGCGCTGAGCATACGGGTTCTTCGACCGCTTCCAGAAGCGCAGCACGAACTCCCAGATCATCGGCTGCGGGAACTTCGGCGCGCCGCCGAGCCCGCCCCACTCCTCGTCGAACTGCGCCGACACGCCCTGGAACGCGGCGAACAGCAGCTCCTCGGTCAGCAGCTGCGCCGAGCGCCGCAGCCGCTCGGTCTGCCCGAGCGACTCGGTGAGCTGCCGCGCCGACTGCTCGACCTCGCCGCGGCGCGAGCGCCACGCCTCCGCGATGGCCGCCAGCAGCTTCGGGAAGCCGGGCAGCCCCTGACGATCCTGCGGCGGGAAGTAGGTGCCGCCGTAGAACGGGGTGCCGGCGGGCGTGAGGAACACGGTCATGGGCCAGCCGCCGTGCCCGGTCATCGACTGCACGGCCTGCATGTAGATGTGATCGACGTCGGGCCGCTCCTCGCGGTCGACCTTCACGCTGACGAAGCTCTCGTTCATGAGGCCGGCGATGTCCGGATTCTCGAAGGACTCACGCTCCATCACGTGGCACCAGTGGCACGCCGAGTAGCCGACCGACAACAAGATGGGCTTGTTCTCGCTCCGGGCGCGCGCGAACGCCTCCTCGCCCCACGGATACCAGTCCACCGGGTTGTGGGCGTGCTGCAGCAGGTACGGGCTGGTTTCCCTGGCGAGACGGTTCTGGCTCACGGGAGGGTTCCGGTCAGCGCGTGAACGGCAGCGCGCTGACGGTGGCGGAGGCGACGGCGCCGTCCATCCGGACGCCGACGCCGGTGCCGGGCTCCGCGTGACTGCGCCGCACGAGGGCGAGCGCGATGGGACGGCCGAGCCCGAGCGAGCGCGTCGCGCTGGTGACCGCGCCGATCACCGCGTCGCCGGCCACGACCTCGCTGCCGGCCGGCGGCACGGCGTCGCCGTCGAGGACGAGCCCGCGCAGGTGGCGATTCACGTGGCCGCGATCGCGGATGCGGACGACGACCTCCTGCCCCGGATAGCAGCCCTTCGTGTACGACACGAGGCTCTCGAACGGCACCTCGGGCAGCAGGACGGCCGGGCCGATGTCCCGCGGGAAGGCCGGGGTGCCGGCCTCCAGGCGCAGGGATTCGTAAGCCTCGGCCGCGATCGGCACGGCGCCGGCGGTGAGCGCCGCCTTCCTCACGCGCTCGCCCTCGGCCGCCGGCGCCGCGATCCAGACCTCCGGCTCGCCGGTCTCGCCGCCGCCGCGCACGAGGCGGACGTCGATACCTTCCAGCGTGGCGGCGAGGTGCGCCCACGGGCGCGCCTCGGGTGTCACGCCGCTCGAGCGTTCGACCAGCGCGGGCGCCGCGGGGCCCACCAGCATCAGCAGGGCCCAGTCCTCGGTGGCATCGCGCAGCACGACCTTCTCGGAGAAGAGGTACTTGTCGAGCGCCTCGAGCACGACCGACGCCGTGGCGGGCGGCGTCACCAGCAGAATGCGGTCGTCGAGGACCCACACGAACAGCACGACCTGCACCTTGCCGTGAATGTCCAGCAGCGTGGCCGCGCACCCCTGCCCCGGCGCCAGCGCCTTGACCTCGTTGGTGAGCAGCGCGTGCAGGAAGCTCGCGCGGTCGCGCCCGGTGGCCTCCACCACGCCGAAGTCGCGGCGATCGACCAGCCCCGCGCCGCCGCGCGCCGCGGCGTACTGCGCCCTCACGTCGGCCTGGGTCATGCGCTCATTCTACGCGCACGACGGGCGCGTTGACACCCGGCGGTGCCCCGGCTAGGGTGCGCACGATGTTCGCCTCGAGCCTGGCGCGCCTGGCGCTCCCGGTCGGTGTCGCACTGGTTGCCGGCGCTTGCGCGTCGCTGGGCGAGCACATGCCCGCCGGCGTCGAGGGCCCCGCGCAGGACGTCTATCGACCCGCCGGCGAGCGCGGCCCGATCGTCGTGCTGCTGTCGGGCCACAGCGGCCCGCGGTTCTACCAGGGGTTCGCGCGCGAGATCGCGCGGCTCGGCTACTACGCCGTCCTGCTCGACGGCAAGGACATCCTCACGCGCGAGCAGGATGGGCCCGGCAACCTGCGCAAGGCGATCGAGCGCGCCCAGCGGGCGCCGACGGCCGTGCCCGGCAAGGTGGCCGTCATCGGCTTTTCCCAGGGCGGCGGTGGCACGCTGGCCCACGCCGCCAACATGCCCGATCTCGTCTCGGCCGCGGTCGCCTACTACCCGCAGACGAACTTCGTGTCCGACATGCGGGCGCTGGTGGTCCGCTTCCAGGTGCCGCTGCTCGTGCTGGCCGGCGCCGGCGACCGCTACCACAACTGCTGCCTGATCGAGTCGATGCGGGCCATGGAAGCCGCCGCCCGGGAGCGGGCGGCGCCGTTCGAGCTGGTCGTCTACCCGTACGCGGATCACGGGTTCAACCTCACCGGCGCGAACTACCGGGCGGCCGACGACGCCGACGCGTGGCGGCGGACCATCGAGATGCTGCAGCGCTACCAGCCGCTGCGCTGATGCCGCCGCCCGAGGTCGCCCGGCGTTTTCAGCGGCGGCTGCTGGCCTGGTACGCGCGCCACGGCCGCGATCTTCCCTGGCGCCGCACGCGGGTGCCCTATCGCGTGCTCGTCTCCGAGATCATGCTGCAGCAGACGCAGGTCGATCGTGTCATCCCGAAGTACCACCAGTTCCTGCGCCGCTATCCGACCCTGCGCGCCCTGGCGGCGGCGCCCGTGGAGCACGTCCGCGAGATCTGGTACCCGCTCGGTTACAACATCCGGCCGGTCCGCCTGCACGCGATCGCCCGCGAAACCGTCGCGCGCTACGGCGGCCGGCTGCCGGACAGCGCCGCCGCGCTCCGCGCGCTGCCCGGCATCGGCCGCTACACCGCCGGCGCCGTGCTGTCGTTCGCGTACGGCCGCGACGTGCCCGTGCTCGACACCAACGTCCGCCGCGTGCTGACGCGCGTGTTCCTCGGACCGCGCCGCACGGCGCGCCTGCGCGGCGACAAGCGGCTATGGACGCTGGCCGAGGCGCTCGTCCCCGCCGGCCGCGGCTACGACTTCAACCAGGCCCTGATGGACTTCGGCGCGACGTGGTGCACGCCGCGGCGTCCGCGCTGCGCGGCCTGCGGCATGCGCGCCTTCTGCGCCGCGTATCCGGCGCTCGCCGGCCGGCCGTCGCTCGGCGGAAGGCGCTGAGCGTGCCGCTCGTCCTCGAGGTCGCGGCCGGGCTGATCCGCGACGCCGCCGGCCGCTATCTCATCACGCAGCGTCGGCGTGGGTCGCACCTGGCGGGGCTGTGGGAGTTCCCCGGCGGCAAGCTCGAGGCCGGCGAGACGCCGGCGATCGGGCTCCGGCGAGAGCTCGAGGAGGAGCTGACGGCGACGTTCGAGGTCGGCGATCTCGTCGAGACCGTGCGCTGGGAGTATCCCGACCGGACCGTGGTGCTCCACTTCTTCGCCTGCCGGGTGCAGGCCGGCGAGATCGTGCCGGCCGAGGAGCAGGCGATGGAGTGGGTCGAGCCCGCGCGGCTCGCCTATTACGATTTTCCCCCCGCCGATCGCGAGCTCATCGCCCGTCTGTCCGTCAGCGGAAGAAGACGAGGGTGACGACGACGAACAGCGGCAACAGGACCGCGCCAGTGTAGACCATGTAGCCGAAGAAGCCCGGCATCTTCACCCCGGCCTGCTCGGCGATGGCCTTGACCATGAAGTTCGGCGCGTTCCCGATGTAGGTGTTCGCCCCCATCGCGACCGAGCCGACGCTGAGGGCGGTGAGAATCGCCGCCGGGACGCCCACGACGTCGCCGGCCAGCCGCAAGCCCTGAGCGAGCGCCAGGAACGTCAGGTAGGTCGGTGCATTGTCGAGGAACGAGGACAGGAGCCCCGAGCCCCAGAAGAACTGCCAGGCCTCCCGCACGCCGAGCTCCGAGCCCCGGGCGCGGAGGAGCTCGAGGGCCGGGATCATGGTCAGGAAGATTCCCGCGAACAGCACCGCCACCTCGACCATGGGCCCCGCCGAGAAGCCGTTGTCGCGGCGGATCCGGCTCGGGGTGAGCCTCAGCGAGACGGCGGCGAGCGCGGCGATGGCCAGCTCCCGCCACGGCGCGCGCAGGAACGCCACCGCCAGCACCACGCCGGCGAGCCAGGCTCCGTTGAGGCCGCCGTGCACGCGCAGGGGCTCCCGGCGAGCCCGGTCGCGGAGGATGGCCGCCAGCGGCTCCCGCGCGAACATCACCGAGTCGTACGCGAAGAACGTCCCGAGCAGCACGGCCAGCATCAGCCCCCAGTGGGGCAGCAGCCGGAAGGTCCAGACGAACGGCACGCCCGCCAGGTAGCCGAGGAAGAGCGGCGGATCGCCGAGCGGCGTCAGCATGCCCCCCACGTTCGACACGATGAAGATGAAGAACACGACGGTGTGCTTCACCCGGATGCGCTCGCTGTTCGTCTGCAGGAGGGCGCGCACCAGCAGCATCGAGGCGCCGGTGGTCCCCACGAACGACGCGAGCACGCCGCCGAGCGCCAGGAATGCGGTGTTGGTCGCCGGCGTGGCGACGAGGTCGCCCCGCAACAGGATGCCGCCGGAGATCACGAACAGCCCGGCCAGCAGGACGATGAACGAGACGTAGTCTTCGGCCGCGTGCACGAGCGCGGCCGGACGACGCAGGGCGTAGAAGCCCACCACCGGCAGGCCGAGGACCGCCGAGGCGATGACCTTGTGGCGGTTCGGCTCCCACCAGTGCGGGGCGCACAGCGGACAGATGGCGATGACCAGCAGCATCGCCACGAAGGGCAGCACGCTGAAGAGCGGCGGAGGGCTCAGGACGTCAACGGGGGGAGCGGGACGCTCCCCCCGAGGTGAAGATCACGCCCGGCTGCGCGCGGCCTCGATGGCCCCTTCCTCCCAGATGCTGTGCTTGCGGGTCTCCGGCATCACGAAGACGGCGATCAGGAACATGACCGCCGGCACCACGATCGGATAGAGCAGCGCATACCCCACGCTGTTCGTGCAGAGGTACATGGCGGTCGTGACGATCGGCACCAGACCGCCACCCCACCCGTTGCCGATGTGATAGGGCACCGAGACGGACGTGTAGCGGATGCGGCTCGGGAAGAACTCGGCGAGAAACGCGCCGATCGGGCCGTAGGTCATGCCCACGTAGTTGACGAGGATCACGACGATGAGGATCGCCATCGGGTAGTTGACGGCGCCGGGATTGGCGTAGTTGCCGAGCGCCACGTAGAGCGGGTAGTACGTCAGCGAGGCCAGCGCCATGCCGCCGAGGATGATGGGCTTGCGCCCGAACGTCGAGCTTCTTGACCGTCTGGAGGAAATAGAGGGCCCAGAACTGGCCGCTGTACCAGACGCAGCCCTGTCCGAGCACGACCACGCTGGCGATGACCACGTACTTGAAGTTCGCGCTCATGAAGGCTTCGCGCCACGGGTTCGTCGTGGTCCGGCCCCGGGCCTTCATGTCCTGGAAGATCGGCGTCTCCCCGAGCGAGAGCCGGATCCAGATGGCGATCGCAACGAGGATCAGCGAGATGATGAACGGCAGGCGCCAGCCCCAGTCATTGAACGCGTCGACGCCCAGGTACGCCCGGATGCCGATGATCGTCGCGAGCGACACGACGATGCCGAGCGTGGGTGAGGTCTGCAGCCACCCGGTGTAGTAGCCGCGATGCTCGTCCTCGATGTGCTCGGCGACGTAGGTGATCGCGCCGCCGTACTCCCCGCCGAGGCAGAGGCCCTGGATCAGGCGAAGGCCGAAGAGGATGAAGGCGGCCGCGAGGCCGATCGACTGGTACGTGGGAACGAAGCCGATCATCGCCGTCGCCAGTCCCATGCCGGTCAGCGTGACGATGAACGTGTACTTCCGGCCGACCTTGTCGCCGAGCCAGCCGAAGACGAAGGCGCCCAGGGGTCGGATGAGGAAGCCGACCGAGAAGATGGCCACGGTGCTGAGAAAGGCCGCCACCGGATGCCCCTTCTCGAAGAACTTGACCGCGAGGATCGAGGCGAGGCTGCCGAAGATGTAGAAGTCGTACCACTCGATGATGTTGCCGACGGATGCGGCGATGACGACGCGGCGCAGTTCGCTGAGCGGGACTTTGGCAGCCCTCATTGGATTCCCCTACAGTCGCGGATCGCTGCCGTCATGGGCCAACCTCCTCAGTTGTGGTGGTGGTGCACTCCGGCCAAAAGCCGTGACGTTGGACCGTGTTATACCGGAGTGCTCCCCGGGCGGCAAATCTTTAATTTCAGCCGGTTCGGGCGTTTCGGAGCGACCGGAGCGGGTCGAGGGTCAGGCCGGCCGGGGGGCGCGGCCGGCGGCCAGCCCGTCGTGGGCCATGCGCACCAGAGTGGTGATGTCGAACACCGGGCGACCGGTCTCGCGCTGGATGTCGGCGGTGTAGGGCGGCATGTTCGTGCACTCAAGCACGATGGCCCCCACGTCGGGATGGTCGGTCACCAGCCGGCGGGCCACCCGCACGTGCTCCTCCCGGGCGAGCTCCACGTCCAGCTCCATCTCGTCACCCAGCAGCACGCGCGTGAACTCCTTCTCGCCCTCGAGGCCCGCCACGGCCACCGGCACGTCCGGGCCGACACCCGCCGCGGCCAGGTGCTCGGCGCCGAGGCTGGCGGCGTTGACGGTCATGATGCCGACGCGACGCCCTGGGGGCAGCATGCGATGGACCAGCGGCACCAGCAGCAGGCTGGAGGTGAAGACCGGCACCGCTACCGCCGCCGCCAGCTCGCGCTGGTAGGTCACGAGGAAGCCGCAATTGGTCGTGATCGCGCCGACGCCCTCGCGCTCGAGCTGGCGAGCGCCGTCGACGAACGCCGGCAGGAGCCCGGCGGCGCCGCGGCGCACGACCAGGTCGGGGCTCGCGCCGGCTACCCGCTGGTAGCGGACCGGGAACGGGAACGTCGCCGCGTTGCCCATGTCGCCCGGGATGCGCGGGAATCGGGTATCGAGCATGAGGATGCCGACGGTGAAGCCGTACTGGTTGAAGCCGCCCCGAACCCGGGCCGCCGTCATGCGCCCTACTCTACCCCGGCCCGGCGCCCGCTGCTGCGGTCCTGTTGTACACTCTGGGCCATCCCGGCCCCGGCCGCCCTGAGGAGTCGCATGGCCCCGGTTACGACGGAAGCGATCGCGGTCAGCAACCTGTCGAAGTCCTACGCGACGCGCGACGGCGGGGTCACCGCGCTCGATCGCACGACCTTCGACGTGCCCGAGGGCGAGTTCGTGGCGGTGGTCGGTCCCTCCGGCTGCGGCAAGTCGACGCTGCTGAAGATCCTGGCCGGCATCCTGCCCGCCTCCGCCGGCGAGGCGCGCCTGCGCGGCACGCTCATCGACGGTCCGCGACGCGACATCGGCGTCGTCTTCCAGTCGCCGGTGCTGTTTCCCTGGCGGACGGTGCTCGACAACGTGCTGCTGCCGGTCGACGTCCAGCGGCTCGACCGCGGCCGCTACGCGCGCGTGGGCCTCGACCTGCTCAGTCTGGTCGGGCTGCGCGGCTTCGACCATCGCTATCCGTGGGAGCTGTCGGGCGGCATGCAGCAGCGCGTGGCCATCACGCGCGCACTCGTGCACGACCCCGCCATGCTGCTCATGGACGAGCCGTTCGGGGCGCTCGACGCGATGACGCGCGAGCACATGAACCTCGAGCTGCAGCGGATCTGGCTGGAGCGCCGCAAGACGGTGCTGTTCATCACCCACTCGATTCCCGAGGCGGTCTTCCTGGGCGATCGCGTGCTGGTCATGACGCCGCGCCCGGGCCGTCTCCTGGACGACGTGCGGGTCGGTCTGCCGCGGCCGCGGAGCCTCGACGTGATGAACACGCCGGAGTTCGGCCGCCACGTGCATCACATCCGCGCGCTGTTCAACGTCAAGGGCGGCGTCGACTCATGAGGTGGACCGGCCGCAATCTCGGTCTCACGCTGCTGCTCTTCGCGCTCACGATCGCGGTCTGGGAAGCCGTGGTACGGATCCTCCAGATCCCGATCTTCATCCTGCCGGCGCCCACCCAGGTCGGGATGGCGCTCTACCGCGGCCTGGCCAGCGGCCTCTATGTCGAGCATCTGAAGTACACGCTGCTCGAGACGCTGCTCGGCTTCATCGTCGGCTCGGCGCTCGGCTTCTTCCTGGGCACGGCCGTCGCCATGAACCGCTACGTCGAGTTCTTCTTCTACCCCTACATCATCATGTTCCAGTCGCTGCCCAAGGTGGCGCTGGCCCCGCTGATCGTGGTGTGGTTCGGGCTCGGCCTCACCTCCAAGGTCATCAACGCCGCCCTCATCGCGTTCTTTCCGCTGCTGGTGAACACGATGGTCGGTCTCAAGTCGGCCGACGAGGACCGCGTGAGCCTCATGCGCTCCCTGGCGGCCAGCGAGCGGCAGATCTTCTGGATGCTGCGGCTGCCGAACGCGCTGCCGTTCGTCATGGCCGGGCTCGACGTGGCGATGATCTTCGCCCTCATCGGTGCCATCGTCGCCGAGTTCGTCGGGGCCCAGCGTGGGCTCGGCATGCTGATCCAGTCGATGAACTTCAACATGGACGTGTCCGGCCAGTTCTCGATCCTCTTGATCTTGTCGCTGGTGGGTCTGCTGCTCAACCGCATCATCACGCTCATCCGCCGGCGCGTCATGTTCTGGGACCCGTCGGAGAAAGACCTGCTGGAGCCCGCCACCGACGACGTGGCGGCCGCCCGCGTCGGCCGGGGTCTCCCGGCGGAAGCCAAGGAGGGCGTCACTCCATGAACGTCCGCGTCATCGTCGCCGGTCTCGCCGCCGTGCTGTTGCTGGCGGGCGCGCCGGCGCCGGCGCCCGGGCTGACGCCGGTGAAGGTCGGCTGGTGCGCGAAGACCGTCAGCGCGGCGACGGCGCCGTTCGCCATCGCCATCAAGCTGGGCTGGTACAAGGCCGCCGGGATCGACGTGGAGCTCGTCCCGCTGGCCGGCTCGGCCGATTGCACCAAGACCGTGGTGACGCGGGAGATCCCGTTCGATCGGCGTGATCTCCATGGGCTCGGCGGGCGTGCCGGTCGCCAAGGCGCTGGTCGCCGCCGCCGGCCTCGACGCCGATCGGGACGTGACGATCGTGGCCGCCGGCGAGGGCGCCCAGACGGCGGCGATGGTGCGCAACAAGCAGGTCGACGCGCTCAGCCAGTACGACACCCAGTACGCGATGGTCGAGAACGCAGGCGTGAAGCTGCGACTGCTCGAGACCAGGGAGATCGATCGTTACCCGTCCAACGGCTTCCTCGCCCTCGAGGAGACGCTCAGGGGCCGCCGTCAAGAGGCCGTCGCGCTCGCGCGCGGCTACGCGATGGGCACGGTGTTCGCCATCGCCAACCCGGAGGCCGCCGTTCGCATCCTCTACGACGTGTTCCCCCAGACGAAGCCCACCGGCAAGGACGAGGCGACCGCGGTGCGCGACGACACGCGCGTGATCCAGGCGCGGATCACGAACTGGAAGCTGGAGAAGGCCGGCGTCAAGCGCTGGGGCGAGAACTCCGAGGCCAACTATCAGGCCTACGCCGACTTCCTCTTCAAGTGGAACGTCATCAAGGAGAAGGTCAGCGGAAAGGACCTGGTCACCAACGACCTGATCGACGAGATCAACCGGTTCGACGCCTCGAAGGTCGCCGCCGAGGCCAAGGCCTGGAAACCCTGATGGAGACCCCGCTGGACCGCGCTCGGCTTCGGCGGCCAGCCGCCGAAGCTCTGGGGTCTCGAGGAATGATCGGCCGCGCCGGCGTCGCGCTCGCCCTGGTCGTCGCGCTGGCGGGGCCGGCGGCGGCGCAGCTTCCGCGCTCGGTCACGCTGGCGACCAACCCGCCGGGGACGGTCTTCTACACCTTCGCCAGCGGCCTCGCCAAGGTCATCAGCGGCGGGCCGTTCCAGGTGGGCCTGCAGCCGTACGCCGGCACCAGCACGTTCCTGCCGCTGCTCAACAGCGGCGAGGTCGAGCTCGGCATCGTCAACGCCGTGGACATGGGCCTGTCCTATCGCGGACCGGCATTCAAGATCGGCGGCCGCAATCCCTTTCCCTACGCGCCGAACCTCCGCCTGGTCATGCGCGGCGCGCCGCTGCTGGTCGGCCTGCTCGTGCGCAAGGACTCGCCGATCAAGACCGTGTACGACGTGAAAGGCAAGCGCCTCACGGGCGAATACCCCGCGCACCTGGCCGTCTGGTACAACATGCTCGGCCACCTGGCCAGCGCGGGACTCACCTGGAGCGACGTGAAGGTCGTCCCGGTGCCGGCCGTCAACGAGGGCGTCGACGCGCTCGTGCAGGGCCGCGCCGACGTCACCGAGCACGCGCTCAACTCCGCCAAGATCAAGGAGGCCGACGCTTCCGTCGGCGTCCGCCACGTGTCGATCGACTGCTCGCCCGCCGGCGCCGAGCGGCTCAAGCGCGCGGTCCCCGGCTACTACGGCCGCGTGGTGAAGGCCGGCACCGCCACCGCGGTCGTCGAGGACACCTGCTTCATCGCCTACGACGCCTACCTGGCCGCCGGCAAGACGGTGCCCGACGCCGTCGTCGAGGCGGCGCTGAAGGCGGTGTGGGAGAACACCGACAAGCTGGCGCCGATCCATCCGTTGTTCGCCGAATGGACGCGCGAGCGCGCCGTCGATTTCGAGGCGACCATTCCCTACCACCCGGGCGCCGTGCGCTTCTACAAGGAGCGCGGGAAGTGGCCACCGGAAATGGAGCGTGCGCAGCAACGCTTGATGACGCCATGACCCCGCGACCATGACCAAGATCGACGTCTTCCCTCACTGCCTGCCGCGCGCCTACTTCGAGCGGGCGATCCAGCGCTCGCCGGCCGGCGCGACGCTCCAGAAGCGGATGACCGGCATTCCGGTGCTCGTCGACGTCGAGCTGCGGCTCAGGATCATGGACCGTTACGCGGGCTACGTGCAGGTCCTCACGCTGGCGAACCCGCCGATCGAGGTCATCGCCGACGCGCGGACCTCGCCGGAGCTGGCCCGCCTGGCCAACGACGGGATGGCCGAGATCGTCGCGAAGCACCCCGACCGCTTCCCGGCGTTCGTCGCCTCGCTGCCGATGAACAACCCCGAGGCCGCCGTCGCCGAGATCGATCGCGCCGTCGATGGGCTCGGCGCCACCGGCGTGCAGATCTACACCAACGTCGCCGGCCGCCCGCTCGACCTGGCGGAGTACCAGCCGGTGTTCGCGCGCATGGCCCAGCGCGACCTGCCGATCTGGCTGCACCCGGCGCGGCCGGCCGGGTTCGCGGATTACCCGGGCGAGACGCGCTCGAAGTACGACATCTGGTGGGCGTTCGGCTGGCCGTACGAGACGTCGGCGGCCATGGCCCGGCTGGTCTTCTCGGGACTCTTCGACCGCCACCCCGACCTCAAGATCATCACCCACCACCTGGGCGCGATGATTCCGTTCTGCGCCGGGCGCGTCGGCGGCGGGCTCGATCAGCTCGGCAGCCGCACCGACGACGCCGACGACATGGCGGCCCGGTCGCGGCTCAAGCGGCGGCCGATCGACTACTTCCGGATGTTCTACGGCGACACCGCGCTCTTCGGCGCCTGGCACGCGATGGAGAGCGGTGTCGCGTTCTTCGGTGCCGATCACGTGCTCTTCGGCACCGACATGCCGTTCGATCCCGAGAAGGGCCCGGGCTTCATTCGCGACACGATCGAGGCGATGGACAGGATGCGCGCGACGCCGGCCGAGAAGACGGCGATCTATGAAGGCAACGCGCGGCGCCTGCTGCGGCTCAAGCTCGATTAATTTACATGGGGGCCTCGACATGGCCCCCGAGCCCCCATGGGGGCTCGGGGCGCCCCGGCGGAGCCGTGGCGCCCGTCGTTAACCCGGGAGAGAGACCATGCTGAAGAAAGTGGCGGTGGAGAGCGCGGCCGAGGCCTACCTGGAGCTGCTGGCCGCGCGCGGCGTCGAGTACTTCTTCGCGAACGCCGGCACGGATTTCGCGCCGATCATCGAGGCCTACGCCAAGCGCGCCGCCCAGGGCCAGGTGCTGCCCCGCCCGCTGACGGTGCCCCACGAGATCACCGCGATCGGCATGGCCCACGGCTACGCCATGGTCACCGGCCGGCCGCAGGTCGTCATGGTGCACGTGATCGTCGGCACCGCCAACGCGCTCGGCGGGATCATCAACGCCGCCCGCGCCCACGCGCCGATCCTGGTGACCGCCGGCCGCACCCCGCTCACCGAGGACAAGCTGCCCGGCGCCCGGAACCGCCACATCCACTGGGGCCAGGAGTCGTTCGACCAGGGCGCCATGGTTCGCGAGTTCGTGAAGTGGGACTACGAGCTGCGCATGGGCGGCCAGATCGAGACGGTCGTGGATCGCGCGCTGGCCATCGCCCGCAGCGAGCCGCAGGGGCCGGTGTACCTCACGCTGCCGCGCGAGATCCTCTCCGAGCGGCTCGAGAGTCTCGAATACTTCGACCCGGCCCGCCTGGGCCCTCCCGCCGCCACCGTCGCCGATGCCGCCGCGGTGGAGCGCGCCGCCGAGATGCTGGCGACCGGCCGCAACCCGATCGCGATCGTCAAGTCCTCCGGCCGCGATCCGGGCGCGGTGGCGCCGCTGGTCGCCCTGGCCGAGGCGCTCGCGATGCCGGTCTTCGACCAGGCCGCGACGCACCTGAACTTTCCGCAAGACCACCCGCTCTATGGCGGCGGCGATCCCACGGCATACCTCAGCGACGCCGATCCGATCGTCGTCGTCGAGGCCGACGCGCCGTGGTTCCCGGCGCTGCGGGCACCGCGGCCGGAGACCACCGTCATCCAGATCGGTCACGATCCGCTGTTCTCCCGCTACCCGATCCGCGGCTTCGCCGTCGACCTCGGACTCGCCGGCGCGCCGAGGCTGACGCTGGCGGCGCTCGCCGCGGCGGTGCAGCGCCGGGGCGGGGACGCCACCACGCTCGAGGCCCGGCGCCGGCGCTGGGAGGCCGAGCATCGCAAGCTGGTCGACGCCGACGCGACCAGGGCCGCCGCCGTGAAGAGCGACTCGCCGATCGACATGGCGTGGCTGTCGCGCTGCATCGGCGACGCCATCGACGACGAGACGATCGTGATCAACGAGTACGACCTCGACACCTCGCAGACGACGCAGCGACGCCCGGGGTCCTACTTCAGCCAGTCGCCGGCCTCCGGGCTCGGCTGGGGGCTCGGCGCCGCGCTGGGCGCCAAGCTGGCCGCGCCCGACAAGACGGTCGTCTGCTGCGTCGGCGACGGCGCCTACATCTTCGGCACCCCGACGGCCGCCCACTGGGCGGCGCGGGCGCACAACCTCCCCGTGCTGACCATCGTCTTCAACAACCGCGCGTGGAACGCGGTGAAGCGCTCGGTGGTCTCGCACGCCCCGCAGGGCTGGGCCGTGCGGACCGGGTCCATGCCGATGAGCGAGCTGGACCCGGCGCCGGACTACGAGGGCATCGCCCGGGCGTGCGGCAACTGGGCCGAGCGCGTCGAGGAGGGGGCGAAGCTGCCGGACATGATCCGCCAGGCGCTGCGGATCGTCCGCGAGGACAAGCGTCCCGCGCTCCTGAACGTGATCTGCAAGAAGCCGACGCCGTGACGGCGCGCCGGCTGACCGTCATCGCGACCGGGCCCAGCGGCCCGTCCGAGGAGCTGGACCCGCTCCGCCGGGCGGGCCACGAGGTCGTCATCGGCCGCCCCCTCGACACCGCGAGCCGGCGCGCCTACACGGAAGCCGAGCTGATCGAGCAGTGTCGCGTCGCCGACGTGGTCCTCGCCTCGCATCTCGAGCGCATCACGCCGGCGGTGATGCAGCACGCCGAGCACCTGGGCCTGGTGATCGTGCCGTTCATCGGCGTGGACAAGATCGACGTGCCGGCCGCCACCCGCCTCGGCGTGCTGGTGGCCAACAGTCCGACCCGGGAGAACTTCATCGCGGTGGCCGAGGCCACGATCGGCCTGATCCTGATGCTGCTCAAGCGGATCAAGCGCGGCGAGTCGCGGCTGCGCCGCGGCGAGTGGGCCCGGCGCGAGGACCGCGGCGACTTCCTCTTCGGCAAGACGGTCGGCATCGTGGGTCTGGGCCGCATCGGCACGCACGTCGCGCGCCGGCTCGTCAACTGGGACGTGAGGCTCATCGCCGCCGACCCGTACGTGCCGCGCGACACGGCGGCCGCGCTCGGCGTGACGCTGGTGGACCTGCCGACCCTGCTGGCCGAGGCCGACATCGTCACCGTGCACGCGACGCTCACCGACGAGACGCGCGGCTTCATCGGTGAGAAGGAGCTGCGCCGCATGAAGGCGACCGCCCTCTTCCTCAACACGGCCCGCGGCGAGCTGGTGGACGAGGCGGCGGTGGCCCGCGCCGTCGAGGAGCGCTGGATCGCCGGGGCCGCGGTCGACGCCTTCGCCCTGGAGCCGCTGCCCCCCGCGCATCCCTATCGCGACGCCGACCCCGAGCGGCTGATCCTCACGCCGCACAACATCGCCCACAGCGAGGCCGGCCGGCGCGCCAACCTGACCCTGGCGCTGGAGCAGATCCTGGCGGTCGGTCGGGGCGAGCCGCCGGCCCACGTGATCAACCCCGAGGCGATCGCCGCCTGGAGGATGAAGCCATGACGGTCATCGACGCCGACGGCCACGTCACCGAGAGCCAGGAGCAGATCGCGAAGTACCTGGACGAACCGTTCAAGCGGCGGCCGGTGAACCAGTTCTTCTATCCCTGGGACGGCTGGGACCGACGCCTGCTGAACACCTTCAGCGACCTGGCCGGCACCTCCGATGCCTGGCTGAAGGCGCTCGACAAGGGCGGCATGGAGTCGGCCGTGCTGTACCCGACGCTGGGGCTGTTCATGAGCTTCCTCAAGGACCGCCAGTGGGCCGTGGCGATCTGCCGCGCCTACAACACGTTCCTGCACGAGGAGTTCATCAAGAAGAGCCGGCGCCTGCAGGCGGTCGCGCTACTGCCGGTGCAGGTGCCGGAGGCCTGCGCCCCCGAGCTGCGCCGCGCCGTGCGCGAGCTGGGTCTCTGTGGGGCGATGCTGCCAGCCGACGGCGGCCACCTCCTCGGCGACGCGCGCTACGGCGACGTGTACGAGGAGGCGCAGCGCCTGGACGTCATGCTCGGCATCCATGCGTCGGGCTCGCATCTCGGCGGGGCCGGCGTCGATCTGTTCCCGGCCTTCATCCAGGCCCACACCTGCTCGCACGCCTTCGGCCAGATGCGGCAGCTCACGTCGGTGATCCTCGAGGGCATCCCCGAGCGCTTCCCCGACGTGCGCCTCGCCTTCCTGGAGGCGGGTTGCGGCTGGGCGCCCTACTGGATGGAGCGCATGGACGACGAGTACGCCAAGCGCGCAACCTAGGCGCCGGTGCTCAAGAAGAAGCCGAGCGAGTACGTGCGCTCCGGAAACATCTACTTCTCCTGCGAGGCCGACGAGTGGCTGCTGCCCCAGGCCGTCAAGCTGGTCGGCGAGAACCAGATCGTCTACGCCTCCGACTTCCCGCACTGGGACCACTCGTGGCCGGCGTCGATCGACGAGATCCGCCAGCGCGGCGACATCAACGACGCGCAGAAGCGCAAGATCCTGGCCGACAATGCGAGGCGGCTGTACAGGCTCTAGCGGGCCTTATCCACTTTTCCACCGCTATCCACAAAACGAAATTCGACCGGCGTGATGCGATGTGGCGGGAGGCGATCCACCGAGGGCCGCCTCTTTCGCGCACACCGGCCTCCGCAACTCACGAAAGCGCATGGACAGGGGACGACGACGCGGACGACGCCACCGAAGCCGCCGGATACGCGGGCGTCATCGTCGTTGATCTCGCGCGCTTGCCGACCTACCTTCGGTCCTCGTGGACACCGTGAATCGCGCCTCCGCCCTGCCCGTCAGCGACGTCGCCACCACTCGAACGCCGAGAATCCTGGTCATCGACGATGACCGCCACGTGCGGACGCTCCTGTGCGACCTCCTGGAGGCGTGGGGCTACGAGCCCGACGCCGCCGCCGACGGCCGCGAGGGCCTGAGGCGCTTCGAGCCCGGCCGCTACGACGCCGTGCTGACCGACCTCGGCATGCCGGGCCTCTCCGGGCTGGACGTCGTGGCCGGCGTCCGCCATCGGGACGCCGGGGTGGGCGTCATCATGTTCACCGCCTTCACCGGCGACCTCGACAGCGAGGGCCGCCGCCTGGGCTTCACGGTCCTTCGCAAGCCCCTGGATATCGAGGGCCTCCGCCGGGCCGTACGCGCCGCCATCGGCGCGCGCGGTACCATGGCGGGGTGATTCCGCCCCGGCTCTCGGCCCCCCTCGAAGACACGTAAGCCATCGCTGCGCCGGAGTTCTGGGCCCGCCTGGCGGGCATCGTCCTCATCGACCTGACGCTCGCCGGGGACAACGCCCTGGTGATCGCGCTCGCCGTCCGCGGGCTGCCACCCCGCGCCAGGCTCCTCGGCCGGCTGTGGGGCACGGCCGGCGCCGTCGGACTGCGACTGGCGTTCATCGCCATCGCCAGCCAGCTGCTGGCGCTGCCCTACCTGCAAGCCGCCGGCGGCATCCTGCTGATCTGGATCGCCGTCCGCCTGGTGCTCATGGACGCCGGCGGCGGTCATACCGTGCGCCAGGGCGTCACGCTGCGCGAGGCGATCTGGATCATCATGGTGGCCGACGCCGCCATGAGCCTCGACAACGTGCTGGCGGTCGCCGCCGCCGCCCACGGCGACTTCCTGCTGGTCGTCATCGGCATCGGGCTCTCGCTGCCGCTCGTCGTCTGGGGCAGCGGGTTCCTCGCCTGGCTGATGACCCGCCAGCGCTGGATCATCTGGATCGGCGGGGGCGTGCTGGGCTGGGTGGCCGGCGAGATGATCGTGCACGACACGCTCGAGCGCTGGCTCGGTGCGGCCGGCTGGTCGGCAGCGCTGCCGGTCATCCCGGCGCTGATCGTCGCGGTGCTGGGCTGGCGGGCCCAGCGCCGCCGGCGGGCGGCCAGGGTGTGAGCGCGGGCGGGCGTTCGTGTACCATCGGTGCGGCACGCACCGAACAGCCGGGAGGAACGCCGTGGCGCAGGACCTTCGAAGCTACCTCGACTCGATCAAGCGCACCCGGGCGGCCGACTTCCAGATCGTGTCGCGGCCCGTCGATCCCAGCTACGAGATCACCGGCCTGGTGGCGAAGCTGGAGAAGGAGGGCCGGCGCCGCCCCGTGCTGCTCTTCGAGAACGTTCACGGCACGAAGTTCCCCGTGCTGACCAATCTCCATGCGAGCCGCGGGCGGCTGGCCGCGGCGATCAACGCGGCGCCGGACCAGATGCTGCCGACCTACCTGCGCGCGATGGAACGGCCGGTGGCGCCGCGCGTGGTCGCGACCGGCCCGGTGAAGGACGTCGTGCGGCGCGGGCGCGACGTCGACCTCACGACGCTGCCGCAGATCGTCCACCACGAGCGCGACGCCGGCGCCTACGTCACCGCCGCCATCTCGTTCGCCAAGGACCCGACCGGCGAGACGTGGAACTGCGCCTACAACCGGCTGATGATCCAGGGCCGCGACCGCACGTCGATCCATCTGACGCTCGGCAAGCACCTCTGGGAGTTCCACCGGATCGCCGAAGCGCGCGGGGAGCCGCTGCCGGTGGCGTTCGCGATCGGCGTGCACCCCGCCATCGCGCTCGGCGCGCTGGCCATCGGCTCGATCGACGAGGACGAGCGCGCGATCATGGGCGCGCTGCTGGGCGAGCCGCTCGAGCTGGTGAAGTGCGAGACCTCCGACGTGCTGGTCCCGGCCCACGCCGAGATGATCCTGGAGGGTGAGATCCTGCCGACCGCGCGCGTGGCCGAGGGCCCATTCGGCGAGTTCACTGGCTATAGCCTGGGCGAGCGCCAGCGCGAGGTCGTGCGCTACACCGCCATCACCCACCGGCGCGACGCGATGTTCCAGGACATCACGGTCGCCCACCTCGACCACATGCTGCTCTCCACGATCCCGATGGAGGCCAACCTCTACCGGGCCGTCCGCGCCATGGTGCCGTCGGTCAAGGCGGTGCGCGTGCCGGGGCCGTTCACCTGCTACGTCGCGATCGAGCAACGGCTGCCGGGCCAGGCCAAGAACGCGATCATGGCCGTGCTGGGCGCCGATCTCTACATGAAGCGCGTGGTCGTCGTCGACCACGACGTCGACGTCTTCGACGACCGCCAGGTCAACTGGGCGCTGGCCACGCGCTGCCAGCCCGACCGCGACGTCACGATCATCACCAACGCGCGCGGCTCCGACCTCGATCCCTCCACGCGCGAGGACGGCTACACCGCCAAGTGGGGCGTCGACGCCACCGCCAAGCCCTCGCTGGCCGCCTACACGCCGCGCCATCGCGTGCCGCCCGACGTCTGGCAGCGGCTGCGCATCGAGGACTACCTCGGCTAACTTCGCGCGGCTGATCGAAGACGTCGCGCGCGAGCGTCCCGATCGCCTCGCGCTTCGCTGGAACGGCGGCGCCATGACCTATCGGGCGCTGATCGCCGGCGTGGGGGACTTCGCCCGCCGTCTCGAAGGCCACGGCCTGCGGCCCGGCGATCGCGTCGCCCTGTCGATTCCCAACCGGCCGGAGTTCGTCCTGGCCGTGCTGGCCGGCTTCCTGCTCGATGCCACCGTCGCGCCGCTCGACCTCCTGCTGAAGGCCGAGGAGCGCGCCGACATCCTGGCCGACCTGCGTCCCGCGCTGCTGGTGGAGGCCACGCGGGTCGAGCGCTTCCCCGCTCCACCGCCGGCGCCGCCGCCCGCGCCGGCGCTCGTGCTCTACACGTCCGGCAGCACCGGCCGGCCGAAGGGCGCGATGCTGTCGCACACCGCACTGGAGATCGCCAACCGCTCGTGGGGCGGGCCGGTCATCGGCCTGCGCGAGGACGACGTGCTGCTGGCCGCGCTGCCGCTGGCCCACGCCTTCGGGCTGAACGGCGCGCTGTTCGCGCCGCTGCTGGCCGGCGTCACCGTGCGCCTCGTCGAGCGCTTCGTCCCCGACGCCGTCGCCGAGATCATCGCGCGCGAGCCGGTGAGCGTGGTGCCGGCCGTGGCGACGATGTTCCGCCGGCTGCTCGGCGTTCCCGGCTTCCGCGGCGGCCGGCGGCTGCGCCTGGGCGTCTCGGGCGCGGCGCCCTGCCCGTGGGACCTCGCCGAGGAATGGCGGGCACGCACCGGCACCCGGATCGTCCGCGGCTATGGCTCGACCGAGCTGTTCCGGCCGATCTCGTTCCTCGCCGACGATCCGACCGAGCACCCCGAATGCGTCGGCCGGCCGATCCCGGGCGTCGAGATCCGGGTCGTCGACGCCGCGGGCCGCGCGCTGGCGGCGGGCGAGATCGGAGAGCTGCTGATCCGCACGCCCGCCGTCATGGACGGCTACCTGGGCAGCGAGGCGGAGACGCGCTCGGTGCTCGTCGACGGCTGGTTCAAGACCGGCGACCTGGCGCGGGTCACGCCCGACGGCTACGTGACGATCGTCGGCCGCGAGCGCGAGCGCATCAAGCGCGGCGGGTACTCGATCTTCCCGGCCGAGGTGGAGAGCGTGCTGCTCGCGCATCCAGACGTGGCGGAAGCTGCGGTGGTGGGCGTGCCGGACACGACGCTCGGCGAAGAGGTCGCCGCCTTCGTCGCGCTGCGGCCGGGCGTCAAGGCCGGTACCGACGAGCTGATCGCGTGGTGCCGCGAGCGGCTGGCCGCGTTCAAGTATCCTCGTCGGGTGACGATCGTGGAGGCGCTGCCGCGCAGTTCGACCGGGAAGGTCCTGAAAGCGAGGCTCGGTTGAGATGGATCCAAGGTCCAAGCAGACCCTGATGCGGACACTGGCGTTGGGCGCCGCGCTGGCGCTGATGCTCACCGTCTTCACCGTCGATCGCGCAGCGGCCGGCGCGCCCACCGATCAGCTGCGCGGCTCGGTCGACAGCGTCCTCAAGACGCTCTCGGATCCGGAGACGAAGAAAGCGGCGAAGAGCGCGGAGCGGCGTCGGTCGATCCGACTGGCCGCCAACGAGATCTTCGATTTCCCCGAGATTTCCCGGCGAAGCCTGGCCGTCCACTGGCAGACGCGCACACCGGCGGAGCGCCAGCAGTTCGTCAGCCTGTTCGGCGACCTGCTCGAGCACTCCTACATCTCCAAGATCGAGAGCTACTCCGGAGAGAAGATCCAGTACGTCGGCGAGACCATCGACGGAAACCAGGCGGTCGTCCGGACCAGGATCGTGAGCCGGCAGGGGACGGAGACCCCGGTCGACTACCGCATGCTCCTCCAGGGCGATCGCTGGCGCGCCTACGATGTCACCATCGAGGGCGTCAGCCTCGTCGCCAATTACCGGGCGCAGTTCAACTCGATCATCCAGCGCTCGGGTTACCCGGATCTCGTCGCGAAACTGAAGGCCAAGCAGGACGAGCGCCCGGGGTCCCGCGAGGTCGGACGTGGCGACGAGATCGCCGCCCCAGTGGCGCCGCCGGTGCCAGCGGCGCAGCCGGCGCGCCAGTCGCCGTAGCCCATCCGGGCGACGTCCGCGGGGCGGCCGCGGTCACTTCTCGCGCTTGTAGACGATCTTCTTGGTTCCGCCGTCGCAGCTGCCGACGACCGTTTGATCCTTGACGTCGTCGTTCGCGACGATCTCCAGGCTGTAGCCCTCGACGCCCTTGGCCTTGAGCTTGGCCTCGATCTCCGCCTTGAGCTCATCGCAGGGCTTCGCGGCCAAGGCAGGCGTCGCCAGCATCAGCACCACACCGACCGCCATGAGCGTCCTCATCTCGCTGTCCCCCTCGCTGTCGTCCGAGCCGGGTGTCCGGCGCCGACCCCCTCGGCGATGATCCCGTCCCACACGGGCGTGCGCGTGGCCCACGGCGGCTCGGCCGTCGGTCCCTCGCCGGCGATCGTCGTGCGGCGCATCACGCGCTTGTGCCGGGCGGCGTCCCACGGGCGGCCGCGGTGCAGCACACAGCGGTTGTCCCACATGACGAGATCCCACGGCGTCCAGCGGTGCTGCAGGACGCACTCGGGGCGCGTCGTGTGGGTGAGCAGATCGTCCAGCAGCGTTCGCGACTCCGCGTGGTCCATGCCCTCGATGTACCAGGCGTGGGAGCCGATGTAGATGGCCTGGCGGCCATTCACCGGATTGGCGCGCACGAGCGCCTGTCGCACCGGCGCCAGCTCGCGCTCGTGCTCGGGATCGAACAGGTCCGGCGCGATCGTGCTGCGCGAGTAGAGGATGCTGTGGACGACCACCCGGCCTTCCAGCCGGCGGCGCGTCGCCTCCGGCAGCGTGTCCCACGCGTGGCGCATGCTGACGAACTCCGTCTCGCCGCCGGCGGGCGGCACCTCGCGCCCGGACAGCAGCGACGCCATCGCCGGCACCGGCTTGAACGAGCTGTCGGTGTGCCACAGCTGGTTGCCGGACTGGTACACCATCCGCCGGTCGTTCCAGCCCAGGAGCCGCTCGTCGTGGTCGGGATCGATGTTCGACAGATCGACGAGGTTCGGATGGAGGCGGTCTTCCTTGCCGACAGCCCTGATCGTCCGCTCCAGCGGCCCGAACCGCTCGCTGAACGCCATCTGCTGCTCGTCGATCAGCCGCTGCGCCGGGAACACGAGCACGGAGTATTCCTGGAACGCGTCGAAGACCTGCGCGAACGTCGCGTCGTCGATCGCCTGAAGCTGGACGCCCTCGACGCGGGCGCCGAGATGCGGGTGGAGCGGGACGATCTTCATGGACGATGGCCCTCCACGAGCTGCGTCGTTCGCGGGCGGGATCGAGGCATGCGGTGGCCGCCCGTCGGTGCGCAGCATAGCCACGGAGGCTCCACGAGACAAGCCGGAGACGGCCCGCCGGCGGGCCCTCGCTAGAAGTAGACCCACGGCTTCACGTCATACACCCGGCTGCGCGTCGGACCTCGCCCCTCGACCGAGAGGCGCACGCGGCGCGGGCCGATGACGTCGTGCCGGGCG
>VBPC01000261.1 GCA_005887895.1 Candidatus Rokuibacteriota bacterium
CGGCGTAGCCATAGGGATCGTGGACGGACACGAGCTCGAACTCCGCTGCGGCCGGGATCGAGATGCCGACGCGGATGAGGCCCTTCGTGAGCAGCATGTTGTAGGCGGCGCGCCGCGCCTCAACCGTCGAGACGTCGGCCAGCGGCGAGTTGGAGCCGTCGTTCGTTCGGAAGATCGGGTCCGTCCCGGCGGTCGCCTCGAAGCGGGCCTGGACGCCGGCGGCGCTGATGCCCATGTTGTTGTTGGGCTCGTGGCACGTCACGCATCGCCGGCCGTTCCCCCCGAGATCGAGGAAGAACGGGTTGGCCTCGGCGACGACCGGAAAGCCGGCCACGTTGATCGTCCGGGCCTTGCCCGACTCGTTGTCCACGGTGTAGATCGACCCGTGCGGCCCGGTGCTGTCGGCGCCGCGGGCCCAGGGCGCGACGAGCGCGCCCGCGACCACCATCACGAGACCAATCGCGCCGCACCGTCCGGAGTGCTGCCGCAGCCAGGTCTTCATCGTTCCCCCCGTTCGCGAGGCCCTCGCCGGGTCGGTTGTCCGTCGCTCGCCACGATCGGCGATCCGCAGTTCCGCGAGCGCGTAGCGCAACGCGCGTACCACACCGACCACCGCGTCTTTTCGAGGGGTTCGGGGACAGGGGGCGAACGGAGGGAGGGCAGAACGCCGGCGGCGGAGAGAGCCGAGATCCGGACTTTCGCCCGACGCGACCGATCCGGTCAGCGACAGGACGAGGCCTCCGAGACCGTGACGGTCTCGGAGGCCTCAGCGCTTCGAGGAAGGAAGACTACTCGCCGTAGACGATCGTCGTGTACTTCGCGTAGACGCCGAGGATGTTCAGCGTCTCTTGATCGACGTGATGAATTCGCGTGATGCCGCCGCGGCTGGCCGCGGCCGAGATGCTCGCGTCGCCGGTGGCGAACACCAGGATGCCCCACGCTTCGGCCCTCCCCACCTTGGGGCTGGTCGCGGCCGTCCCGGCCGCCACCGGTCCCTTCATGTCGAGGGTGATGGGAGCGGTCACGGGCCCGTGGGCCACGGCTGCGCAGCCCTGGATCAGGCCGGCGCAGGCCAACGCGACGATCAGACTCTTCAGCATGGATGTTCTTCTCCCTCGCTCGCCCGGGGCGGCGGTTTCCAGAAGGTTCGAAGCCTCGGAGATGGGCAGCGCGACGACGAACGTCGCGCCGCGTCCCCGGCCCTCGCTGGCCGCGCTCACGCGGCCGTCGTGCAACTCCACGAGCGCGCGCACGATCGCGAGCCCCACGCCCAGTCCCTCGTAGGCCCGGGTCATGGAGCCGTCGGCCTGGCGAAAGCGGTCGAAGACGTGCGGCAGAAACACGGGCTCGATGCCGGCCCCCGTGTCGCGCACGGTCAGCAGCGCCTCGTTGCCCACGCGCTGCAGCCGCAGCGTCACGCGGCCGCCGGCGGGAGTGAACTTGAGCGCGTTGTTCACGAGATTCTCGATCACCTGCTGGAGGCGGATCGCATCACCCGCGACGACCAGCGGCCCATCGGCGTCGAGGCCGAGGGTGATCGACTTCGCGGTGGCGTCCTCCCGCAGCCGCTCGACGGCGCCGCGCGCGACGCCGACGAGGTCGACGGGCCGGGGCTCGATCCGCAGTTTGCCCAGCACGATGCTCGACACGTCGATGAGGTCGTCCACGAGGCGGGACTGCGCCTGGCCGTTGCGCTCGATGACGTC
The DNA here is from genome assembly GCA_005887895.1 of Candidatus Rokuibacteriota bacterium. Lineage (GTDB taxonomy): Bacteria > Methylomirabilota > Methylomirabilia > Rokubacteriales > CSP1-6 > AR5. The sequence continues at coordinate 1,707 of VBPC01000261.1, forward strand.
GAGCGCGCGCGTCGTGGCCGCGCCGTCGAGACGGCCGGCGCGCAGCAGCCGGGCGTAGGCCACGATCGGCGTCAGCGGCGTGCGCAGCTCGTGGGAGAGCGTGGCCAGGAACTGGTCCTTCAGCGTGCTGGCCGCCTCCGCCTGCTCGCGCAGCCGGCGCTCGCGGACGAGGTGCCGGCCGCGCTCGGCCTCGGCGCGCTTGCGATCGCCGATGTCGCGGGCCACCGCGCTGATCCACTCGCGCCCGCGGTACGCCATGAAGTCGTACGAGACGTCGACGTCGATCACGGCGCCGTCCCGCGCCCGGTACCGGCGCTCGCCGGTCACCCGCCCCCCCGCGCGCACCGCGCTCCACAGGGCCGGCCACGCGGCGGCATCGGTGTCGAGATCGACGTCGGCCAGGGCGAGGCCGAGCAGCTCGTCGCGCCGGGCTCGCGTCAGCGCGAGAGCGGCGGGATTCGCGCTCACGAACCGCCCCTCGGCGTCGAGCCAGAACATCGCCTCCGCCGCATGGTCGACCGAGAATTTCGTCAGCGTCAGGTGCTCGCGCTCGCTGTGCCGCCGCTCTTCGTGCGTGAGCAGGGCGCCGAGAAAGAGCGTCCCCATCGGCAGGAACAGGCCGACCGGGACCAGCGCGGCGCCGAGCACCTGGCGCGCGAGCGCATCCGGCAGCACCAGCGACCACAGGAGCGTGGCGGCATCGAGGACGAGCCCCAGCACGACGAAGCCGATCAGGCCCAGGTCGCGCCGGCGGCGCCGTCCCAGCCAGACGCCGAGAAGGCCGGCGGTCAGAATCGTCCCGACGCCGGCGGCCGCGCCGGCCCCGCCGAGCATCACGCGATAGAGACCGGCGATCACCGCGGCGACGATCGCGGCGCCGGGTCCGCCGAACGGACCGGCCAGGACGACCGGTATCATGCGGCCGTCGGCGATCACGCCGGGGCCCACCACGATCGGCGCGTGCATGCCGACGACCGCGATCAACCCGAAGAGCGCGCCGGGTGCCAGCGCCTGCACCGCCGCGGGCGCGCCGCGCCAGAACGGACGGATGACGCTATAGAGGAGCGTGAGCGAAAGGAGAAGCGCGACGTTCTGCGCGAGCCCGGTCAACGCACGGACGTGATCTGCCACCACGACGGCTGCACTACCGCCTTCCTGCCCTACGGCTAGCCAGAGCCTAGCACGGTTGTTACCTCCTTCCTGGCGACGTCGACGTTTTCCAGCTGCAGGTCCGAGTGAAAAGATTGCAACACCGCTCGCGCCCGGGATGACGCTTCGGCGAGTGCGCGCTGCCCGACGAAAAATCGGACGAACTCCGCCGACGTCAGCACCGCCCGCGGCCGTTCTTCCCTCAGCCTCGTCAGGATGGCCGCTCGCGCCGCGTCGACGACGAAACGCCGGGCGCAGGCGGCGCGCGACGCGCGGGCGGCGAGCGCGCTCGCGAGGTCGAGGCGGAAGGCGACGGCGGGCGCCCCGTTCACGGCGGCGTAAGGCTTCACCGCGCCCATGCGGGCGAAGCCGAGCCGCTCGTAGAACCGGGCGTGACGGGGATGCACGGTGACGCAGAGGTCGTCCACGCGCGCCAGCGCCTCGGCGTAGAGCACGAGCCGGCTCATCAGACGGACGATCGCCGTCATCGGGGTCCCGGGCGCCACCGCCAGCGCGGACACTTCGGCCACGCGCCGGCCCGAGGCGCGCAGGGGCCGCAGCTCGGCGGCATAGAGCGAATCCATCGGCAGGCCGAGCACGGAGTCGGCGATGAGCGTCACCGTGCCGACCACCGCGGCGGCGGTGGTGGCGCGCAACATCGTGGTGGTGGGGAGGTGCACGAGGCGAAAGCAGGCGTCGCGCTCTGCCGCGGAGACCACCAGGCCGATATCGAGCGCGTCGGGATCGCCGGCGTTGCGTTCTCTACACGTCCGCCCATGCAACGGCATGGGACGGGGACGCGGAGCAACGCGGGTGCCGGACCGGCCACGGCCACGACCGACGTGTTTTCGGCGAGTTGCACGGGAGGGCGAAAGTTACAACGCCACGTCGCCGACACTCGTGCGTCATCACGGCGACGGTTCGACGTCGAGGCTAACGCAAGCCGCGATCGATTCCGCGAATCAGCCGGTACGCGACGTCGATGGTGGGCACCGGGACGCCGAGCGATGCCGCCTTCGACACGAGGTCGCCGAAGGTCTCGTCGACCTCGAGCGGCCGGCCGCGCTCGACATCCTGAAGCCCTGACACCCGATGGGTAGGCGCCCTGGCCTGCAGCAGCGCTCCGAACGCGCGCAGCGTCTCGACCGCCTCGGCTTCCGTCCCACCGGTCAGCCGCTTCACGAGGAAGGGCGGCACGTCCTGCAGCGCGATGCCCTGCTTCGTCGCGATGGCGCCGGTCTCCCGGATCAGGCGCGCGCCGATCAGCGCGATGTCGGGATCGAGGAAGACCTTGTACGTTTCCAGCCGCGCCAGGACCGCCAGCGCCATGCCACCGACCCAGGCCGCGAACTTCGACCACTCGATGCTGCGGATGTCCGGCGCGGCCGTCGCCTTGACGCCGGCGCTCGTGAGCGCGTCGACCAGCCGGTGCACCCGAGGCGAAGTCCCGGTCGGCAGCTCCCCGACGGACAGGCCGCCGTCGAGCGTGAAGCGCGCGGCCCCCGACGGCAGGACCTCGCCGGCGAAAAACGCCGCCGCGCCCAGCGTCCGGTCGGCGCCGAAGGCGTCGATCAGCTGCTCGTCCTTGAGCACGCCGTTCTGGACCGACAGGACGGCGCCGACGTCGAGTCCGCGCAGCGGGGCCAGCGCGGCCGCCGTGTCATAGGTCTTCACCGTCACGATCAGGACGTCGGTCGCGCGCACGGCCTTGGGATCGGTGACGACGTGGCAGCGGGCGGTGAAATCGCTGAGCCCGGCGAGCGTGATCCCGTGGTCCTGCACGTGGCGCGCACGATCCCCCCGAGCGATCAGGATCACCTCCTGCCCGGCGTGCGCCAGGTGGCCGGCCACGATCGACCCCAGCGCCCCTGCCCCGAGGACGACGAGCTTCACCGTCGCAGTATAGTGCGAGACGGTCAGACCGATGCGCACGTCATCGCCGAGAGTCCGATGTGGTCGTCGCTGCGCTTCGCGAAGAAGGGCGTGACGATCGACTGACGTCGGTACGTCAGCGCTGTCGGCGGGCGGACAGCGCTAGCCACCGGCGAACCCGGAAGGTCCATCAATCCGCCACGGCATTCGCCTTGCTCTGAAATTCCACGACAACGTTACGAGGCCGATGGAACAACTTTTCTCACCGCAGGCGGATGCTCGAGATATGACGTGCTACGAGTTCGCTTACTTCGGTCCTTATCGCCATGCACTCACGACCACCGTTGACTCCTGGTGCACCGCCCGCGGCTGCACCCTGGAGATCACACCCCTTCTGCAGGGCGTCAGATATCGCATCTCAGGCTCGGGCGAGGCCGTTCGTGAAGCGATCGGGACGGTCCGCGCTTGGATTCGCACCGCCGCCTGATCGAGGAGTTTCTCCGGGCCCATCCGGGGTGCTTCTGCGTCGAGTGCCTGGCGTCCGCACTGGGGCTCCCGGCCAACCAGGTCAGCATGGCGAGACACCAGATCACGACCGCCGAGGGCTTCCGGTGGGTGCGCGCCGTCTGCTCAGCCTGCCGTCACACCCGAATCGTCGTCAAAGCGGCCTAGGGCCCCTGTCATCGGGCCCTCGCGGCTCCGCCGGGGCGCCCTGTCGCCCCCAGGAAACCTCTCGCGATGTCGAGGGCCCGTCACGGCTCCGCCGGGCCGGCCCGAGCGTCGGGGGGGGCCATTTCGGGGCCCCTGAATCCTCTCGCGATGTCGAGGGCCGTCACGGCTCCGCCGGGGCGGGCCCGAGCGTTGGGGGGGTTGGGGGCCATCTCGGGGCCCCCATGTAAATCAAATCAGAACTTGAAGGTCAGGCCGGCTCGGACGCCGTAGTCGATCAGCTCGAAGGCGTTGTCGTCCTGGCGGCTCTTCTCGTGGATGAAGAAATAGGTCAGGCGGGGGCCGACGTCGACCACGAGGTTCTTCGTGACGGCGTAGGTGAGGGCCATCGTCGCGTCGCCGTGGATCTGCTCGAGGTGCACAGTGCTGCCGTTTTCCTTCCGCGCGCTGTCGATCCGCGGCAGACCGCCGCCCCCGATCGAGGCCCGCGTCGCAAAACCGTTGCCCATCGGGATGTCGAAGCGGAGCCCCACCACCGGCACCGGCAACTCCGCCCGGGCGAAGTCCTCCGTGTTACTGCGACCGTGACCGCTCAGCTTCGGTTCGAAGTGGACGTACGTGAGTCCGAGGCTGCCGGTCAGCAAGCCGCCGGGGATGATCATCGTGCGCTCGTAGGCGAGGCCGACTCGATAGAAGTCGGCGTCGATCGTCGCGTGGCCGGGATTCTTGAACTCCTCGCCGTTGTAATCGATGGGGCTGTCGAGCAGACCTCGGCCCCGCAGGAAGTAGTAGAGAAACGTGGCGCGAAACGCATCGCGCGGCGTCAGGTGAAAGGCGACGGCCGCATCGCCCGACTCGGAGAAGCTGACTCCGAGGTCGTCGTTCAACCGCATTTTAGTGCCGCGGTTGCCATGCTCGCCGACCCTGATGTAGCCGCCGGGACGTCCGACGTAGGCACCCAGCGAGAATTCCACCCGGGAGGGATCGAGCTCGATGACAGGGGGCGCCTCGGCGTCGCTGGGGTTCTGGTTCTGGCTCGCCGCCAGCGCCAGGTCGGTCGAGCGAACCTGGGCGCCGGCTGACAGCGGCCAAGCGAGGGCGAGCGCGACGATGAGTCCACTGCCGGCGACCAGTCTCCAGCGGCCCATGAGGTTCTCTCCCTCCCCGAAGCGTGTCGACGATACCACAGCCCCGATTGGGCCCGTCAATGTCTACAGGGAAGTTCCCGATCAGGGCCGCGTTTGAGGGTCCCAGCGTGGTGGTGGTCGCCGCCCTGTGAATGGTCTCCGTCACCGTCATCCGAGACTATAATCGGGCCGCCGCGAGGGGCGGCGGGCAAGGAGGCCGATCATGAGGAGACGCGAGTTCCTGAAGGTCGCCATGGCTGGTGGCGTCGGCGCAGGCCTGGCGGGCCCGACGTCCCTCCGACGCGCGTGGGCACAGGGGCCGATCAAGATCGGCATGCCGGCCGCGCTGTCGGGCGCCTATGCCCAGTACGGCATCCAGGCGAAACGCGCCGCGGACCTGTTCGCCAGGGACGTCAAGGCGAAGGGCGTCCTCGGCCGGCCCGTCGAGTTCATCTTCGAGGACACCGCCGGTGATCCGGCCACCGCCGTGCGCAAGGCCCAGAAGCTCGTCGAGAAGGACGGCGTGAAGTTCCTCACCGGCGTGGCGCTGTCGTCGGAGGCGCTCGCGGTGTCCGCGAAGTGCCCCGAGTGGAAAGTCATCTTCATGTCGACGATCAACGGGGCGGGCGCGCTCACCGCGAAGTCCTTCCATCGCTACTTCTTCCGCGTGAACACCAGCGGCCCCATGGGCGCGCGCGCCGTCAGCCTCTATCTGGCGGAATCGCCGATGAAGCGCTTCTTC
>VBPC01000262.1 GCA_005887895.1 Candidatus Rokuibacteriota bacterium
AGGATGTTCGACGACCGGCGCGATGTTGTTGATCGCGCCAAAGGGGATGCCCTCCGGCAAGAAAATCGCCTCCCACTCCTCGCAGGTCTTGTGCTCCTGGAGAGAAAGCTAACGCTGGAGGGCATAGCGAACAAGTTCCGTCTGAGTCCGCACGCGCAGCTTTCGCATGAGATTCGTCCGATGCAGCTCCACCGTTCTGACACTAATGGACAGCCGGACGGCGATCTCTGCGCTCCTCCGGCCTTCGACCACCTGCTGGAGCACTTGACGTTCCCTCGAGGTCAGCGCGGCATATCGGTCCGCCAATTCGGTCACGTCTCGCCACGTGACCGCCTCCCAGGCGCCGTTTCGACGCACGAGTGCAACGTGGTGCCTGCGCGCGACCTTTAGTACGTCGGCGGCGCGGCTGGTGGCGAGCGCGTAAGTGCACAACACGATCATTCGCCGGGCCCGCATGGCATCATTTAATGCCGCCTCGTACTCGAGGAAGTCCTTCCATTCCGTCCTGGTTCGCAACCAGGCCGCTGTGGCGCTTACTGGAGCTTGATGCTGCCGCGCGCGATGCGGTCGGGGCCGCGGCGGAAACTCTCACGGACCGCGCCCGGAACCGGCCCCTCACCCGAGCGCGCGCCAGCGCGGGGGGCCGGCGTAGGGCGCAAGGAGGGCCGAAGCGGAGAGATGGTCAGCGAAGTGGGCGGGACGAGAAAGGGCCCCGCCGAGCCGGTGATGAACTTGAATTTCCCGGCTCGGCGGAGCCCCTGGGGGAGTCAAACCTCCTCTCCCCCAGCGCCGACGCTACCGCCCGTCTCCGCCGCCTGCAAGGACTCTCGACGCAGCGCGGCAAGGGCGATTATGACGGCGACCCCTACGTCACTTTGTCGAGCCGCGTCGAAGCTACCTGGTCGCTTCGGAGACACGCAAAGCACACGCCCTGCGTAACGCAAGCCGCCTGTTCGGCGCGCAGTTCGTCCAGAGCCCTCGAAGTTTCCGCCAGATCGACGCCGAGCTTCTCTGCGAGGCAGCGGAGACAGAGCCACCAGCCGCGCTGATCGCAGAGAAGCACGAGCAGACGGTCGGGCAAAGGCAGCGCTACTTCCATAACGCCTCCTTTCTCCCTGGCGACGTACTTTTTTATCGCGCGCGACTGGAGTCCGTCAACTCGTTGAACTTCGCTCGCGTCAGGGGGGCGGCAACGTCACCAAAGGCGCGTTCAACGATGAACAACCCGGCGAAGCGGATGCCGACGGTCCGCCCGACGGCCCAGTGGTCGACGTTGTGGCCGATGCCTACGAAGGGCCATGCGAAGCGTTCGGTGCCGAGGTGACGGGTCCTTCGTGTCGAAGTGCGAGTCAGGAGAAAGACGAGTGGATGTGATCGAGCTGTGCGACTTCGCCCGCGTGTACGGCAAGGCGATCTCCTTCTTCCTCCGCTGATCGGGCCTTGACGGTCCCAGCGGGCTCGGCGTGAACCACCTCATCCGCTCGATCACCGACCACGTGTGGCACGAGCGCGACTGGCCCATCGCCAAGGCGCAGCTTGGTAGGGCGTCCGAGATCCGGCGCGACTTGGCGCGGGCGCCGTGGTGGAACTGATGCGGCAGCCGCTTGACCTCCCCCTTCGTCCGCCCTAACGTCCCGACATGGACCGCCGGCGTTTTCTGTTCGCCTCGCTGGCCGGTGCTCTCGCCGCGCCGCTCGCCGCCGAGGCGCAGCAGGCGAAGGTTCCTCGCATTGGCGCCCTTCTTTTGAGTGCTCCCCAAGAACGTTTCCACGAATCCTTTGGCGAGGGGCTCCGAGAGCTTGGATATATCGAAGGACAAACCGTCCTCGTCGAATATCGATCTGTCACGGCAGGACAGGCCGATCGCCTCCTCGACCTCGCTACACAGTTGGTTCGACTCAAGGTCGACGTCATCGTCGCCTACACGACGCTGTCCGGCGACGCCGCGAAGCGTGCGACGGCCGAGATCCCAATCGTCGCGATTGCCGCCGACCCAGTCGGGACCGGGTTGGTTGCGAGCCTTGCGCGACCTGGTGGGAACGTGACGGGGCTCTCTTCGACCCATTGCAGACCTTGGTGGAAAACATCTTGAGCTGTTGAGGGAACTTCGCCCGGGCATGTCGCGAGCTGCCACCCTGACGCTCGCAAGTAGTCCTCTCGCCCGGCCATTGAACAGATTCAGTTAGGTGCCCGGAGCATCGGAGTACGCATTCGGCCGGTCGTCGTTCGGGGAGCTGATGACCTCGACGGTGCATTCGCGGCGATCGTCAAGGAGCGAGTGGCCGCCGTAATCGTCCAACCGGTCCTCGCGACGAAACGCTCAGCCGATCTGGCGACGAAGTATGGCTTACTGTCTGTCGCTGCCGCCGGGTCGTTCGCGGAGGCTGGAGGACTGATGTCGTACGCTGCGAGTGACGCGCATCTCTATCGACGAGCGGCGTACTTCGTCGATAAGATCCTAAAGGGGGCGAAGCCCGCCGATCTTCCCGTCGAGCAGCCCACGAAGTTCGAGCTTGTCATCAATATGAAGACCGCGAAGGCGCTCGGCCTCACGATCCCGCCGTCGTTGCTGCTGCGGGCGGATCAGGTGATCGAGTGAAACGAAAGGGCAAGAGGCTAACGCAACGGCAAGGTGAGGTGCGGACGGCACAGCAACAGGGAACAGTGTCGCTGCTGCCGATGGAGATTCAGATAGGCGACCGGTTCACCGACCACGGCTTCGAGTGGGAAGTGGTGACGCATCCGTCGGCGTTCCAGGGCGGCAAGAGCCTACGCGCGAGGATACGGCGTCCGGGGCTGCCCGAGACCGAGCGTGAGATGACGTGGCCGCACATCTCACGGTACAGATTCGGCGACTGCCGTGACGGGTGTGATGAACGTGAGCGGATCACGGCTGCCCTTCCTCCTCCCCTGGCTCCGCGTGAACCTCCTCATCCGCTCGATCACCGAGCGCGCGTGGGACGAGCGGGTCTGGCCGATCGCCAAGGCGGACCTCGGCCGCGCGTTCGAGATCCGGCGTGACCTGGCGCGGGCGCCGTGGCGGAATTGAGCGGCATCCTCAAAGAGGACGATCGCGAAGGAGCCCGAGATATGGCCACGCTTGAACATCCGCGCCCCGAAGGCCTTCTGCACAACCCGGCGTTCTCGCAGGTGGTGGCGGCCGCCGGAACGCGCACGATCTACACGGCGGGGCAAGTGTCCATCGACGAGCGCGGTGCGCTCGTCGGCGCCGGTGACCTCGCCGCGCAGACAGCACAGGTCATGCGCAATGTCGGCCTGGCCCTCGCCGCCGCCGGTGCGACCTACGCGGACATCGTCAAGATCACTACCTACGTCGTGGCCTATAAACCCGCGCACCGAGCCATCATCGGCCAGGCGCGAGCGCCCTTCTTCCCGAAGGGCACGCCACCAGCGAGTACCCTCGTCGGCGTCACCGCGCTGGCACTGCCGGAGTGGCTCATCGAGATCGAGGCCGTTGCCGTCGTCGATTGAAATGCGGCGAGGCCGGCATCAGCCACGACGCTGGTCCCTCGCGGCCGCCACGATACGTTGCAGCTGCGGGACCCTGAACGGCTTACCGAGAAAATCGAACGCCCCGTGAGCGCGCACATCATGGGC
>VBPC01000240.1 GCA_005887895.1 Candidatus Rokuibacteriota bacterium
GAGGGCCTGCGCTGGCCGCGCCATGGCCTGACGCCGGTCGGCGCGGCGCACGCCTATGCCGACACCACGCGCGGGTTCAACGCGCTACTGTGGCGGCGCGACGACCTCGGCTACGTGCTCGTCTCCGACGTCGAGCCGGCCGCCCTGCGCACGCTGGCCGCACGCCTCGCCCCCGGCTCCTGAGATATCATCGCGGCCGTGAGCCACCTGTTCGCGTACCTGGCGCGGATGAAGTTCATCAAGCGCTGGGGCCTGATGCACACGACCTATCCGGAGAGCATCCAGGAGCACAGCCACCGGGTGGCGGTGATCGCCCACACGCTGGCGACGATCCGTAACCGGCTCTTCGGCGGGCGCGTCGATCCGGCACGCGCGGCGCTGCTGGCGCTCTACCACGACGCCGGCGAGGTGTTGACCGGCGACCTGCCGGCGCCGGTGAAGTACTTCAATCCCGAGATCCGCGCGGCCTATCGCGACATCGAGACCGCGGCCAACCAGCGCCTGCTCGGCATGGTCCCGGAGGCGCTGCGAGAGGACTACCGCCCGCTGTTCGTCGCCGCCGACGCGGACGCCGTCTACTGGGAGCTGGTCAAGGCGGCGGACAAGCTCTGCGCCTATCTCAAGTGCGTGGAGGAGGCGGCGGCCGGCAATCGCGAGTTCTCGCGCGCCGAGCAGGCGCTGCGCTCGACGGTGGATGCCCTCACGCTGCCCGAGGTCCGCTACTTCCTCGAGACGTTCGCGCCGAGCGTGCGGCTCACGCTCGACGAGCTGGGCTGAGCGGCTCCTCTGTCTCGGGCTGGCCCTCTCGATGGCTCGCGTTTTGCTTCATGAAAAGCGGGCTGGCTCGTGCGGAGGAGTTTCTGCCGCTTCCTCCTCCCTCACGACTCTCGAAGCAGAGCGGCGTCAGAGAGCCGAGCGAGCCGGCCCGTCGCTTGACGACCGAGCACTCTGCGCATAGCCTGCGCCGATGAGCCGTTTGCTCGACCGCGACGACCTGCTGACGACGGACCCGGCCGCCTTCGAGGTCACCACCACCGGACCCGGCCCGGCCGGCCGCCTGCCGCTCACCGCCGAGATGCTGCGCGACAGTCCGAGCGGCGACGTCTTCGGTCTCACCCAGAACGCCGGCATGGGCTGGGAGCCGAGCGAGCTCGGCCGCCCGCAGTTCCTGATCCTGAGCACCCAGGGCGGCATCCGCGCGGCGGACGGCCGCCCGATCGCCCTCGGCTATCACACCGGCCACTGGGAGGTCGGCCTGCTCATGCAGGCGGCGGCCGAAGAGCTGGCGGCGCGCGGTGCGCTGCCGTTCGCGGCGTACTGCTCGGACCCTTGCGACGGCCGCACGCAGGGCACGGTCGGCATGATGGACAGCCTGGCCTATCGCAACGACGCGGCGATCGTGTTCCGCCGGCTGATCCGCTCGCTGCCGACGCGTCGGGGAGTGCTCGGCGTGGCCACCTGTGACAAGGGGCTGCCGGCCATGATGATGGCGCTCGCCGGCACGCCCAATCTGCCGTGCGTGCTGGTGCCGGGCGGCGTGACGCTGCCCCCGATCGCCGGCGAGGACGCGGGCAAGGTTCAGTCGATCGGCGCCCGCTTCGCCAACGGCGAGCTCTCGCTAGAGTCCGCCGCCGAGCTCGGCTGCCGCGCCTGCGGCTCGCCCGGCGGCGGCTGCCAGTTCCTCGGCACCGCGGCGACGTCGCAGGTGGTCGGCGAGGCGCTCGGCCTGACACTGCCGCACAGCGCGCTGGCGCCGTCCGGCCAGCCGATCTGGCGCGACATGGCGCGGCGCTCGGCCCGCGCGATGCTCGCGCTGCAGGCGCGCGGCCTCACCACGCGTGACGTCCTCACCGACGCCGCCATCCGCAACGCGATGGTCGTGCACGCCGCCTTCGGCGGCTCCACGAATCTCCTGCTGCACGTGCCGGCCATCGCCCACGCCGCCGGGCTTCGGCGCCCGACGGTCGAGGAGTGGAGCGCGGTCAATCGTCGCGTGCCGCGGCTCGTCGACGTGCTGCCCAACGGCCCCGTCGGCCACCCGACGGTGCGCGTGTTCCTGGCCGGCGGTGTGCCCGAGGTGATGCTGCACCTGCGGCGCGAGGGGCTGCTCGAGCTCGACTGTCTCACCGTCGCCGGCGAGCGGCTGGGCGCGCTGCTCGACTGGTGGGAGGGCTCGGAGCGGCGGCAGAGGCTCCGGGCGCGCCTGCAGAGCGTGGACCGGATCGATCCCGACGACGTGATCATGGCGCCGGCCGAGGCGCACCGGCGGGGTCTGACGAGCACGGTGACGTTCCCGCGCGGCAACCTCGCGCCCGAGGGCTCGGTGATCAAGAGCACGGCCATCGATCCGTCGGTCGTCGACGCCGATGGCGTCTATCGCAAGGTCGGGCCGGCCCGCGTGTTCACGCGCGAGCGGGACGCGATCGCGGCGATCAAGAGCCAGGGCCCCGACCGCCTCAAGGCCGGCGACGTCATGGTGCTGATCTGCCGGGGGCCCCTCGGCGCCGGCATGGAGGAGATCTTCCAGATCACCTCTGCGCTCCGCCACCTGTCATGGGGCAAGCACGTGGCGGTCGTCACCGACGCGCGCTTCTCGGGCGTCTCGACCGGCGCCTGCATCGGCCACGTCGGTCCCGAGGCACTGGCCGGCGGACCGGTGGGCCGCGTGCGCGACGGCGACGTGATCGAGATCGTCATCGATCGCACCCGCCTCGAGGGCCGCGTCGACCTCGTCGGCGAGGGGGGCGCGCGCGTCGGGCCGGAGGAGGGCGCCCGGCTGCTCGCGCAGCGGCCGCCGCATCCGCAGCTGACGCCCGACCCCGATCTGGCCGACGACACGCGGCTATGGGCCGCGCTGCAGCAGGCGGGCGGCGGCACCTGGGGCGGCTGCGTGTACGACGTCGAGGCGATCGCGCGACGTCTGGCGCGGTGACGTCGGCGCCGGGAGGGCTCGGCGAGGTCGCACGGCTCTTCCTCAAGCTCGGCGTCATCGGCTTCGGGGGCCCCGCCGCCCACATCGCGCTGATGCGCGAGGAGGTCGTGCGGCGCCGGCGGTGGCTCAGCGACGAGCGCTTTCTCGACCTGGTCGGCATGGCGAGCCTGATCCCCGGACCGACGTCGACCGAGCTGTCGATCTACCTCGGCTACGTGCGGGCCGGCTGGCCGGGACTGCTCGTCGGTGGCAGCTGCTTCATCGGGCCCGCGGTGGCGATCGTGCTCGCGCTGGCCTGGCTCTACGTTCGCTACGGCGCGACGCCCGCCGCGGCCTCCGCGCTCTACGGCATCACGCCGGTCATCATCGCGATCGTCGCGCACGCCATGTGGGGGCTCGGTCGCACAGCGGTGAAGGGCCCCCTGTCGGTGCTGGTCGGTCTCGGCGTGCTCGCGCTCGCCCTGACCGGCGTCAACGTCCTCGTGCTGCTCGTCGCCGGGGGCGTGGTCGTGATGCTGCGGCAGGCCCGCGCGCCCCGTGCGGTCGGCCTCGTGGCGGCGCTGACGGCACTCGGGGGCGCCGGCGCGGCGTCGGGGCAGACGGCCGCCGGCGCCACGGTCACGCTCGGCACGCTGTTCCTCACGTTCCTCAAGATCGGCGCCGTGCTCTATGGCAGCGGCTACGTGCTGCTGGCGTTCCTGCGCGACGATCTCGTCGAGCGCCTCGGCTGGCTCACCGACCGGCAGCTGCTCGATGCGGTCGCCGTCGGGCAGTTCACGCCGGGGCCCGTCTTCACCACGGCGACGTTCATCGGCTACGTGCTCGCCGGCTGGGTGGGCGCGCTGCTGGCGACGGTGGCGATCTTCCTGCCGTCGTTCGTCTTCGTCGCCGCCAGCCGCCCGCTGCTGCCGCGGCTGCGCCGCTCACCCTGGGCCGGCGCCTTCCTGGATGGCGTCAACGTGGCCGCGCTTGCGCTCATGGCGGCGGTCACGTGGCAGCTGGCGCGCGCGGCGATCGTGGACGGCTTCACCGTCGCGCTGCTGATCCTCAGCGGCGCAGCGCTGCTCGCCGCGCGCGTGAACTCGGCCTGGCTGATCGTGGGCGGCGCCGCGGCCGGGCTAGTCTATCGATTTGGATGGG
>VBPC01000146.1 GCA_005887895.1 Candidatus Rokuibacteriota bacterium
CCCACTGATGGACGACCTCTCGGTGGCCGCCATGGATACGCCTGGCGTGCAATCGCCGCTGGCATCCGGCAGCAGGGCAGGCACCCACAGAATCTCGGCCGCGGCCCCGCCGCTGCAAGCTGTTCCGCCAGGCAGGCATGATGACCGCGCTCGGCGCCACGACTTCTGCCGCACAGCGGTCCGCAACATGGTCAACGCTGGCGTTCCGGAGCGCGTCGCGATGAAAGTCACGGGCCACAAGACGCGCGCCGTCTTCGATCGCTACCATATTGTGAGTCCGGCGGATCTCCAGGACGTCGCCCGGAAGCTCGCGGGCACGTTTCAGGGCACGTCGGCGGGGGCGGCAGTTGACCGGCGTCTGCTAAGCAGCGAGAATCACGGCACGCGCCTGTAGCTCAGCTGGATAGAGCATCGGACTTCTAATCCGAGGGTCGCAGGTTCGACTCCTGCCAGGCGCACCACGACCTCCAAGCGTTCGACGGACTCGTGGCGGCCCAGCGGGCCCCTTCGGCACGTGCCCGCCTCGACTCCTGGTCGGCCTGCTGCCGGCCGGCGATCGATGCTCCCGGGTAACCACATCCAGGCGACGGGCGCGCGCGCCGCGCGCTTGACCCCAACAGAGCGAAACGCTAGCCTTTGGTCCCGCGACGCTCTTTGGACCGGGACGAGGGGGAGCCCATGTGGAACGACGACGAGATCGAACGCGGCCTCCACGCGCTGGGCGCCGTTCTGCGCGAGACGCGTGGGCTGGGCCGCCGGGCCTTCCTGACGCGGCTCGGTCAGGCCGCCGCCACCGCGCCGCTCCTCGGTGTGCTGACCGGCAGCGTGCAGCGCGTCGACGCCGACGCGCCGTCGATCGCGACGATGGGCTGGGGCGGCGCCTGGAAGGACGCCTGCCAGAAAGCGTACTTCGATCCGTTCACGAAGAAGACGGGGATGGCGGTGAAGTACGTCGCGCCGTACGAGTTCGCGAAAGTGCGGGCGATGCAGGAGGCCGGGCGGATGGAGCTCGACGTGCTCGAGCCTGGCTCCGTCGACACGCCGCGCGCCCTCAAGCTCGGGATGGCCCAGAAGCTGGACTGGAGCGTCATCGACAAGTCCGCGCTGACGCCGAACCAGTTCAAGTACGGCGACTGGGGCATCAGCTCGATCACGCTGTCGACCTGCCTCGTCTACAACAAGAAGAAATGGCCGGGGGACAACCACCCGAAGAGCTGGGCCGATTTCTGGGACGTCAAGAAGTTCCCAGGGCCGCGAGCACTTCAGCGGCGTGTGTATCCGAACCTCGAGTACGCCCTGATGGCCGACGGCATTCCGGCCGACCCGAAGAAACTCTACCCCATCGACGTGGATCGGGCGTTCAGGAGCCTCGACCGGATCAAGCCGCACATCACCGTGTGGCACACGACCGGCTCGCAACAGCAGCAGCTCATCCAGGACCAGGAGGTCGACCTGATCGCGATGTGGAACGGCCGCGCGACCGACTCGATCACGAACAACGGCGCGCCGTACCAGATCGTCTGGAATCAGGCGGCCTACAACGGTGAGATCGAGGCGTGGATCGTGATGAAGGGCGCGCCGAACCCGAAGGCCGCCATGAAGTTCATGGACGTCGTGGGCCGGGCCGAGCCGCAGGCGACGTTTGCGCGCGCCCTGTTCTACGGGCCGACCAACCAGAAGGCCTACGACTTCCTCGAGAAGAAGGTCGCCCAGGAGCTGCCGTCGTACCCGCCGAACGCGCAGGTGTCGCTGCTGATGAACTACGACTGGTGGCTCGATCGGATCGATCCGCTCACGGTCCAGTTCGAAAAGTGGCTGCAGAGCTGACGCGCCCGTGACGCTTCCGGTCGGGCGGCTCCTGGCGCCGCGCAGCGTGGCGATCGTCGGCGCGTCGCCACGCGAGGACGCGATCGGCTTTCGAGTCATTCGTAACCTGCGCCGCCTCGGCTTCGCCGGTGCGATCCTCCCCGTCAATCCGCGCTATCCCGAGGTGGCCGGGCTGGTCTGCTATCCCTCGCTGTCGGCGCTGCCGGAGGCGGTCGACGCCGCGTTCATCGCGGTGCCCAACACGAGTGGGCCGGCCCTGGTGGAGGAAGCCGGCAAGGCCGGCATTCGCGCCGTCGTCGTCAATGCGAGCGGGTACGCAGACGGCGGGCCGGAGGGCCGGGCGCTGCAGGCGCGACTCGAGGCGGCCGCGAAGGCCCACGGCATCGCCCTGGCCGGTCCGAACAACATGGGGTACGTCAACGTCCACGGCCGGACCGCGATGTGGACGGCGGGCCGGTTCCCGTCATTCACGCCGGGGCCGGTGGCGATCATCTCGCAGAGCGGCTCCATCGCCATCGCGCTCAGTCAAGACGAACGCCATCTCGGCATCGCCTACGTCGTATCGGCCGGCAACGAAGCCGTGCTCACCGCGGCCGACTACATCGCCGAGGTGGTCAAGGACGACCATGTCCGCGTCGTCCTCGTGTTCCTGGAGACCATCCGCGACCCCGCCCGGTTCGTCGCCGCCGCTCACGACGCCCGCGCGCGCGGCAAGCCGGTGATCGCGATGAAGGTGGGCCGCAGCGAGGACGGCCGCGCCGCCGTCGCCGCCCACACCGGGGCGCTGTCCGGCGAGGACGCGGTCTACGACGCGTTCTTCGAGCGACATGGCGTCGTGCGGGTCCGTGACCTCGACGAGATGATCGAGGCGGCGAGCCTGTTCGCGGCGTATCCGTCGCCGCCCGCCTCGCGCACCCTCGCCGTGGTCACCCTGTCGGGCGGTGAGTCGGCGCTCGCCGCCGACCTCGGCACCGAGCTCGGCCTGCAGTTCCCGCCACTGTCGCCGCCGACGCTGGACCGTCTGCGCGCCGCGTTCCCACCGTTCGGGGCGCCGCGTAACCCCGTCGACGCGTGGGGGCTCGGCTGGGACCGCGATCGATTCCGCCAGATCCTCGAGGCCCTCCTCGACGACCCCACCCTGCCGACGATCGCGCTCGGTGTCGACGCCACCGCCGGCGGCGGCGGCGACACGCCGATCACGACCCAGATCGCCGAGATCTGCGTGAGCCTCGCGAAGCAGACGGACAAGCGGCTGGTGCTCTTCAACAACGCGACCGGCAATGGGCTCAACCCCGCCGTCGCCGCGCTGCTGGGAGAAGCCGGGATTCCGTATCTGGCCGGCATGCGGACTGCCCTGGCGGTGCTCGCCCAGTGGGCGGCGTACGGGGAACGCCGCGCGAGAGCCGCGGCGGCGCCGGTCGCGTCCGCCCTCGCACCTCACGTGGGCGCCGCGCTTCGCCGCGTCCGCACGCTCGACGACGTCGAGCGTTTCCGTCTCCTGCGCGAGGTCGGGGTGCCGACCGTCGACGTCGTCGCCGTGCGGTCGGCGGATGAGGCCATCGCCGCCGCCGAGCGTCTCGGCTACCCGGTCGCCGTGAAGGCGTCCGGATCGGACGTGGCGCACAAGACCGAACGCGGGCTCGTCCGGCTGGGACTCGCCGACGCGCCGGCCGTGAAGGCGGCCTTCGAGGAGATCGCGGCGCGGGCGGGCGGTCGCGCATCGACGCTGATGGTCCAGCCGATGTGCGGGCCCGGCGTGGAGCTGATCGTCGGCGTCCGCAATGACCCCGCGTTCGGCTCGCTCACGGTGGTGGGCCTCGGCGGGGTCTACGTCGAGCTGCTGCGCGAGGCCGCGATCCGCGTGGGGCCCGTCGGGCTGGAGACGGCGGTCGCGATGCTGCGCGAGACGCGTGCCGCGACACTGCTCGACGGTTTCCGCGGCGCCGGTCCGTTCGACCTCGACGCTGCCGTCCGGGCGGTCGTCGCCCTCTCGGCGTTCGGCGCCGCCACCCAGGACGTCGTGGCCGCCGTCGAGATCAATCCGCTGATCGTGCTTCCGAGGGGCGGCGGCGCCGTGGCGGTCGACGTTGTCCTCGAAGCGAAAGGAGGCTAGGGCATGGCGTACGAGACCCTGCTGTACGAGGTCGACGATCGCGTCGCCACGATCACCCTCAACCGGCCCGAGCGTCACAACGCGCTGTCGCAGAAGCTGTGCGCCGAGCTCATGGAGGTCGTCCGGGCGGCCGACCAGGATCCGAGCGTGCGCGTGCTCGTCATCACGGGGGCCGGCGGCAAGGCGTTCTCGGCCGGCTACGACATCAAGGAATCGGCCGAAGCGCCCAAGCGGACGCTGTCCGAGTGGCGCGATCGCCTGAACCGCGACCTGCGCTTCAC
Organism: Candidatus Rokuibacteriota bacterium; assembly: GCA_005887895.1. Lineage (GTDB taxonomy): Bacteria > Methylomirabilota > Methylomirabilia > Rokubacteriales > CSP1-6 > AR5. The sequence continues at coordinate 4,222 of VBPC01000146.1, forward strand.
GTACTCGGTGTGGGAGTGCTCCAAGCCCGTCATCGCCATGATCGACGGATTCTGCCTCGCCGGCGCGCTGGAGTTCGCCCAGATGTGCGATATGCGGATCGCCTCCCAGGCCTCGCAGTTCGCGGTGATCGAGACGCGATTCTCGAACGGCATCGCCACCTACATCATGCCGTGGATCATCGGCGCCCGTTGCCGGCGCCTGATCTACACCGGCGACATGATCGATGCGGCGGAGGCCCTGCGCCTGGGGCTGGTCGACCTGGTCTACCCGAAGGCGACGCTGCGCCAGGAAACCATGAAGATCGCCCGGCGGATGTCGCGCGTCGCGCTCGCCGCGCTGCAGTGGAACAAGCGCGCGATCAACAACACGCTGGAGACGATGGGCTTTCGGGCGGCCATGCAGTACGGCGTCGAGGCCTGCACCATCCTCGATGCGACCAACACGCCGGAGTACGCGCAGTTCGACGAGATCCGCCGCAGCAAGGGCCTCGCCGAAGCGCTCCGCTGGCGCGACGCGCAGTTTGCGCCCTTCGAGTGACGGCCGGGCCCTCGGCCACGCCGCGCCGATGACGGGCGCCGAGCCGGCGCCGAGCCGGGGGGCCGCGGTGACGCTCGCTCGGCTGACCAAGCGGTTCGGCTCCGTGCTCGCAGTCGATCGGGTCTCGCTCGAGGTCCCGTCCGGGAGCTTCGTCACGTTCCTCGGTCCGAGCGGCTCCGGGAAGACGACGACGCTGAACCTCATCGCCGGGTTCATCGAGCCCGATGCCGGCGAAGTCTTCTTCGAGGGCCGCCCGGTCTCGCGCACCCCGACGCACCGTCGCGACCTCGGGATGGTCTTCCAGAACTATGCCCTTTTCCCCCACATGACCGTCTTCGACAACGTCGCCTTCCCGCTCCGGATGCGGAGGCCGCTGGCGCGGCGGGAGCTCACCGCCGCCGTCGCCTCGACGCTGGCGCTCGTGCAACTGACCGGCCTCGAGGGCCGCTATCCACGCCAGCTGTCCGGCGGCCAGCAACAGCGTGTCGCGATGGCGCGGGCGCTGGTGTCGCGCCCGCGACTGTTGTTGATGGACGAACCGCTCGGCGCCCTCGACAAGAAGCTGCGGGAGCAGATGCAGGTCGAGATGAAGGCGATCCACCGCGCCGTCGGCAGCACCTTCCTCTACGTCACTCACGATCAGGCGGAAGCGCTCGCGATGTCGGACGTGGTGGTCGTGATGCGGGACGGCCGCGTCGAGCAGGTCGGCAGCCCGCGCGAGCTGTACGCGGCGCCGGCGACCGAGTTCGTCGCCGACTTCCTGGGCAACGCCAACCTCCTGGCCGGTCGGGTCACGGCCCGCTCGGACGAGACGCTCGTCGTCGCGCTCGACGGCGGAACGGTGCTGCGGGTGCCGGCCGGCCGCGCGGCGCCGGCCCCCGGGGAGGGAGTGAAGCTGCTCGTCCGGCCCGAGGACGTGGACGTCCTCGTCGACGAGCGGACCGACGGCGAGCGGAATGCGCTGCCGGGGAAGGTCGGCGAGGTGATCTACCTCGGCGAGATGACGCGTGTCGTCGTCGACACGCCGGAGGGTGTGGTCGTCGCGCGCATCGCCGGCCAGCGCGGGGGCGACCTCGCCCCCGGACACGCGGTGGTCGTGTCGTGGCCGCCCACGGCCGTGCGGCTGCTGCCGCGCCCCACCGCCCCCTGATGCGGCCCCGCGCGCTCGCCTGGCTCCTGCTGGGGCCGGTCGCCGTCTGGAACCTCGTCTTCTTCATGCTGCCGGTCGCGGTGATGGTGGGACGAAGCTTCGACGCGCACGGCCTCTCCCTCGTGCACTATCGCAACCTGTTCACGACCGGGCTCTACGTCTCGGTGATGCTGACGACGTTCGAGACGTCCGTGCTGGTGACCGCCGGCTGTCTCCTGCTCGGCTATCCGGTGGCGTATCTGCTCGCGACGTCCGGGCCTCGCGCCCGCACGGTGATGCTGGTCCTCGTGCTGCTGCCATACTGGCTCGACTACATCGTGCGCAGCTATTCGTGGATGGTGCTGCTCGGACGCATGGGCCTCGTGAATCGCGCGCTGATCGACCTCGGAGTCGTCCCGGAGCCCTTGCCGATCCTGTATACACGATGGAGCGTCACCGTCGGGATGATCCAGATCCTGCTGCCGCTCACGGTGCTGACGCTCTACTCCGCGATGCTGCGCATCGACCAGGGCCTGCTCCACGCCGCGGCCGCCCACGGCGCCTCGCCGTCGGCATCGTTCCGGCGCGTCTTCTTTCCGCTGAGCCTCCCGGGTGTCTACGGCGCCTGCCTCCTGACGTTCGTCACCTCGCTCGGCTTCTACATCACGCCGGCGCTGCTCGGGGGACGCAAGGACACGATGATCTCCCAGCTGATCGTCACCGTGTCGACCGACATGCTCGACTGGTCGCTGGCGAGCGCGGTGAGCGTCGTCCTGCTCGTCGTGTCGCTCCTGATCGTCGTGGTCTACAATCGGTTCTTCTCGATCGACCGCCTGTGGGGCGGGAGCGCCTGACGTGCGGCCGGCCCGGGCCGTCCAGGTGGGGCTGACCGCGCTGATCCTGCTCTACCTGCTGTTCCCGGTGATCGTGGTGCTCGCGATCTCGTTCAGCTCGGCGACGTACCTTCGCTTCCCACCGCCGGGCCTGTCGCTGCGGTGGTACGCGAAGCTGGCGGCCTCCGACGAGTGGCTGCAGGCATTCGCGCTCACGCTGCAGGTGGGTGCGGTGACGACCCTCTTCAGCACGCTGCTGGGCGTTCCCGCCGCCTTCGGGCTCGTCCGCCTCGAGCTGCGGGCCAAGGCGCTGCTGAACGGGCTGCTGCTCATGGCCCTCATCACGCCGGCGGTGATCCGTGCGCTCGGATCGTATCTGTTCTTCGCGCCCCTCGGGCTGGTCAACAGCGTGGTCGGGCTGGCCTGCGCGCATACCGTGTCCGCGCTGCCGTACCTCGTCATCAACGTCGTGGCCAGCCTCAAGGGCTTCGATCTCGCCATCGAGCGCGCCGCCGTCGTGCACGGCGCCAGCCCGCTCACGGCGATCCGGCGCATCACGCTGCCCATCATCGCGCCCGGCATCCTGGTCGGCGCGATCTTCGCGTTTCTCTCCTCCGCCCAGGAGCTGCTGGTGTCGATCTACCTGATGGGGACGGTCCGCAAGCCGCTGGCCGTGAAGATGTGGGAGGGGGTCCGCGTCGCCGTCGACCCGACGATCGCGGCGGCCTCGACCGGGGTCATCGTGATGGCGGTGCTCGCCTTCGCGACGGCGAGCGTCCTGCATCGTCGCGTGCGTCGGGCGACCGCCTGGGACGCCTCGCTGCCGGAGGCCGCCGAGCGCTCGCCGGGGCGCGTCTAGTCACATTGGGGCCCCGACATGGCCCCCAAACCCCCAAGCGTTCGGAGCGCCCCGGCGGAGCCGTGGCGCTCCTCTTCAACCCGAAGTCTCCTAGAGCCTCACGCGGTCGCCGTTGCCTGCGTGGACGATCTCCGGTAGCGTGGTCCGACGCTGCGGGACCGGCACCTCACCATGGCCGGAGCCCCGTGCGCGGGAGGGAACATGGCAAGTAGCGAGCGTCACGACGGTCAGGGAGCGGGCCACTGGCCGGAACCCGTCGACAGCATGGTGTATCCCCGGCACTCGGGCATCTGCACGTTCCTGCGTCTGCCCCATGTCCGCGACGCCGGCACGCTCGACCTCGCGTTCGTCGGGGTGCCGTTCGACACCAGCGCGGGCTATCGCGTCGGGGCCCGGCTGGCGCCCCGCACGATCCGGTATTGCTCGAGCGCCGTCCGGATCCACCATCCGATCCACGACGTCACCCTGCACCGGCAGATCCGGATGGCGGACTACGGCGACGTCCGCACGACGCCGTTCGAGATCGAGCGGACGTTTCAGTGGATCTACGAGGAGTTCCGTGACATCTACGCGGCCGGGTGCAAGACCATCGCGGTTGGCGGCGACCACGGCATCACGTATCCGATCCTCAGGGCCGTGGCCGAGCGGCACGGACCGCTGGCCATCATCCACATCGACGCGCATCCCGACACCTTCGACACCCAGTTCGGCCACCGACTGACCCACGCGACCACGTTCCGCCGCGCGCACGAGGACGGTCTCATCATCCCGGAGAAGACGGTGCAGCTCGGGCTCCGTGGCAGTCTGTTCTATCCCGACGACCTCCGCTGGTCGCAGGAGCATTATCGAATGATCCCGGCCCACGAGTTTCATCGCCGGCCGATCGACGGCATCGTCGCCGAGTTCCGTCAGATCATCGGCGAGTCTCCCGTCTACTTCACGTTCGACATCGACGGCATGGACCCGTCGTGCGCGCCCGGCACCGGCGTCCCCGAAATCGGCGGGCTCACGAACTGGCAGGTGATGGAGATCATCCGGGGCATGGCGGGCTTGAATCTCGTGGGCGCCGACCTGGTGGAGGTCTCGCCGCCGTGCGACACCAACGACATCACGTCGATCACGGCGGCCCACATGCTCTTCGAGATCGCCTCGGTGTTCGCCCTGCACGCCAAGCCCGCGCCGACGCGCTGAGGAGCGTCGCCCGGCTCGAAGAGGCGGGATCGCCGCTCAGCCGCCCGTGCGGAACGGGCGACCGGCCGGCATGTTCGTGTAGACGATCGTGCCGTCGCGCTCGATGATCTGGTGGATCCCGCCGGGCAGCTCGACCTGCTTGACCGGGGCGTCGTAGAAGCGGAGGACGCGCGTCACGTACTGCTGCGTCTCGCGATAGGGCGGGACGCTGCCATATCTCAGCACCGCCTTCTCGCCGGCGTTGTAGGCGGCGACGGCGAGGCGGAGGTCGTGGCCGAACCTCTCGATGAGCGCGCGGAGATGACGGACGCCCGCATCGATGTTCTGGTGCGGATCGAAGACGTCGCGGACACCGAGAATCGCGGCGGTCTCCGGCATCAGTTGCATGAGCCCGCCCGCGCCCCGGCGGGACACCGCGCGCGGCTGGAATCCCGACTCCGCGCGGATGACCGCCCAGATGAGCCGCTCCGGCACGGCGTAGCGTGCCGCCGCTTCGTTGATGTCCCGCGCGTACGTACGCGTCGGGAGGTTCGTGAAGTAGACGGTGCCGTCCGGGCTCACCAGGCTGTAGGTCTGGGCGCCGGCAGGTGCCGCCACGAAGATGACCACGCTCACCGCGAGGAGGACCAGGCAGCGACGCATGCCCGCCCTCATCGCAAGTCCGATACCGAATCCGAGACGTCAACTAATCCAGATATTTACGAGGCGGCTGCGCAGGCGGTGGCCGGTGAATCTCTGACCAGAGATCAATCTGGAGCCACCCGGCCAGCGCCGAGGCCGGCCTCGGAGGACTGTGTTCTGCCGCTCACTCGGGCTCGGCTTCCATCTCCGACTCGTGCACGCGGCGGAGCGCGATCGTCGGCTCCACGGTGATCTCGTGTTCGTGCCCGGGAAACGTGTGCCACGCGACCTCGGCGCGATCTCCGGTGTCCGCGACGGACACGATGCGGCCCCGCGGTTCGGACGGGGCGTCGCGCAGCGTCACCAGCTCGCCTCGACGGAATGGCTCGTCCAGCTCGTTCATGGCCGACCCTCCCGCTTGGAGGGGAGTGCATAGGCAACGCCAGCGAGATCGGGTGGGGGACGCGCGTCAGCAGCGGCGCCGGGCGAAGTCGGTCACGAGGCGCATCAGCTCGTCGGGTTCGACCGGCTTGACGACGTGGCCGTCGAAGCCGGCCTGGGCGGAGCGCTCGCGGTCCTCCGGCTGTCCGTAGCCGCTGAGCGCGACGAGGACGGTCTCGGTGCCGAGCGTCTCGCGCAGCTCGCGACAGACGGCGAAGCCGTCGATGTCGGGCAGGCCGATATCGATCAGCACGACGTCCGCGCGCTCGCGTCGCGCCAGGGCGATGCCCTCGCGACCCGTCGCGGCCGAGCACACGCGGTGGCCGGCCAGGCCGAGGGCCAGCGCCAGCGCGTCGCGGGCGGCGCTGTTGTCCTCGATCAGGACGATCGAGCGCGCCGCGGGCGACGGCGTGGCGGTCTCGCGACGGGCCGCCCCTGCGCCGCGGCCGGCAACCACCGGCAGACGCACGACGAACTCGGCGCCGCGGCCGGGGCCGGCGCTGCTCGCGCGGACCGTGCCGCCGTGCAGCTCGACGAGCTGCCGCACGAGCGTGAGGCCGATGCCGAGCCCGCCCTCGGTCCGGGCCAGGCCGGGCTCGAGCTGCGTGAACGGATCGAAGATCGCGTCGAGGCGGTCGGCCGGGATCCCGACGCCGTCGTCCTCCACCCGAAGAACGGCCTCGTCGCCGTCGATGCCGAGCGCGAGACGAATGCGGCCGCCCGCCGGCGTGTACTTGCACGCGTTGCTGAGCAGGTTGCCGACGACCTGCTGCAGCCGGGCCGGATCACCGCTGACGAGCACCGGCGCGCTTGCCAGCCGCACGTCGAGCGTCTGGCCCTTGGCGTCGACGCGATGGCGCTGCGCCTCGACGGCGAGATCGACGGCCACGCGCAGGTCGAGACGCTCGGGACGCAGATCGACGCGGCCGCGCGTGATGCGCGCCACGTCCAGCAGGTCGTCGAGCAGCCGGGTGAGGTGCTGGACCTGCCGGCGGATGAGGTGCCGCGCGCGGCCGGCGCCCTCGTCGCCGCCGTCGGAATGCTCGAGCACGGCCAGCGCGTTGACCACGACGCCCAGCGGGTTGCGCAGCTCGTGCGCCAGCATCGCCAGGAAGTCGTCCTTGGCGCGGCTGGCGATCTCCACCTCGCTGTAGAGGCGGGCGTTCTCGATGGCCTGGGCGGCCCGCCGCGCCAGCTCCTCGGCGAGCTCCACGTCGTGCTCCGTGTAGACCCGGCCGGATTCGACGCCGGTGATGAACAGCAGGGCGCCGAGCACCCGATCGTGCGCCACCAGCGGCACCGTCATCGCCGAGTGCGTCTCGAGCGCGCGCATCATCGCCAGATGCTCGGCGTCGTGGGCCAGCGCCTCCAGGGTGGCGTCGTCCGTCGGCGCGAACAGGCGCGCCTTGCCTTCGCGCAGCGTCCGCTGCACCGGGTGGTGGGGCCGCGGCGGATAGCGACGCCAGAGATCCCAGCCGAGCGCCTCCTTGCGCGGATCCCGATGGGTCATGGCCAGGCGCTGCGTCGTGCCGTCGGCGGTCAACAGGTCGACACTGCAGCCGTCGGCGAACTCCGGAACGGCCAGCCGCGCGATCTGTCGCAGCGTGGTGGCGTGGTCGAGCGACGAGCTGAGCACGCGGCTGACCTCGGCCAGGAACCGCGCGCGGCGCTCGGCCGCCTCGGCGGCCGTGCGGCTGACGCGCTCGCGCTGCAGCAGGTCGGCGATGGCACTCTCGGCGCGGGCGCGCTCGAGGCCGAAGGCGGCGTGGTGCGCGATCGTGGCCGCCAGGTGGATCTCCTCGTCCGAAAACGCGTGCACGGTGTCGTAGTACAGCATGAACTTGCCGAGCAGCCGTCGCTGGTAGACGAGCGGGACGAAGGCCAGCGCGCGGATGCCCTCGCCGGCGATGACGTCACGAAGGGGAGCCAGGTCGGGCTCGGCGAGGACGTCGGGCACGAGCACCGGCGGTGGATCCTCGTCGCTCACCGACCACGGCGAGTGGCCCTCCACGGCCGCGCGGTACCGATCGGACAGGCCGCGCCAGGCCTTGAAGCGCATGACGCCGTCGGCGTCGAAGACCAGCAGGCTGGCGCGCCGGGCGCCGGTGGCCGCCAGCATGGCGTCGACCGATGCCTCGTGGATCTCGGCGGGGCCGCGCGCCCGGCCGACGAACGCGGCGAGACCGTAGAGCGTTCCGAGCACCTGCAGCTGCTGCTTGCGGTCACCGATCTCGATGCCCATTCCCAGGCGGGCCTCGTCGGCCAGCCGGATGTTGACCCAGGACGTCTCGATCGTGCGGCCGTCCTTCGTCGTCATCTCGAGGTCGAGCCAGCCGGGCTGCGGGGCCATCATGTGCTGGCGCACCTGCTCGCGATACTGCGGATCGGGGTAGCACTTCTCCATCAGGTCGATGTGCCGCGCCTCTTCCGTCGTCCAGCCGACGATTCGCTCGAACTCGCGGTTGAGGCGCAGCACCTTCGTGCTGGGCTCGTACACGGCCATCATGATCGGCACGCGATCGAAGACCGCGCCGACGAGGTCGGTCTGGGTGGGATGGGGGCGCGACGAATCCTGGCTCAAGCGCTGGTTAGGATAGCGAAGCGCCTTTCGTGCCGCAACGAACGCGAATCGCGAGTGAGAAAAACTTTTCCCACGCCGGCTACCCGCCCAGATAGGCGCGGCGGACGTGATCGTCGGCGAGGAGGTCGCGCGCCGTGCCCGAGAGCACGATGCGTCCGGTCTCCATCACGTACCCGCGGTCGGCCATGCGCAGCGCGAGATAGGCGTTCTGCTCGACCATCAGGACCGTCGTGCCCTGGCGGCGGATGTCGGCGATGATCGCGAAGGTCGTCTCCACGATGGTGGGCGCGAGGCCCAGCGAGGGCTCGTCGAAGAGGATCAGGCGCGGACGCGCCATGAGCGCGCGGCCGATGGCCAGCATCTGCTGCTCGCCGCCGGAGAGCGTGCCGGCCGGCTGGCGGCGGCGCTCGCCGAGGATCAGAAAGTGCGCGCAGACACGCTCGAGATCGCTGGCGATGGCGGCGCGGTCGCGGCGCACGTAGGCGCCCATGTCGAGGTTCTCCTCGACGGTGAGGTAGGGAAACACGCGCCGTCCCTCCGGGCAGTGCGCGACGCCGGCGGCGAGCACGGCCGCCGGCTCGAGGCCGGCGATGTCGCGGCCGTCGAGCAGGATCCGTCCGGCCGTGGGGGCAGCGCCTCGACGGGGCCGTAGGCCGCCCGCAGGCCCTCCAGCCTAAGCACGCGCGGCGGAGCCGAGGTAGGCGCGGATGACCTCGGGGTGAGCCTGGATCGCCGCCGGCGGGCCCTCGGCGATGACGCGACCGTGGTTCAGCACGATGACGGTGTCGGAGATGCCCATGACCAGCCGCATGTCGTGCTCGACCAGGAACACCGTCACGTGCTGCTCGCGTACGCGCCGAATCAGCTCGATCAGCCGGTCCTTCTCGCCGCCTGTCATCCCGGCGCCCGGCTCGTCGAGCAAGAGCAGCCGCGGCCGCGCCGCCAGCGCGACGGCCAGCTCGACGAGACGCTGCTCGCCGTACGGCAGCCGGCCGGCGACGTCGTCGCGCCGGTGCCGGAGGCCGACGAACTCGAGCACGACGTCGGCCTCGGTGCCGAGCCGGGCCTCTTCCTCGCGGATGGCCCGCCCGCCGGCGAGGATGCCGAGCGTACGGCCGCGCCCGCGCAGGTGGAGGCCGATCATCACGTTGTCGCGCACGGACAGCGCGGGGAACACGCTCGTCTTCTGGAACGTCCTCACCAGCCCGCGGCGCGCGATGTCGCACGGTCGCTGACCGGACAGCGCCACGTCGTCCCACAGGACACGGCCGCGCCGCGGGCGCAGGTACCCGGTGATGGCGTTGAACGCGGTCGTCTTGCCGGCGCCGTTGGGGCCGATGAGGCTGGTGATCGTCAGCGGTCGCACCTGGAACGACACGCCGGCCAGCGCCGCCACGCCGCCGAACTCCACCGCGAGATCGGTGATCGTCAGCGTGGCGCCGGACTCCGCGGCGTCCGCGCGCCGGCTCGGCGGGCGCGATTCCTCTCGAGGGAGGCCACGCGGCGCGCCGTCGGGCTTCCGTCCGCGGGGGCGTCGCCACGCGCGCTCGACCGCCGGCACGATCCCACGCGGCAGGAAGAACACCAGCAGCACGAGGACGATCCCGTAGGCGAGCATCTGCCACTGCCAGTCCATCGCCTCGCGCAGCGCTTCCGGCAGCGCGGTGAAGAGTAGCGCGCCCACGACGGGCCCGAGCAGCGTGCCCTTGCCGCCGGCGACGACCATGATGACCATCGTGACGGTGTAGCCGAAGAGGAAGACCTCGGGGCTCACGAAGCGCACGTAGTGGGCATAGAGGCTGCCGGCCACGCCGGCCATCGCCGCGCTGACGACGGCGGCGGCCACGAGCGTGCGCACGGGGTCCACGCCGACCGACTCGGCCAGTGGTTCGTTCTCGCGCAGCGCCAGGAACGCGCGGCCGAGGCGCGAGTGCACCAGCCGGTGGCACACGAGATAGGCGAGGACGGCGGCGAGGAGCACCACGTAGTAGTAGGCGGCCTTCGTGCGCAGGGGGACGCCGAACAGCTCGGGCGGCGGCACACCCGGCAGTCCGAGCGGCCCGTTGGTCAGCTCCATCCAGTTGATGCTGACCAGCGAGATCACGCCGGCGAAGCTGATGGTGACCAGCACGAAGTAGGCGCCGCGCAGCTTCAGCGCCAGGCGCCCGATGCCCCAGCCGGCGAGCCCGGCCGCCAGCGCGGCGCTCGCGAGCCCGATCCAGAACGAGCGGTCACCCCTGAGCGCCAGCAGGGCGGAGGTGTAGGCGCCGATGCCGAAGAAGCCGGCGTGACCCAGCGAGAGCTGGCCGGTGTAGCCGAGGAGCAGGTTGAGGCTCAGCGCCAGGATCGTGAAGATGCCGGCCATGATGACGACGTGCAGGTGATACGGGCTCGCCAGCCACAGCGGCAGCGTGAGCAGCGCGAGGGCCGCGAGGACGCCGAGACCTCGGCTCACCCGACGCGTTCGGAGCGCGCGAACAGTCCGGAGGGTCGGAACAGCAGCACGAGGATGATGATGACGAAGCCGACCGCGTCGCGATAGCCGGAGGATACGTAGCCGGCGCCGAGCTCCTCGGCGATGCCCAGGATCACGCCGCCAATGGTGGCGCCGGCGAGGTTGCCGAGGCCGCCGAGGATGACGACCGAGAAGGCCTTCAGCGAGGCGAGGTCTCCCATCGAGGGATAGGCGAGGAAGATCGGTCCCAGCAGCGCCCCGGCCGCCGCCGCCAGCGCCGAGCCGAACGCGAACGTCGCCGTGTGAATACGCCCGATCCGCACGCCCATCAGCGCGGCCGTCTCGCGGTCCTGGAACGTCGCGCGCATCGCGCGGCCCAGCCGCGTGTGCTGGATCAGGAGCCACGACAGCCCGATCAGCGCCAGCGCGGTCAGCACGACGAAGACGCGCAGCGGCGCGATGCCGACCGGCCCCAGCGTGAGCGGCGCCGTCGCGAACGGGTGGGGGATCGACTTCGCGGCGCCGCCCCAGCCGAGCAGCTCGGCGTTCTGCAGCGCGATCCAGAGGCCGATCATGACCAGCATCGTCGTGTCGATCGACTCGTCGCGCAGCGGTGCCAGCAGCACGCGCTCGCACAGGGCGCCGGCCGCCGCGCCGATGACCAGCGCGGCGGCCACCGCCCCGAAGAAGTTGACGCCGCCGAGCGCGAGCGCCGCGAACGTGGTGTAGGCGCCCAGCGTGTAGAACTCGCCGTGGGCGAAGTTGACCAGGTTCATCAGCCCGAAGATCAGGGTGAGGCCGATGCCGAGCAGCGCGTAGGTGCCGCCCAGCACCAGGCCGTTCACCAGGTGTTGCAGCAATGCGTCCAGGGCTACTTCTTGGCCATGAAGTCGGGCAACGCCACCTTGCCGTCCTTGATCTGGACGACGAAGATCGACGGCGTGCTCTGGCCGCTCTCCTTGCCGGCCGGCCCGTCCTTCTCGAACCGGATCGGCCCGTTCACGCCGGTGAGGCTCACCTTCCACAGCGCGTCCCGGACCGCCTTGGGATCGTCCTTGCCGGCGAGCTTGACGGCCTCGGCGATGGTGGCGATGCCGTCGTGGCCCCGGAAGCCCTCGGTCAGCCCCTCGAACGGATGGCCGCGCTTGGCCCACTCGTCGACGAAGGCCTTGGCCAGCCGGGGATCGGGCATCGCTTCCGGAAACCACGGCATGAAGAAGACGATGTGATAGGTCCCCTCGGCGGCGGCGCCGGCCTGCTTGATGAGCTGGCTCGGGGACGACGACCCGCCGGTGGTGATGACCTTGCGGGTCAGGCGCTGCTCCTGGGCCTGCTTGAGGACGAGCGTGATCTGCTCGACGGCGGTCGTGAGGAACATCGTGTCGCCGCCGGTCGACTTGATCTTGGTCAGCTGCGCGTTCATGTCGGTGGCCGACTGCTCCATGAACTCGGCGACGCCGACCTGCACGCCCTTCTTCTTCAGCATGTCGCCGAAGGCCTGGATCGAGCCGCGCCCCCAGTCGGTGTTGACGGCCAGGAAGTCGACTTTTCGGGCGCCGAGCTTGTCGACGTACTGCTCCAGCCCGAGGGCCTCCATCTCGCTGGGCGGGCTGATGCGGAAGATCCACGGGTTGCCGCGCTTGGTGATGGAGGCGGCGCTCGACGTCTCCACGACCATCGGCACCCCGTACTCCTCGAGCTTCGGCATGGCGGCCAGCGTCATCGACGAGCCCCAGGCGCCCATGATGGCGGGCACCTTGTCGCGGACGATCAGCTTCTCGGCGGCGCTGGCGGCCTCCTTGGGATCGGACTTGTTGTCCTCGATCACCAGCTCGACCTTCCGGCCGTTGATGGCGCCCTGCGCGTTGAGCCAGTCACGCGCGATCTCGGCGCCCATGCGGATGTAGTTGCCGGAGGCCGCCACCGGGCCCGACAGCGGCTCGATGACGCCGATCTTCACCGGCGCCTGGCCAAAGCCGGGCGGAGCCAGCAGCGTGCCGACGGCGAGAGCGACGAGGAGCGTCGTGAGCCAGCGCTTCTGCATGAGCTGAACCTCCCTCGAGCGAATGTGCTCGGCGCGCGGCTGCGGGGCGCGGCGGGCACCGGAATCATAACAGAGGCGGACAAACCGGGAGGGAGGGCAGCCGGCGGCAAGGCGTTTGCAGCCTCTGGTTGGGGATATGTCACCGCAGGAGGGAGAGACATGGCGCGTGCCAGGGCCAAAGCATACAAGGAACAGTCGTTCGACCAGCTTCGCGGCCTCGACGGCATCTCCGACAATCAGATCGCCGAGCATCTCAAGCTGTACTCGGGTTACGTCAAGCAGGTGAACACGCTGAACCAGGAACTCGCCGAGATGCTGGGGCGCGGCAAGGCGTCCGGCAAGGACCCGGCGTTCGCCGAGCTGACGCGCCGGCTGGGCTTCGAGTACAACGGCATGATCCTGCACGAGTACTACTTCTCGAACCTGCGTCCCGCCGCCGACCCCATGCCGTCGTCGAGCTCGGGCCTGACGCAGGCGCTCGGCGAGGCGTTCGGCTCTCTCGAGGCCTGGAAGACCGATTTCCAGGCGATGGGCGACATGCGCGGCATCGGCTGGGTGATCCTCTTCCAGGATCCGGCCACCGACCGGCTGACCAACCACTGGATCTCGCTGCACCAGGACGGAGTGCCGGCCGGCTTCAAGCCGCTGCTGGTCATGGACGTCTGGGAGCACGCCTTCATGCGCGACTACAAGGTCACCGACAAGGCCAAGTACGTCGAGGCGTTCTTCCGCAACGTCTGCTGGCAGACGGTGGAGCAGCGGTTGCACGAACATTCTGCCATCCGGCCGGCCGCGGCGGCCTGAGGAGGGTCCCCGGCTGCACGCTCGGAAGATCGTTGCACACCGTGTCCTCGCCCTCGGCGCGGCCGTCACGCTGACCGCCGGCGGTTGCTCGCTGGCCGGTCGCACCTTCAGCGGATATGCGGGCGACTACGCCGTGGGCGCCGACGTCAAGCACCGCATGGCCGACTTGCACGTGCGCCATCTGCGCCGCGTGAAGGTCGACGTGTACGATCGCGTCGTCTACCTGACGGGCTCGGTCGCGACGCCGGCGGACAAGTCCGACGCCGAGATCGCGGCCTGGCAGGTCGACGGCGTCGAGCAGGTCGTCAACGACCTCGTCGTGCGGCGGCCGCGCGAGACTGCCGACGACGCGATCTCGGCCTTGCCGGCGACGGCCCCCCGGCATCCGCTGATGGAGCGGTTCCCCTCGGTGACCCGGGTCGAGTCTCGGCGCGCCGGCGGGCCGGAGCTGGCCTACGACCGTACCGGGCGCGTCGTGGCCACCGTGTACACGCTCGGCGCCCGCGAGATGATCAACGCGGGCTTCACCACGCTGCCCGCCGATGGCCGGCCGATCGATCATGTCTCGATCTATCCGATCGTCGCCCGCGAGGACCTTCCGGAGCCGCAATACGCGGTCGTGCTGTGGCACGTGGGCCCGCCTGCCGCCGGCGCGCGCTGACGGGCGCGCGCGGCCCGCTCGTAATCGCGGCCCGCTCGTTATACTGAAGGCGATGCGACGCGTGCTCGCCGCCGTCTGGCTCCTCCTCGCGGTCGTCCCCGCCGGGGCGCACGACGAGCGTCCCCCCGAGGAGGCGCGCGCGCGAATGCAGCACCACCTCGAGGAGGTCACGCAGCTCGCCGCGCACTTCGACGGCGTCATGAGCGCCGACTGCCCGCGCTTCGCCTCGCCGAAGGAATGGTCGGCGTACCTCGACGGCGAGATCGACCGGGTGGTGCTGCTGGTGGCCCACCTCGAGCAGGCTTGGTACGAGGCCACCCGCACCGGCGACGACGACGTCCGTCGCACGGCCAAGGCGCCGCGTCGACGCCTGGAGCAGGCGCGCTCGCTGCTCGACAAGCTGCAGGGCTGCGCGCAGAGCAACGGCGCGTCGTTCTCGCCGGCGTCGGTCTGGCGCCGCATCGAGCGCGAGGTGCCGCAGCGCCAGATGGACATCGCCTTGCCCAATTGAAAATGGGGGCCCCGAAATGGGGCCCCCAGGCGCCCCCAACGTTCGGGGCGCCCCGGCAAAGCCGTGGCCCCCCTCTGTATCCGTAGACGCTGACGACCGGCTGGGGTATCGTCCCGGCCATGGCCAGGAACCCATTCTCGCTGGAAGGCAAGACCGCGATCGTCACCGGCGGCGGCACCGGCATCGGGAAGTCGATCGCCATCGAGTTCGCCCGCGCCGGCGCCGACGTGGCCCTCTGCAGCCGCAAGGCCGAGCACCTGGAACCCGTCGAGAAGGAGGTTCGCAACCTCGGTCGCCGGGCGTTCTCCATGGTGGTCGACGTGCGCCAGGAAGAGCAGGTCAAGGGCATCGTCGAGCGGGCCGTCCAGGAGTGGGGCCGGCTCGACATCATGGTCAACAACGCCGGCGCCTCGTTTCGCGCCAAGCCGGAGGACATCTCGGTCAACGGCTGGAACACGGTGATCCAGATCAACCTCAACGGCGTCTTCCTCGGCTGCAAGTGGGCCGGCAAGCAGATGATGCAGCAGCCGACCGGCGGCGTGATCGTCAACATCTCGTCGATCGCCGGGGTGTACGGCTCGACCATGATGTCGCACTACGGGGCCGCCAAGTCGGCGGTCATCACGCTGACACGCGAGCTGGGCACCGCCTGGGGCCGCAAGGGCATCCGCGTCAACTGCATCGCGCCGGGGCCGGTCGAGACCGAAGGGTACCTCGACGTGCTCAAGCAGGCCGGGCCCGACGGCAAGAAGACGTACGATCGCGTCGCCTCGCGGGTCGGCATGGGGCGGTGGGGCAAGGTGCACGAGATCGCCCATCCGTGCGTCTTCCTGGCCTCCGACGCCTCCGCGTGGATGACCGGCGAGACGATCGTGATCGACGGCGGGCCCTCGCCGCGGGAGATGGACGAAGGCTAGACGCGCGGCGAGTGATTCGGTACTATCAACGCTTGCGTCGCCGCGCGGTGACCGTAGCTCAATTGGTCAGAGCACTGGACTGTGGCTCCAGGGGTTGGGGGTTCGATTCCCCTCGGTCACCCCACCCAAGGAGGTTCGTGGCAGGCGCCCGTAGCTCAGGTGGATAGAGCGTTGGCCTCCGAAGCCAAAGGCCAGAGGTTCGAATCCTCTCGGGCGCACCACTCGACGTCGACCGCTGTCGGGCCGTTAGCTCAGTTGGTAGAGCAGCTGACTCTTAATCAGCGGGTCCAAGGTTCGAGTCCTTGACGGCCCACCAATCAAAGCAGGCACTTCCAGAACACCGGAAGTGCCTGCTGATTTTCCATCAGCAACACTTTGGAAGTGCCCGATTCGCGCTCGGTGGCCCGATGTAATTCATGACAAAGTCGATTTCTGCCGTGTTCAGCGCGAGTTCCGCGACGTCGCCGACCCACTAATCGGAAATCAGCGGGTCCGAAGGAGGCGCGGCCGGTTCCTCTTTGTCGACGCGGGCTTCCACTTCAGCCACGCGCTCGTGCTACCGCCTTGCTACCACTTCGCGAAGCGCCTGGCCCGCTGCCGGCTGCATTCTCGCGGCGGATCTCGCGAGTGCGAGCCAAACCGAGTTACGTTTGACGTAACGCGTACATTGCGGGTACGCTCAGCGATGATCCTCAGCTACCGCGACAAGCGGACTCGCGATTTCGCCTCGGGGAAGCGGGTAAAAGCGCTTTCCGGAATTCAGCGTGCGGCCCAGTTGAAGCTGGACCGTCTCGACGCGGCGACGGCGCTACGAGATCTCGCCAGGTTGCCCGGCAACCGATTCGAAGTGCTGAGCGGAGATCGGAAGGGTCAGTACAGCATCCGAATCAATGATCAGTGGCGGATCTGTTTCGAATGGGCCGAGGGCGACCGCGGGCCCTCCGACGTCGAAATCGTCGACTATCACTAGGGGAGGACAAGACATGGCGCGCATCCCAATTCATCCCGGCGATCACCTCGCCGAGGAACTGAGGGCGCTGGAGATGAGCGCCGCGGAGCTGGCGCGGCAACTCAGGGTTCCCACGAATCGGGTGACCGGGATTCTGAACGGTCAGCGCGCCATCACCGGCGATACCGCGCTGCGGCTCGGCCACTTCTTCGGCACCAGTCCGCAGTTCTGGCTGAATCTCCAGACGCTCTATGACCTTCGCGTGGCCGAACAGCGAGCAGGAAGAAGGATGACCCGACCGATTGCGTGGCGCCGATCCATGAACCTCGCCTCGTGTCGGCCTCTCGAACTACGAAGCTGTTGAGTGCGGCACCAGCTTGGTCGTTGTCGCTCGCGCCGTCGCTGCCACCATGGGATCGACGTAGCGTCCGCCATGGTGTCGGTACTTCGTACGATACGCGGCATCGATCTCGTCGCTGATGTTGTCGTCAGTCTCCGCCACGAACCTGACGTCCTTGCCGACGCCGCCGGCCTTGACGTGGCCTGCGTGGCGAACCTGAGCGGCGCGGAACCAGCCGCTTGTGCGGCCCTTCCATGATCGGACGTAGACATCGTCGCCGACGCGCACGACCCAGATCGTCACCCGATTTCGCAGCATGCCATCGGTCCAAGTGACGCGAGCTCCAACTCTTCGGCGGCTGCGATCTTCCGAAGCTCGTCTCTCGTCCACGTGGCCACCGGCTGCCTCCTACTTGGTACTGCTCGTCGCTATTTGATGAGTTCCATAGTCACTCGTACGGAACCGGGGAGACTGAGAGCCTCGACGCCTGAATCGATCTTCGCTATCACGATGATGCCGGGCGCCGGAATGCCCTCGCCGTCATGGCGATAGTAGATTGCGACATCTGGCCCGGGTGACCAATAGATCACGTCGCCGATTTCGTATGTTCGCGTCCGTTCGCCTCCTTCGGAGATCGATCTCGGCAAATGACCAAACTTCTCTCGACCGAACAGATCGTTCATCGTGAGGGTGAGCGGCAACAGGGCAATGAAATCCCGTGTCGTTTCGCTGTCGATCAATGTAGCCGTGATCACTCGGCCGTTGAGTATCAGCCGTATCTTCATGGCGTCCGCTGGCACCGCCGTCCATTTTGCTCACCAAGTCGGTAGTAGTCGAGCACCGTCCACGGCGACCACTTCCTGGCGAGTGGGAGTCCTTGAATCCCGGGCCGAGACTCTATGGCATCTAACCCGAGCTACGAGCAGCGACGCGTCCGGACCGACGACGCTGTCGGTACGTTGAAGCTCATCGCCGCCCCGGAGCGCGATGGCGGCGTGACCGTGCATCAGGATAGCGAGATATTCCTTGGACTATTGCGGGCGGGTGACTCGGTCGTACATAAGCTGCGGCGCGGACGTCATGGGTGGGTGCAGGTAATCGACGGCGACATCAGCGTGAACGACGTAGATCTCGCCGCCGGCGACGGCGCGGCTGTTAGCGACGAGGCCGAGCTGCGACTTCGTGCGAAGACGGCTGCGCATTGCTTGCTGTTCGATCTCGCCTGAGCCCGCCCTGTTCAGCGAGACACGCTACGAGACCCACAAGAGTTGTGGCGTATAGTTAGCTGAAGTTCAACGGGCCGCCTGAGACTGAGGGAGGCAAGCCGTGGCCACGCCTGATGATCGTCCTACCTCGATCATCCGACGTAACTTCTTCATGCTGGGCGCTGGACTAACCGGCGCGGGGTCCGTCGTCACCGGTGGCGCGTCGGCGCATAGCCGACCACAGGCTGTCCATGCGACGGCGGCGGCGCCCGAACCGTCGCGTATTCGTGAGGCCATCCCCCGGATCCTCGATCGGTTCCCGCCGAAGGCCTAGGAGGGGTACGCAGTGGCTCTTGATTCGGGAGTGTGGCCGAAGCTGTTGCTCACGGAATGGCAAGACACGCACGACACGCTCCACATGTGGACGCAGATCGTTGGCAAGACGCGGCTTGCCCTGGCCCCGCATGAGAATCACTGGTGGCACGTGCCGCTGTACGTTAGCGCGCGCGGTTTGGTCACCTCGCCAATCCCGTACCGGTCTCTCTGCTTCGAGGCCCAGTTCGATCTGATCGCGCACCGCCTCATCGTCAACACGAGCGACGGCGGAAGCCGCAGCATCGCGCTGCGGCCGCAGGCGGTCGCGGACTTCTATCGAGAGTACGTGGATGCGCTCGACAGTTTGGGAATCGTCGTGAAGATCTGGCCTGTACCCGTTGAGGTCGACGGGCCTGTCCCGTTCCTGGAGGATCGTCGCCATGCGTCGTACGATGCCGATCTCGCGCAGCGATTCTTCCACATGCTGTTGCATGCCAACCGTGTCCTGACCCGGTTCAAAGGGCGATTTCTCGGGAAGACGAGTCCCGTGCATTTCTTCTGGGGCGCCTTCGATCTGGCACTGACGCGCTTCAGCGGACGACGTGCTCCGGAATCCAAGGACTCGGAATGGTCGGTCCTGCGCGAGGCGATGTCACACGAGGAGATCAGCTTCGGGTTCTGGCCAGGAAGCGGAACGGTCCCCGAGCCCGCATTCTATGCTTACGCGCGGCCGGAGCCGCCCGGCCTTGCGGCCCGGTTGGCCAGGCCGGCGAGTGCCTACTACAGCCGCGAGCTCGCCGATTTCATCCTGCCGTACGAATCCGTCCGGTCGTTACCGTCGCCGGATGTAGCAGTGCTCGACTTCTTTCAGAGCATTTACGACGCGGCCGCCGATCTGGCGCGCTGGGATCGCATCGCCCTGGACCGGCCGCCGGCGGAATGGCCGTAAGCTTGTGAGATCACGCGCCATCACCATCGATCTTTCGACTTCGACGCTCTCCTGTTCGATCTCGACGGCATGATCACGAGGACGGCGGGGCTGCACGCGGCGGCTTCGAGGAAGCTCTCCGAGACTATCTCGAGGCGGAGCCTTCGTGTACCGGCACGCCGCTTCCGGCTTTTCGACATAGTTACCGACTACCGCGCCCGGCGACGGCAAGCCTTATCGGCAGTGGAGCAGGCGGGATGACGGCAGCGTTGTTCGGCCGCTGGCTGGGCAACGATGTGGTGCTTCTGGAGAAGGCCCCGGAACTCGGTGGAACGTCGAGGAAGTCAGCGTTCTGGTTCTGGATACCGAATAACGAACCGATGCGCGCCATGGGCATCCAGGATCCGTTGGATGGCTTCCTGCGCTTCGTGGCCCGGCTGTCGCGTCCCACCCAGTACGACCCGAGCAGTCCCACCTTCGGGTTGACCAAATGGGAGGTGGCGATGGCTTCCGCGATCAGGGGGGGCGACGATCGGACCGATCATGGCACTTGCCTACCGCGCGGCGAACAGGGCGAACAAGGAAGCTGCCGGGCCATCAGAAAGGAGATCCCGCGGAACGGACACTCGAACATGAGGTGAAGAGCTGCTCTCCGCCTTCGACTGCACCGAGGGCGGCTTGGGCGGGGTCACACAGGTCGGCGTGCGGGAGCAACACTGACTGTGGCATCGCGGCAGGCGGTGGAGCGCCTGCACGCGGAGGGCATCGAGGTGATCATGATGACCGGCGACGCGCAGGCGGCCGCGACGGCCGTCGCCGAGGATCTGGACATCGACACCGTCTTCGCCGAGGTGCTCCCGGAACAGAAGGCGTCGAAGATCAAGGATGTGCAGCAGCAGGGCTAGCGCGTGGCGATGGTCGGGCAGGCTCAGCAAGGCCACCTACCGCAAGATGGCCCAGAACCTCTGGTGGGCGGCCGGCTACAACGTTGTTGCCATTCCGCTCGCGGCCGGGGTGTTCGCTCCCT
>VBPC01000147.1:0-3655 GCA_005887895.1 Candidatus Rokuibacteriota bacterium
GTTGGCGATCTTGCCGGGGGCGCGGATGGCCGAGGTTCGCAGCGGCGCGTCGGGGATCCAGTGCACGACGGCGTTGACGTTCGGCATCGTGTAGGGCGGATCGATGTTCTGGTAGATCAGGCCGGTCGAGCGGCCCGGCGTCTGCGGGAGGCCGGCGGCATCGAGCGAGAGCAGCGGGATGTTCGGCAGGTTGGCGGTGGCGATCGGGAGCCAGGCCTGCGTCTCCCAGACCATGACCTCGTTCTCCGCGTCGACGACGGCGCGCAGCTCCAGCAGCTGGGCGGGGCCCTTGGGGTCGAGGCCGTGCTCCTCCTGGCGGCTCCACTGCACGCGCACCGGTCGGCCCAGCGCTTTCGAGAGCAGCGCCGCTTCCGCGGCCGCGTCGTCCTCGCCGTTGGGACCGTACGAGCCGGAGCCGTCCATGTAGATGACGCGCACGCGGTCCTTCTCGAGCCCGAGGAACCGCGCGGCCGTCGCCTGGAAGCCATGCGTGTTCTGCGACGAGCTCCAGATCGTGGCGCGATCCGCGCGCACGTGGGCCACGCCGCACGAGGGGCCGATGGAGCCGTGGGTCTGGATCGGCCAGCGGTACTGGGCCGTCAGCGTGCGCGTGATGCCCGGCGGCGGCGCGCTCAGCGCCGAGAGATCGCCCTTCTTGGCGATCTCCTGGTCGCGGACGACGGGGCCCGCGCGCATCGAGTCGAAGAGCGTCGCCGCGTCGGGCAGCCCGGTGCCCGGCGTCCACGTGGCCTGCAGCGTGCGGGCCGCCCGCACCGCGTCCCACTCGCGCTCGGCGACGACGGCCAGGAAGCTCTGGATGCGGACGACGCGGGCGCCGGCGATGGAGCCGATCGACGTCTCGTCCACGTTCACCAGCGTGGCGCCGTGGGCGGGCGGGCGGATGACGCGGGCGTGCAGCATGCCGGGCAGGACGAGGTCGTGGACGTAGCGGTGGAGGCCCGTCACCTTCGACGGGATGTCCGGGCGCCGCAACGACTTGCCGATGAACCGGAAGTGCTCGTGCGACTTCAGCGGCGCCTTGGGATCGACCTTCACGCCGAACGCGCGATCGCCGACGAGGTCGCCGTAGCTCACCGAGGCGCTCGCATCCTTCGTCCGCACGACGCCGTCCGCCACCTCGAGGTCGCCGGCCGGCTTGCCGAGGCGCCGGGCCGCCTGCGTGACGAGCACCTGGCGAGCGGTGGCCGCCGCCTGGCGGATCTGCGCGCCGCCGCGGGCGATGCCGTAGCTGCCGGCCGTGGCGCCCTGGTTGGGTGTCAGCGCGGTGTCACCCTCGATCATCGCGATGCGCTCGGGCGGGACGTCGAGCTCCTCGCCGACGATCTGGCGCATCGCGATGCGCCCGCCGGTGCCGATGTCCACCTTGCCGACGAAGATCGTGACCGAGCCGTCGGCGTGGACGGCGAGGTACGAGTCCACCACGTCGGGCGCCAGCGGCTTGCCGAGGAACCGGTCGGCGTTGGGGACGCTCTGGGCCATCGCCCGCCGCCCGAGCCGGAAGGCGACCACGAGCAGCCCACCGGTCGCGAGGAAGGCGCGGCGCGAGAGCATCTCAGCGCCCTCCCTGGGCGGCGGCGCGCAGCACCGCGCGAATGACGCGCGCGTGGCTCCCGCAGCGGCAGAGGTTGCCAGCCAGCGCCTCCCGCACCTGCTGCTCGCTCGGGCGCGGGGTGTGCGCGAGCAGCGCGCGCGCGGTCATCACCATGCCGGCCGTGCAGTAGCCGCACTGCGCGGCCTGCTCGGCGATGAACGCCGACTGGACGGGATCGGGCCGATCGTCCGAGCCGAGCCCCTCGATGGTCACGACGTCCTGGCCGACGACCGCGCGCGCGGGCGCGTTGCACGAGCGCACCGCCCGCCCATCGACGAGGACCGTGCAGGCGCCGCACTGCGCGAGGCCGCACCCGAATTTCGTGCCGCTCAGCCCGAGGTCGTTACGCAGCAGGTAGAGGAGGGGCACGTCGGGATCGTCGGACTCGATCTCCCGGACCGCGCCGTTGACCCGCAGCGCGAGCTTCGCCATGCGCCTCCTCCTGGAACGGCGACCACGTCGTCGCCCGGGATTCCAGGAGAACGTACCACGCCGGCCCGTCGCCGTCCGCCTTCTACCGCCGCCGGAGTTCGTGCCCACGCCGCCGCCATCCGGCGCGCTTCGCCGGTGTCGGTACACTGGATGTGCCGGTATGCCCTTCTTGCCGAAGCCGCAGCACCTCAAGCGGTACCAGGAGATCGCCTGGCTCCTGATGAAGCACGGCCGGTCCGATCTCGTGCAGGCCTCGGGTCTGGACGAGGTGCTGGCCGAGAGTCCGGCCGGTCAGGCGATGGCGGCCGAGGCGAAGAGCCTGGCCGACGACCTCGAAAGCCTCGGCCCGACGTTCGTCAAGCTCGGCCAGCTCCTGTCGACCCGGCCGGACCTCTTGCCGCCCGCCTACCTGCACGCGCTGGCGCGGCTGCAGGACAAGGTGGAGCCCTTCCCGTTCGCGGACGCCGAGCGGATCGTCGCCAGCGAGCTCGGCGTGCGTCTGTCGAAGGCCTTTGCGGAGTTCGAGGCGACGCCGATGGCCGCCGCCTCGCTGGGCCAGGTCCACCGCGCCCGGCTGCGCGACGGCCGGCGGGTGGCGGTGAAGGTCCAGCGGCCGGGCGTGCGCGAGCGCGTCCTCGACGATCTGGAGGCGCTGGAGGACATCGGCGGGTTTCTCGACAGCCACACCGACGTCGGCCGCCGCTACGAGTTCGCCCGGCTGCTGGAGGAGTTCCGGCGCAGCGTGCTGCGCGAGCTCGACTACATCCAGGAAGGCGGCAACCTCGTCACCCTCCGGCGCAACCTCGCCTCGTTTCCGCGGCTGTTCGTCCCGGCGCCGGTCGAGGACTACACGACCTCGCGCGTGCTGACGATGGAGTACGTCACCGGCACGAAGATCACCGCGCTGAGCCCGGTGGTCGTGCAGGAGGTGGAGGGCGCCGCCCTCGCCGAGGACCTGGTGGCGGCCTACCTCAAGCAGATCCTCGTCGACGGCTTCTTCCACGCCGACCCGCACCCCGGCAACGTGCTCCTGACCGAAGACGGGCGGCTCGCGCTCATCGACCTCGGCATGGTGGGGCGCGTCACCCCGCGGACCCAGGACTATCTGCTGCAGCTGCTGCTGAGCGTCAGCGAGGGACGGCCCGACGAGGCCGCCGCCTACACCATCAAGCTCGGGCAGCCGCGCGAGGCCTTCGACGAGGCGATGTTCCGCCGGCGGGTCGGCGATCTCGTGGGGCAAAACCGGGACGTCGAGGAGATGGAGGTCGGCCGCGCCGTGCTGGAGCTGGCCTGGCTCTCAGCCGACTGCGGCCTGCGCCTGCCGCCGGAGCTGGCGATGCTCGGCAAGACGCTGCTGCACCTCGACGAGATCGGCCGGCGCCTCGATCCCGACATCAGCCCCAATGCGCTGGTGCGGCGTCACTCCGCCAGCATCATGCAGCAGCGGCTGGTGCAGTCGATGTCGCCCGGCCACCTGCTGACCGGGCTGCTGGAGACGAAGGAGCTGGTCGAGCGGCTGCCCGAGCGGCTCAATCGCATCCTCGACCACCTGGCCAACAACCAGCTCGAGGTGAAGATCGACGCGCTCGACGAAGCCAAGCTGATGGCCGG
>VBPC01000147.1:3813-17298 GCA_005887895.1 Candidatus Rokuibacteriota bacterium
CGGGCGGTCTGCACCGTCGCCCGCGCCATCTCGTTGGCCGTCTTCACCGTCTGGCGCGCGGCGGGCGCGGCCATGCCGGCCACGGCCCGGCCGAGCTCCTGCATTCCCCCGAGCGCGGCCCGGGCGGCCTCGGTCGCGACCTTGACGGCGCCGACCGACATCTGGCGCGCCTGATCGGTCAGCGCATCGGTGGTGCTCTGACGCTCGGTGCCTCCATCCTTCCGGGTACGGCGCATCCGTCGCTTCGCCATCGGACTAATCCTCCGCCGACGTGCGGAGCAAGGCCGATGCCACCGGGAATTAGGTATAGTCCCCCCAGGAGGACCCCCAATGGACGCGCGAGACCTGTTCCTGGATCAGCACGCCGCGGTGCACTCGGCGGCGGTGGGCGGCAACAAGATGTCGGCGGCCGAGCGCACCTTCACCGGCCTGACCGACGAGCAGATGCGCGTGCGCCCGCGCGCGGACCTCAACTCGCTGGCGTGGCTGCTGTGGCACATCGCCCGCGCCGAGGACATCTTCGTGAACTCGGTGCTGAGCGGCCGGGCGCAGGTCTTCGAGGATCAGTGGGCCAAGCGGCTGGGGGTCAGTCGCCGTGACTTCGGCATCGGCATGACGAGCGGGGAGGTCGAGCAGGTCACCCGCGACCTCGACCTGGCGGCCCTGCGCGAGTACCGCGACGCAGTCGGGCGCCGCACGCGCGAGGTCGTCGGCGGCTTCAAGACCCCCGATTGGGAGGGGGCGGTCACGCCCGAGGGCGTGCAACGCGCCGCCAACGAGGGCGCGTTCGGCAGCCGCACCGAGATGATCGTCAAGGCATTCCCCGGGCGGCCGCGGGCGACGATGCTGAGCGGTATCGCGCTGCTGCACTGCTCGACGCACATGGGCGAGGCGGCCACCGTTCGCGCCGCCGGCGGCTTCGGCACCGGCGTCTGAGCGCGGCGCCCGCGGGGCGCCTGTTGGGGCCGGGTGAACGGTGCTACAGTGCGCGGGCTCCGCCGTGCCAGTGACGTGCAAGAGCGTCCGGAGTGCTTCCTGCCGTATGCCACCGATGGCGGCCTCGATCCCGGCGTCCAGGAGCTGCTGAAGGCGCTCGCCCACGAGGTGGACGCGCCCAGCCCGGCCGACGGGGAGTCGTCGATCCCGGCCGGGTTCACCTACCTCGAGAATCTCCGCACGCCGGCGCTGGACCTCGACAGCCTGTACGGCCGCGGGCCGCTCGATCAGCCCTATCTCTACGAGCGCGTCGTTCGCAGCGACGTGGCGGAAATCGAATTCGGTCTGCTGACCCCGGCGCCGTCGGCCCGGCTACCTGTCGCTTCCCGCGCGATAGTGCGTCGCGTAGGCGTGACGGCAGCGCTCGCGTAGCGCCGTCTCGTCGAGCTCGTGGCCGGCGAACCGCGCGACGGAGATGTCGGCGAGGTCGAGCCGCGGCGCCCCGTCCACGATCCACTCGGCCATCGCCTCGCCCAGCGCCGGTGAGACGCTGAGGCCGCCGACGCAGCAGCCGCTCATCACCCAGGCGCCGGCCACGCCCGGCAGCGGCCCCACCAGGTAACGATCGTCCGTCGTCAGCGTCGGCAGCCCACCGCGGTGCTCGGCGACCCGGATCGTCGGGTCCTGGAAGATCGGGAACTGCTCGCTCACGCTGCGCGCCAGGCGCCACAGCACCTCGATGTCGAGAGACAGCTCACGGATCTCGAACGACGGCGGCAGCGCGGCCATGTCGAGCTGCAGCGGGTCCGGCTCGTACCCGCCGAGCATGAGGCCGCCGCGCTCGTGGCGCACGTAGACGTTGGCGTCGATCACGCGCGCGATCGGAAACTCGGGTCCGACGCCGGGGATCGGCTCGGTGATCAGGAGCTGGTGGCGCGTCGCCACCACCGGCAACGGCGCGCCGAGCCCGGCGGCGATCAGCCGCGCCCAGGCGCCGGCGGCGTCGACGACCGTCCGCGTGGCGATCGTGCCGCCGGGCGTGCGTACGCCCTCCACGCCCGAGGCGCCGACCTCGAAGCCAGTAGCCGGCATGTGCGCCAGCAGCACGGCGCCGAGCTTCTCCGCGGCTCGGCAGTAGCCAATCGGCAGCTCGGACGGCTCGACGTTGCAGTCGGTCGGGCTCCAGGTGACGGCCACGATCCCGCGCTCGCCGAGGATCGGCAAGCGCCGCCGGGCGTCGGCGACGGTGACGAAGTCGATCGGGACACCGACCTCCGCCCCGCGCGTCACCTCGCGCGCGAGCTGCTCGGCGTCGCGCTCGGTGCGCGCGATCTTCAGCGCGCCACTCTGCGTGAAGCGCAGCGGCTGGCCGGTCTCGGCGGTGAAGGCGGCCAGCTTCACCACCGCCCGCTGGGCCAGCCGCGTGAGCGCCGGCGTCGCGCGCACCTGGCTGGTGAGCCCGGCGGCCCGCGGCGAAGTCTGCGAGGCGAGTGCCGAGCGCTCGAGCACGACCACCCGCAGCCCGCGCCGCGCGAGATGGTAGGCGACGCTGGCGCCGAATGCGCCCGAGCCGATCACCACGACATCCGCCGAGCCGATCACGGCGGCAGTCTACTCGATGGGCCGCCCGCGACACTGACCGATCGCTGACCACCGACGATGGTCGATAACCGGGCAGGCCGCCCGATCGAAGCCAGACCACGCGAAGTGACGCGTTCCAGAACACGCACTTAGCCGGCGTCACCGGTGTGGTACATCCGTTGCTCCAGACTGCCAGCCGAGGGGGATCCGCCGTGACCGTGACCGCCGAGGCGCTGATGGGACTGTTCGTGGCCTACGGCTACTGGATCGTGTTCTCGGCGATCCTGCTGGACAACGCGGGCCTTCCCATCCCGGGCGAGCTGCTGCTGCTGGCCGTCGGCATCGCGGCCAGGAGCGGCCACCTCGACCTCGCCGTCGGCCTCACCGTCGCGGCCTCCGCCGCGCTTGTCGGCGACAGCATCGGCTACTGGATCGGCCGCCTCGGCGGCGCGCGCCTGGGCCGGGCGCCGCGGTTCACGCCCGGCCTCGCCAGCGTCGTGTTCGGTCGCTTCGTCGTCGGCGCGCGCGTGCTGCTGGCGCCGCTGGCCGGCGCGTCGCGGATGCCCTTCGCGCGATTCCTCGTCGTGGACGCCGCCGGCTGCCTCGTGTGGTCGAGCGCGTTCATCGTGATCGGTTATGCCAGTGGCGTGAGCCTGGAGGCGGTGCAGCAGGGCCTTCGCGTGATGGGCGTCGCCGTGCAGAGCACGCTGGTGGCCGTCCTCGCCACGTGGGCCATCATCCGCGTCGTCGCCGTCCGCCGCCGGCGCGTCGAGGCCTAGGCGCGTTTCGCTCGCTCGCTTGACAGGCCCCGGGGCCGGGCGCACAGTCCGGCGATGGCGCCCTCACTCACGCTCGTCGTCGACACGCCGCTCGCCGGTGTGCGCCGCCTGACCTTGAATCGACCGGAGAAACGCAATGCCCTCAACAACGAGCTGCGCGGCGCGATCCTGAGCGCCCTCCAGGAGGCCGATGCCGACGCCTCCGTGAGGGTCGCGATCCTGCGCGGCGCCGGCCCGTGCTTCTCGTCCGGCTACGATCTCTCGGCCGACAACAGCGTCGATCAGCCGTTCTACTCGCCGGGCGGTCCCGGCCAGTGGGCGCGGCACGTGGTGGAGGGGTGGTTCCGGATCTGGGATCTCGCCAAGCCCGTCATCGCGCAGGTCCACGGCTACTGCCTGGCCGGCGGCAGCGAGCTCGCCGCCTGCTGCGATCTCGTCTACGTCGCCGAGGACGCGCGCCTCGGGTATCCGCCGACGCGTCTCATGAGCCCGCCCGACAACCAGTTCCATCCCTGGCTCATGGGCATGCGCTCGGCGATGGAGATGTTCCTGACCGGCGATGCGATCACCGGCATCGAGGCCGCCGCCCGGGGCTTCGCCAACCGCGCCGTGCCGCCGGCCCAGCTCGAGACGACCGTGCTGGCGATCGCCGGGCGCATCGCCCTCGTGCCGACCGAGCTCACGCAGATCAACAAGCGGGCGGTGCATCGCGCGATGGAGATCATGGGGCTGCGGGCAGCCATCCGGGCCGGCACCGAGCTGCAGGCGCTGGCGTTCTCGACGGCCGCCAGCCAGGCCTATCGCGCCCAGTTCAAGCGGGATGGCAGCAGCGTGCGCGATCTGCTGAGCCAGCGCGACGCGCCGTTCAAGGATTATCGCGAGTCCGAGCCACAGCCAGGGGGGCACCCATGAGTCTCTTCAAGCAGTTCACGCACGTCAGCGTCACCGTCACCGACGTCGCCAAGGCCCGCGAGTTCTACTCGGACACGCTGGGGCTGCAGGAGATCCCGCGCCCGGCGTTCGACTTTCCCGGCATCTGGTACAGCCTGGGCGGCGATCTGCAGTTGCACATCATCCTGAACGACCAGCTCGTCCGCCCCGCCGTCGAGCGGGAGCGGATCGAGGCGCGCTACCCCCACTTTGCGCTGTGGACGGACGACTGCGACGCCACCGCCGCGAAGATCGAGACGCTCGGCCTCGTCTGCCGTGACGTCTTCTCCGGGCCCACCGGCCTGCGCCAGGTGTTCGTGAAGGATCCCGACGGCAACATGGTGGAGTTCATCGGGCCCTCGAAGAAGGCCGGTCGGCGGGTGATGGAATCATGAGCGCCCACGGCCTGTTCCTCGTCCGGATGGACGTCGCCCACGACCACGCGGCGACCTTCAACGAGGTCTACGACACGGAGCACATCCCGAACTTGAAGGCGGTGCCCGGCGTGCGCCGAGCCGCCCGCTACACGCAGCCCTCGCCGACGGAGCCGCGCTATCTCGCCGCCTACGAGCTCGACAGTCCCGCCGTGGTCGAGAGCGCGGCGTGGAAGGCGGCCGGCGAGGCGGGCCGGTGGCCCACCGCTGTGCGCCCGCACACGATGAACCGCCACCGGGCGGTCTACGAGTGGTGCGGCGGCGGCGCCGCGCTCACCGGAAAGACGCCGTACGTGTTCTGGGTGATGATGGACGTCGAGCCGCACCGGGAACCGCTCTTCAACGAGCTCTACGACCACGAGCACCTGCCGCTGCTGCTGAAGCTGCCCGGCTCCGTCAACGCCGTGCGCTACCGCACGAGCGCCGCCGGCGAGCCGCGCTATCTCTGCGCCTATGAGGTGGAGAACACCGACCTGCCGATGTCCAAGCACTGGAACGACACCTCGGACATCGGCCGCTGGAAGCCCGAGGTCCGCCCCTACACCTACAACAAGCGCTACATCGTCAGCGAGCGGATGCGGTCGCAGTAGGAACCCGTCGGGGGGAATGGGGGGGCCATCTCGTGGCCCCCCATTTCACTTCAATCCGACGCTCTCGCGGAAGCGGCGCAGCGTCTCGACGTGATCGGCAGGCTTGGCCAGGCCCAGGCCGGCGGTGCTGACGCAGAGATGGCTGATGCCGCGCATCGCGCGCCACGCCTCCAGCTCCCTGGACCAGTCGGCCGGTGGGATCTGCGACAGCGTCATGCGGCCCTCGATCCCGAACTCCTTGGGATCGCGCCCGGCTTCGCGGACCAGGCCGTGGAGCCGATCGACGACGGCCTGCGCGGGGGCGCCGGGCCGGAAGTGGGGCATCCAGCCGTCGGCGACGCGGGCCATTCGCTTCTGCACGACCTCGCTCTCGCCGCCCATCCAGATGGGGATCGGCCGCTGCACCGGTAGCGGGTTGAGGCCCGCGTCGGAGATGCGATGCTGCTGGCCTGCAAACGTCACCAGCTCCTTCGTCCACAGCGCGCGCATCACCTCGATCTGCTCCTCGATCCTCCGACCCCGCGTCTTGAAGTCCTCGCCGAGCGCCTCGAACTCCACCGGGTTCCAGCCCACGGCGACGCCGAGGCGCAGTCGCCCGCGCGAGAGCACGTCCACCGCCGCCGCTTGCTTGGCGACCAGCGCGGTCTGGCGCTGGGGCAGGATGATGATCCCCGTCACCAGCTCGACCCGCCGCGTGGCGGCGGCCAGGAAGCCGAAGAGCACGAACGGTTCGTGGAAGGCGTGGCGATACGTGTACGGCCCCTTCCATCCCCCCGGCCGCTCGGGATTGGCGCCGAGCACGTGGTCGAAGGCGAGGACGTGCGTGAAGCCCATCGCCTCGACCGCCTCGGCGTAAGCCTTGATGGCGCCCGGGTCGTTGCCGATCTCGGTCTGAGGCAGCACGACGCCGATCTTCATGGCGATCTCCTCACCGGCTGCCGGGGACGACGCCGGCCGGCAGCGACGCGACGTGGGCGTAGATGTCGCGCGGCCGCGTGAGCCAGATCCGCTCGCGGTACGCGAGGATGTGCTGCAGCGCCCGGCGCAGGCGGCGGAGGCGATACGGCCGGCCGATCACGAACGGGTGGAGCGAGATCGGGCACACCAGCGGCTGGTGGGTCGACTGCGCGAGCATCTCGTCGAACTGGTCGACGATCATCTCGGCGAACTCCTCGGCGGTATAGCGGTACCAGACGATGCCGCGCGTGTCGTTGACCTCGATGGGGTACGGCATGGCCAGGAGCCGGCCCTGGCGTGTGCGGATCCAGATCGGCTGATCGTCCATCGTCCAGTCCATGACGTACCGGTAGCCCGCCTCCTGGAGCAGATCCATCGTGGTGGCGCTGTTCGACAGCCACGGGCTCATCCAGCCGATCGGCGGCGATCCCTCGTGACGGGCGATCGTGGCCGTGACGTTCTGGATCAGCGCACGCTCCTGGTCTTCGCCCAGGTGCCCCTGCTCGTCGGAGTTGGTCAGGCCGTGGCCGAGGATCTCGTCACCGCGCGCCCGCAGTCGCTCGGGGATGTCCGGCGCCATGTCGTAGATCGCGGTGTTCATCTGCGCCTCGGCCGGAATGTCGAGCTCGTCCAGCAGCTCGAACACCCGCCAGATGCCGACGCGGTTGCCGTAATCGCGCCAGCTGTAGATGCTGTGGCTCTGCGCCTGGTCCGGCGGGGCGATGGCCGCGCCCTTCCCCACGCCGAAGCCGAACGCCTCGATGTTGAGCGCCAGGTAAACGGCGAGCCGGCGGCCGCCGGGCCAGGCATAGTCCGGGCGTTTCGTGATGCTCGAGTACTCGTAGCGTCCGTGGGTCGGCAGCATGTCGCGCGGGTCCTCCCGGCCTCGAATGGTGGCGTGTCGCGCGCCGATGGTTGCGCTATCGTACGCCCAGGTCAAGGCGGGAGGGTCGAGCGTGGCGCGAATCGATCTGATCGACGTCTGCAAGACGCTCAAGGAGCGCGGCCGCCACGGCTCGACGTTCTCCATCCGGAATCTGAGTCTCAGGGTTCCCGATGGCCGGACCATGGTCGTTCTGGGACCGAGCGGGTGTGGCAAGACCACGCTGCTGAAGATCATCGCCGGGCTGATCCCTCCGGACTCGGGCGACGTGCGCTACGACGACGTCGACGTGAGGCAGGTTCGCCCCGGCGACCGGCGCATCGGAATGGTCTTTCAGAGCTACGCCCTCTACCCGCACCTCAGCTCGAAGGCGAACGTCCTGTCGTACTTCCTGTTCAGGAAGAAGTCTCCCGCACTCGACGCCCTGGCCCAGGCGAAATATCAGCGAACCAGCGAGCTCATGGGCGTGGAGCTCGCCGATCTCCTGGAACGCAAGCCGGCCACCCTGTCCGGGGGCGAAAAGCAGCGCGTCGCCCTCGGCCGCTGCATCACCAGGGACGCCGCCGTCTTTCTGGTAGACGAGCCCTTCGCCAATCTCGACCAGGCGCTGAGGGAGAAATATCGCGTCAACCTGAAGATCCTGCTGCGGCAGTTCAGCATCACGACCGTGTACGTGACGCACGACCATCACGAGGCGCTGATTCTTGCGGACCTGGTGGCCGTCATGGATCGGGGACGGATCGAGCAGGTCGGAACGCCCGAAGAGATCTACGACGAGCCGACGAACGTCTTCGTCGCCGGCTTCTTGAACCTGCACATCGGAGCCCCGCCGATCAGTCTCGTCGACGCGGACTCCATGCCTCAGGGCGAGAGGCTCGGGAATGCGCGGGTGGGCGTGCGTCCCGAAGACGTGGAGATATCCACGAAGGAACGCGAGAACAGCCTGCGGGGGATCGTCACCGGGACGCTCAGCCTTCCCCCGCGGAGCACCACGCTGTTCACCATCCGCGTGGGGGAGCACGAGCTCCACGCCCAGACCTCAGGCGCCGCGCCTCAGGTGACCGGGGACTCCGTCTGGCTCACCTTCAAGCGCTATCACCTGTTCGACAAGGAGTCAGGCGTGAGGCTGCGAAGCCATCCGGAGAGGGCGCTGCGCTAACGGGCGGTCAGCCGCGCCACGTCGAAGCGGTACACGCGCGCGGTGGTGCCGCCGACGATCTTCGCCTGCTCGTTCTCTGGCACGCCGGCCAGGATGTCGGCCAGGATCTTGCGCGAGCGCGGGAAGGTCGATTCGCTGTGGGGATAATCCGAGCCCCACATCATGTTGTCCACGCCGATCGTATCCCGCAGGCGAATGCCGACGGCATCCTCCTGGAAGCTGAGCACCACGTTGCGACGGAAGAAGTCGCTCGGCCGCAGGTCGTCCTTGAACCGGTAGATGGCCTCCTCGTGGCGCTCGCGATAGGTGTAGTCCATCGAGGAGAGCACGTGGGGCGCCCACGCGAGCTCGAACTCCACGATGGCCAGCGTGAGGCCCGGATGACGCTCGAAGACGCCGGAGAAGATCATGTCGCACAGCGAGAGCGCCGGATAGAACGCCTTCGTCGCCCGGCTGCTGGCGTCGCGCAGCGTCTTGGCGCCGGTGCCGCGGATCTTGCCCTGGCGTCGGGTGGCCGTGTGCAGGCTGAGCGGCATCCCGAGCGCCGCCGCGGTGGCCCAGAACGGCTCGTACTCGGGCTGGTCGTAGCGGCGATGCTCGAGCGGGTACTCGGTGATCATCGCCCCGGCAAGGCCCAGGCGGGCGGCGCGCTCGAGCTCCCCGATGCCGTCCTGGACGTCGTCCACGTTGATCATCGCGATGCCCTTGAGCCGGGACCGATCGGCGCTGCAGAACTCGGCGAGCCAGTCGTTGTACGCGCGGAAGATCGCCGACATCAGCGCCGGGTCCGCCACCCGGAAGTAGAACAGGCCCTGCGAGGGGTACAGCACCTCGCCGGCCACGCCGTCGAGCCGCATGTCGGCGAGGTGCTGCTGGGGGTCGTAGCCTCCGCGATGCACGTCCTCGAAGCGGGCGCGACCGGAGATCGTCTCGGGAGCCTCGAAGCGCGCGCCGGCGTTCGAGATGAGCCCGATGCCGGACAGGACCTGGTCGGTCTCGACGACGATCTCGTCGGCGCCGTCGATCCGCTGCATCCGCGGGCCCCGCGCGCGGAACGGCGCGTCGATGCGGGTGGCCCACAGGTCCGGCGGCTCGAACACGTGAGAGTCGGACGAGAGGATCAGCGCGGGCAGCATCGCATGTCCTTTCTCTACCTGAAGGCGGGCAGCACCGCGTGCGTCAGGATCTGGAGGCTTCGCGTCTCGAGCTCCGGCGGGATGAGGCCCCCCGGATTCAGCTCGGCCACGATCCCGTCCAGGCCCAGCTCCTCGCGCAACCGGGTCAGCCGGTCGATCACGCCGGCGGCGGTACCGAACGCGACCTTCCTGGCGAGGATGTCCTCGTAGGAGAGGCTCGCCATGCGCTCGGCCTGCATCCGGCGCCGGTCGGCGGGGCCGGCGCCGGCGCGACCGACCGCCGAGCGGGCCAGCTCGGTCTGGCGCGCGAAGAACGACGTCAGGCTTTCGCGCGGCTCCTCGACCGCTCCGCGCTCGGTCGTCGAGGCGTAGACGGGAATGCGCAGATAGACGCTGGGCTCGCCCGGGTGGCCGGCCTCGCGCCACGCCTGCCGGTACGGCGCGAGCTGCGCCTGCAGATCGGAAATCTCCGTCGCCCGGAGTCCGACGAAGATCGGCAGTCCGAGCCGGCCGGCCAGCGGAAACGTCTCGTCGCTGGTCGTGGCCATGCGGATCGGCGGATGCGGCACCTGGTAGGGACGCGGCACGACCGTCGCGTTGTGGACGCGATAGAACTCTCCGTCGTAGCTGAACGGCTCGCCCTTCCAGCCCAGCCGGATGATCTCCAGCGCCTCGCGGAACCGGGCCTGGCTCTC
This sequence comes from Candidatus Rokuibacteriota bacterium, assembly GCA_005887895.1. GTDB lineage: Bacteria > Methylomirabilota > Methylomirabilia > Rokubacteriales > CSP1-6 > AR5. The sequence goes on from VBPC01000147.1 coordinate 13,894, forward strand.
GCCGTAGGGGACGCCATAGACGTCGTACGTCCGCACGACGCCGCTGCGGCCGATCCCGAACTCGAAGCGCCCCTCGCTGATGTGATCGACGGTCGCGACCTCCTCGGCGATCCGCAGCGGATGGTTCAGCGGCAGGACCTGGACGGCCGTCCCCACCCGCAGCCGGCGGGTCCGGCTGGCGATCGAGCTCGCCACCTGCAGGGAGGCGGAGATCACCGAGCGGATCGGCGTGAAATGGATCTCGCCCAGCCACACGCAGTCGACGCCCCACGCCTCGGCCCGCTCGGCCAGCTCGAAGACGTCCCGGAAGGCGGAGGCCTGGCTCGACCCCTGACGCATCTCCTCGACGAAGAGCCCGAAGTGCACGGCCTGGCCTCCTCCGATCGGCGCACGATATTGTAGAGCAAAGGAGGCGTCGATGGCGGGAGTGCGGGATCGCGTCGCCGTGGTGACCGGAGCCGCCAACGGCCTCGGCCGGGAGATCGCCCGGCTGCTCGCCCGCGAGGGCGCCCGCGTGGTCCTCGGCGACCTCGAGGCGGCCGGGCTCGAGCAGACGGTCAGCGCCATCACCGCGGCCGGCGGGACCGCGCTGGCCGTCACCGGTGATCTCACCGAGGAAGAGTCCGCCCGGCGGCTGATCGACACCTGCGTCGATCGGTTCGGGCGCGTCGAGATCCTGGTCAACAACGTCGGCGGCAGTCGCAACGCGAAGATCTGGGAGATGCAGGCGGAGGACTGGGACTTCGTGCTCCGGCTGAACCTGCGCCCCACCTTCCTCTGCACGCGGACCGCGGCGCCGCACATGATGCGGCACGGCCACCGCCGGATCGTCTGCATGTCCTCGGGCGCCCGGGAGGGCACGCCGTGGACCGCCTACTACCAGGGCGGCTCGGCGTACTCGGCGGCCAAGGCCGGCGTGCACGGCTTCGTGCGCGACGTGGCGCTCGAGCTCGCCGAGCACGGGATCAACGTCAACGCGGTGGCGCCGGGGCCGATCGACACCGAGCGCGTCGGGGCCGGCTTGCGGCGGTTGAACGAGACGGTGGAGTACAGCCCGAATCACAGGACCCCGCTGCGGCGGCTCGGCCAGCCCCTCGAGGTCGCCCATGCCTACGTCACCGGCCACACCCTCGCCGTCACCGGCGGGCGCTGAGCACGACGCGGCGCCGGCTTTGGTCTAAAATCTCGACGCAGCGGACAAGGAGGACTCATGCTCAATCCAGGCGACAAGGCGCCCGACTTCGTCGGCCGCGATCACACCGGCAAGACGGTGAAGCTCTCGGACTTCAAGGGCAAGGCGGTCGTGCTCTGGTTCTTCCCGAAGGCCGACACACCCGGCTGAACGGCCGAGGGTTGCGGGTTCCGCGACCTGAAGGCCGAATACGACCGCAAGCACGCCGTCATCCTGGGCGTGTCGTTCGACACTCCGGCTGACAACAAGAAGTTCGCCGAGAAGTTCAACTTCAACTTCCCGCTGATCTGTGACACCGATCGGACGATCGGCACCGCCTACGGCGCCAACGTCGATCCGCAGAAGGGCGCGCAGCGCGTCGGCGTGGTGATCGCTCCCGACGGCAAGATCAAGGAATGGCATGCGCGCGTCGACGCCCGCGCCTGGCCGGCCGAGGTCGTCGGGAGGCTGTAAAGCGTGAAGGCGCTGGCGCTCGCCGCGCTGCTCCTCGCCGGCTGCGTCGGCGGCGCCCGTTTCGTCGGAGAGGCCGCCGCCCAGCCCCGGGCGGCGGCCGCGCCGAAGCCGGACGGCGAGATGCGGTGGGCGCTGTACGTCACGCTGGCCCCGGCCTGGTTCGACCCGGGCGAGATCACCGGAGGCTTCCTCACGCCCTTCTGGGTGCTCTACGCGCTGCACGACGCGCTCGTGAAGCCGATGCCGGGCAATCTGATGGCGCCGAGCCTGGCCGAGTCGTGGACGGTGAGCGCGGACCAGCGCGTCTACGAGTTCAAGCTGCGCGAGGGCCTGAAGTTCCACAACGGCGATGCGTTCACCGCCGAGGACGTGAAGTTCAGCTTCCAGCGCTCGAAGGTCGGCAAGGTCCTCAAGGACCGCGTACGCGAGGTCGAGGTCGTCGGCCCCTGGCGCGTGCGGTTCCACCTGCACGAGCCCTTTCCGGACTTCATGGCCTACTACGGCACGCTGGCCACCGGGGCCGGCTGGATCGTGCCCCGCAAGTACGTCGAGAAGGTCGGCGACGACGGCTTCAAGAAGCAGCCGGTCGGGCTCGGGCCCTACAAGTTTGTGAGCCACACCCCCGGCATCGAGCTGGTCATGGAGGCCTTCGAGGGTTACTGGCGGAAGGTGCCGGCCGTGAAGCGGCTGGTGTTCAAGAGCGTCCCCGAGCCGACCACCCGCGCGGCCATGCTGAAGAACGGCGAAGTGGACGTCGCCTACATGCTCGACACGCCGACGGCGCAGCAGCTGAAGCGCGATCCCGCGTTCCGACTGGGCTTCTCGGGCGCGATCGGCGTGCACTACCTGGATTTCTTCGACCAGTGGGATCCGAAGTCCCCGTGGCACGACCGGCGGGTGCGGCTCGCCGCGAACCAGGCCATCGATCGCCGCGCGCTCAGCGAGGCCGAGACGCTCGGCGCGTCGCGCCCGACCGGCAGCATGGCCCCCCGCACGTTCGAGTTCACGCTGCCGCTCGAGCCCTACGCCTACGATCCCGGGAAGGCGAGGAAGCTCCTCGCCGAGGCCGGCTATCCGAACGGCTTCGACGGCGGGGACTTCTATCCGTATCCGCCGTACTGGTCGGCGGGCGAGACGATCATCGGCTATTTCGGCGCGGTCGGCATCCGGATGAAGCTGCGCACGATGGAGCGGGCGGCCTTCCAGGCGGCCTGGAGCGGCAAGACGCTCCACGGCGTCTGCATGTGCACCATGGCGAACTTCGGCAACGCGAGGCGCTGTTCAAGCAGCAGGCGCGGGAGACGGATCGGCGGAAGCGGGAAGCGCTGCTCCACCAGATCCAGCAAATTGTCTACGAGCGAGCGCGGTTCGGTCCCCTCTACGAGTTCATCTGGCCGAGCGGCATCGGTCCCCGCGTGGCCGAGCCGGCGCTGATGCTGATCGACCCCTACCCGTGGTCAGCCCCGCTCGAGGAGGTTCGGCTCAAGGCGCGCTGAGGTTCGGACGCCTCTTGAGCCGTACCTCCTCCAGGGGCGCCGACCACGGATAGGGATTGATCAGCATCAGCGCCGGCTCCTCCACCCGAGGCCCCACGCCGCTCGGCCAGATGTACTCCCAGATCGGCCCGAATCTGACCCGCTCGTGGACGAGCTGCTGGATCTGGTGCAGCGTCGCTTCCCGCTTGCGGCGATCGGTGACGAGCGCCTGCTCCTTGAACAACGCATCGATGTCTGGATAGCCGCCGTAGGCGTAGGCGCCCG
>VBPC01000148.1 GCA_005887895.1 Candidatus Rokuibacteriota bacterium
CTGCCATGGCGGCGATGGCCGAGATCGGGAGCTGGCCCGAGACGATCCGACCGGCCAGCGCCGCCCGCTGAAGTCCGAGGGCCACCAGCTCAGCTCGCAAGTCGTCGACGTTGCTGGACGCGACGGCGTCGATGACGACACGACCGTCGACAACCCGTACCAGTGGATCGGGCGGAACCAACGGCGCGCCGGTTCCCTGTATCGCGAGATAGGCCCGGTAGAGCGCCTGCAGCTCGGGCGAGACCTTGACCATACGGTCGCCTTCGGCTGGCGCCGCGGACACGACGACGGTCGTAAGCGCTACCGGGCCCCGCACGCCGCCGATCTCTGCCATCGCGGGAAGCGCGAGGATGAGGAGCCCCGAGAGCAGCGCCCGGAGCGTCGAGGTCCGCATGACGGTCCTTTCGTGGGCTTCGAGTCGGTCGCCAAAAGGCGTGAGCGCTGTCCGGACGAGCCCGGGCCGCCAGTCGCCCCGTGATCTTAGTAAAAAGGACAGATGGGCTTCAAGAGTAGATCTTACGCGGAGGGTAGGAAAACCCTTACCCAGGTCTAAGGGGACAGCTAAATCAGATGGATAAAGCCCCGCTCGGCCTCCGGGCACACGCTCGCCGCGGAGACCGGGCGCGCCGAGCAAATTGAGGTAGTGTAAGCGCCATGCCGACCGTCGAACCTGCAACGCTCGAGCGGCTCACGCAGGACATCTTCGTCGCGCACGGCGTGCCGTCGGAGGACGCGGCGTGGATCGCCACCATGCTGGTCCGCGCCAACCTGCGCGGCCACGACTCGCACGGCGTCATCCGCATCCCGCAGTACGTCGCCAATCTCAAGCGCGGCACCCTGAACCCGCGTCCCAAGCTGCACCTCGTCGTCGACACGCCGACCGTCGCCGTGCTCGAGGGCGACGGCGGCTTCGGCCAGATCGTCGCGCGGCGCGGGATCGCGCTGGCGATCGAGCGGGCGCGCGCCCAGGGGCTGGCCGCCGTCGCGCTGCGGGGCGCCAACCACGTCGGCCGCCTCGCCGACTACGCGGAGACGGCGGCGCGCGAGGGGCTGGTGGGCCTCGTGTGGGTCAACGCGCGCGGCGGGCTCAACGTGGCGCCGTGGGGCGGCGCCGCGCGGCGGCTCGGCACCAACCCGCACGCGATCGCGATTCCGGGGCCGAACGGCACGGTCGCGATGTCGCACGACTTCGCCACCAGCGTCTGGGCCGAGGGCAAGCTGCGCGTCAAGTTCAATCGCGGCGAGTCGGTGCCGTCCGGCATCATGCTCAACGGCCGCGGCGAGCCGTCGACCGATCCCCGCGAGTACTACGCCGATCCGGTCGGCTCGTTGCTGACGGCCGGCGCGCACAAGGGGTACGGGCTCTCGCTGGCCGTCGAGATCCTGGCCGGCATCCTGTCCGGCGCCGGCGCCGCCAGCGACGAGCCGTCGGTGTTCCGCAACGGCACGCTCATCGTGTGCCTCGATCCCGCGCGCTTCCTCCCGCCGGCGGAGTTCCACGCGCAGGTGACGGCGCTGCTCGGCTGGGTGCGCTCGGCGCCGCCGGCCGCCGGCGCGAAGGAGATCCTCGTCCCCGGCGAGCCGGAGGCGCGCACGGAGCGCCAGCGGCGCGCCGACGGCATCCCGGTCGACGACGAGACCTGGCGCCAGATCGGGGAATGCGCCGCCGAGGCGGGCGTGCATGCTTGAGGTCGTGACCATGAAGGAGATCGACGCGATCTTCGCGGTCACCGACGCGCTCGGCGTGCATCGCGAGATGCTGGTGATCCCGCTCGGGCCGGCCACGCCGGGCAAGGTGCGCCGCCTGCCGAGCGGCAAGCTCGAGATCACGGTGGACGCCGCGCGTCCCATCGAGGAGTGGGTGAAGGAGCTGCCCGCGCTGATCGCCGCCGCCCAGAAGTGATGTGACGCCGCGCGCCCTTCTCAGGCGGGAGCTGGGTCTCCTGCCGCTGGCCGCCATCGTCTTCTTCAACGTGAGCGGCGGCCCGTACGGCGTCGAGGACGTCATCCCGTCGTTCGGTCCTGGCCTCGCCTTGCTGCTGCTCGTGCTCACGCCCGTGCTCTGGAGCTTTCCCGTCGCGCTCGCGATGGCGGAGCTGGCGGGGGCGATGCCCGACGAGGGCGGCTACGTCACGTGGGTGCGGCGCGCGTTCGGCCCGTTCTGGTCGTTCCAGGTCGGCTGGTGGTCGTGGATCGACAGCTTCGTCGACGTCGCCGTCTACCCGGCGCTGTTCGTCGAGTACCTGAAGTTCTGGTACCCGGCGATGACGTCGCGCGAGCGGTGGCTGCTGGCGGTAGCCTTCATCGTCGCGCTCACGGTCCTCAACGTGCTCGGCGTGCGGCCGACGGGGCGGGTGGCCGTCGCGCTGTCGGTCGTGGCGCTGCTGCCGGTCGCCGCGCTCGTCGTCGTCGGTCTCACGACGCTCGCGCACGCGCCGTGGCAGCCGCTGACCGCCGGCCGCCGCTCGCTCGGCGCCGGGCTCGGCCTGGGCCTGGCGGTGGTGATGTGGAACTACTCCGGCTGGGACACGCCGTCGACGTGCCTCGGCGAAACGAAGTCGCCCGAGCACGGATTCCGCCGCGCCCTGTTCGTCGCGCTGCCCGTGATCGCGGCGGCGTACGTGCTGCCGGTCGGCGTGGTGCTGGCCAGCGGCGCCACCGACTGGACGCGCTGGGAGACCGGCGCGCTGCCGGCGCTGGCGCGCGCCGTCGGCGGCGGCTGGCTCGGCCACGCGGTCGGCGCCGGCGCCGTGCTGAGCACGGCCGGCCTCTTCATGACGCTGCTGCTGACCAACTCGCGGCTGCCCTACGTGCTGGCGCGCGACGGCCTGCTGCCGTCGGGACTGGCGACCGTCCATCCGCGGTTCGGCACGCCGTGGCCGGCGGTCGCGCTGTCGGCCGTGCTCTACACCGCCTTCGCGGTGTTCTCGTTCAAGGAGCTGATCGTCCTCAACGTGTGGCTCTACTCGCTGAGCCTGCTGGTGGAGCTGGCGGCGTTCGTGCGCCTGCGCGTGAGCGCGCCGGCGCTGGCGCGTCCCTGGCGGGTGCCGGGCGGGCTCGCGACGGCGTGCGTCGTGGCCGGCGTGCCGGCGCTGCTCGCGGTGCTCGCGATGGCGACCGCCGGCTGGCTCAACACCGCGGCCGGCGTGATCGCCGCGCTCACCGGGCCCGCCGCCTACGCCTGGTTCGGCGCCGCGGCTCGTCGAGGTTCTCGTCGATGACGGTGGCCAGGCAGTCGAGCGCGGGCAGCGAGTAGACGTAGGTCTTCCACCCGATGGCGACGTGATCGGGCCGCTGGCCGGGCGGCGTGGCGGGATGGATGGTCACGTCGACGTTCGGTCCCGGGCCGCCGCAGCCGCCGGCGCACGCCTCGCGCAGCTCCACGCGCTGGCCGAGACCGCGGCGCGCGACGAGGGCGGCCAGCTCCGTCAGGATCGCGCGCGCGTCGAGCCGGCGCGCACGCCGGCGGCGTTCGACGGGCAGCACGACCTCGCCGCACTCGCGCGGACAGACGGTGATGACCAGGCGCTTCATCTCGAAGGTCGGGGGGAGCGGCGCCGCTTGGCGGGACGCGCCTGCAGCGCGCGCAGCGCGAGACGCGCGGCGGCCAGGGCGGGGTCGGCGGCGGGCGGTTGCCACCGACAGCGCACGCGGCAAGCGAGGGCGCGGCGGACGCCGGCGCGGTAGGTCGCGTCGGCGAGGAGCCCGCCGGCCCACGACACGAGCACCGGAGGCCGCAGGCGGAGGCGGCGGATCACGTCCGCCGCGAGTGCGGCGAGCTGCGCCTGACCGGCGGCGACGATCACGCGGGCACGACGATCGCCGCGCCGCGCCCGCGCGAGCACGGTCGGCGCCAGCGCGGCGACGCGCGCGATCGCGTCGGGACGCCGCGCGAGCTCGCGGGCCGTGCGCGCGCGCGCCGGCGTCGCGCGCAGCCACGCGCGGCCGAGCCAGACCGCCGAGCCCTCGTCGCCGCGCAGCGGGCCGAGCCCGCCGGCGCGCGCGAGGCGGCCGCGCGCGTCGCGGCCGAGCACGATCGAGCCCGTGCCGGCGAGCACGAGGACGCCCGGCCGCTCGCCGAGCGCGCCGAGCAGCGCGGCCTCGACGTCGGAGATCACCGCCACGCGCGCGGCGGCGCCGCGCAGCCGGCGTCGCGCCGCCCGGCGCTCACGGTCCGTCCATACGCCGCGCGCCGCCACCACGAGCGAGTCCGGCCGTGCCCGTCCCCCCAAATGGGTAGGCAAAAACTTGGAGAGTTGCGGCAGCCCGGTTGCCGCGCGGACCCGTCGCACGATGCGGCCGGCGCGGAGCCCGACGACACGCATCCAGGTGCCGCCCAGGTCGACGCCCACGGCGAGGGGAGAATGCGGCTGTCCGCTCTGGCACATGGCTGACGTGCCGTCCATTATGCGTGGACGGCCCCCGCCGGGCGAGGACCGGCAAATCACCGCCTTAGGTGTTCCGCCCGAATGGCACAGGAAGTGCTGTTCCTCAGGGCGGCGGGGAGGCCCGGGACACATGGGCAAGGCACTGGCCGCGTGGTTACTCGTGGCAGGAGCGATGGCGGCGCCGGTCGTCAGCCCGCGCGACGTCGTGCAATCGGCGGTCAGCCGCGTCATCATCGCGCTGCAGCGCGCCGACGTCGACGTCCCCGACGCGTCGCCGAACAAGCGGCTCACGCACGAGCAGCGCCGCGTCGAGATCCGGCGCGTGGCCACCGACCTCTTCGACTTCGACGAGATCTCCCGGCGCGCCCTCTCCCGGTACTGGGCCACCCGCAGCGCCGAGGAGCAGGCCGAGTTCGTGCGGCTCTTCACCGATCTGCTGGAGCGCAGCTACATCGGCCGCATCGAGGCCTACTCGGGCGAGAAGATCGTGTACGTCGGCGAGACCGTCGACGGCCAGTTCGCCACCGTGCGCTCGAAGGTGATCACCCGCCGCAACACCGAGACGCCGCTCGACTACCGCCTGCACCTCAAGGACGGCCGCTGGAAGGTCTACGACATCCTGATCGACCACGTGAGCTTCGTGTCGACCTACCGCAGCGAGTTCGCGCGCATCATGCAGCGCGAGTCCTACGCCGCGCTGCTCGACCGCCTGCGCAAGCAGAACATCGACGCCGCCGCCCTCGTTCGCACGCCGCGCAACTACTGAGTCGTCGCGCTCGCCGTGTAAGATGAGGCGTGCTCGGCACGCCCTCGTCGCTCACCTGGCCCGATTTCGCCGTCCTCGCCGTCGCCCTCGGAATCCTGCTGGCCATCGGCGTCGCCCTCGCCGGCGAGCAGCGTGACACCGCCGACTTCTTCCTGGCCGACCGGCGCCTGTCGTGGTGGGCGGTCGCCCTGTCGTTCCTGGCCACCGAGATCAACGCCGTCACGCTCCTCTCGGTGCCGGCCACCACCTATAGCGAGAACTGGCAGTACGCCCAGTTCTTCGTCGGCTCGAGCCTCGCCAAGCTGGTGGTGGCGTTCCTGTTCATTCCGGCCTTCTACCGCCACGGCGTCACGACGATCTACGAGTTCCTGGCCCAGCGCTTCGGCCGCGCCACCCAGGTCACCGCCTCGATCTTCTTCTTCGTCACCCGGCTGGCCGGCTCCGGCGTGCGCCTCATGGCCGCCGCGCTGGCGGTGGCGATCCTCATGGGCTGGCCGCTGACGCCCACGCTGGCGATGTTCACGGTCGTGTCGATCCTCTACATCGGGGCCGGCGGCGTGAAGGCGGTGGTGTGGACCAACGTGGTCCAGGCCGTCGTCTTCCTGCTGGCCGGGGCCGTGACGCTCGGCTACCTGCTCTTCCACATCCACGGCGGCGCCGGCGCCGTGGTGCGGATTGCGGGCGAGGCCGGGCGGCTCACCGTGATCAACTGGGGCCCGGCGCCGGGGGCCCCGGACTTCTGGCGGCGCATCTTCACGGAGCCGAACATCATGTGGGTGGCGGTCCTCAACGGGCTCGTCGGCTCGACGGCGGCGTTCGGCACCGACCACGACCTCGTGCAGCGCCTGCTCACGGTCAAGACCCGGCGCGAGAGCCAGCGGGCGCTGGCGCTCACGCCGCTCGGCACGCTGCTGACGCTGGCGATCTACCTGAGCCTCGGCACCGCGCTCTACGCCTTCTACGCGCAGAATCCCGGGCTGCCGGTGCCGCGGCCGGACCAGATCCTGCCGCACTACGTGCAGCAGATGCTGCCGCCCGTGCTGCGCGGGCTCATGCTGAGCGCGCTGGTGCTGGCCTCGATCGACTCGCCGCTGGGCTCGATGGCCGCCTCGTTCGTGACCGACATCTACCGCCCGCTGCTCGTCCGCCACCGCGGCGAGTCGCACTACCTGCTGATCTCCCGCGTCAGCGTCGTCGTCTTCGGCCTCGCCCTGGCGGGCATCGCCTACGGCCTGTCGTTCTTCGACACCGTCCTGTGGCTGGCGTTCAAGATCGCCGGCGTCACGCTCGGCTCGCTGCTCGGCGTGTTCCTCCTCGGCCTGCTGACCCGCCGGCCCGTCTCGGACCGGGCGAACGTGGCGGCGATGATCGTGATGGCGGTGGTCGACCTGGTGCTGCTCGCGCTCTCGGAGGCGGGCTGGCTTCCCCTGGCCTGGTCGTGGCTGTTGATCGTGGGGACGGCAGGGACGATCGTGCTGGCGCTGGCCCTGGACGTCAGGCGTGGGTCAGGCGCGCCACCACCGCGTCCAGCTGGCATTTCCGGAATCCGTAGGCCGTGAGGCCGCGCACGTTCGGCGCCAGCAGCGTGGCGTCGTAGGGATCGCGCAGCAGCACCACCGCCAGCCGGCGCGCACGGCCCTGCAGCGCGTCCAGCAGCGCGCGGTTCGAGGCGTACAGGTGCGCGTCGAAGAGGAACAGCACGGTGGCGTCGGCCGCCGCCGCGCGCTCGGCCGCCGCCGCGATCTCCTCGGGCGTCGGCTCGATGCCGACCACGACCGCCTCGGGGGCGATCCCGGCGGTCGCGAACGCGCCGGCGATCCAGCCGCGCTCGTCGGCCACCTCCGGCTCGATCGTGATCCGCGGCGCCAGGTCGGAGAAGCGCGGGAACACGACGGCCACGCGCCCGTTCAGCGCGCGGGCCAGATCGGGCGCGCCGCGGCCGATCTCGGTCACCGCGCGCGTGGCGATCGCCTGGGCCAGCGGCCGGCCGTCGGGCTCGGGCGCCGGCGGACCGGACTCGCGGCGCGGGCCGCGCGCGATCCGTAGCCGGCGCACGCGCTCGGCCGCGGCCTCGCCCTCCGCCAGCGGGAGCCGTCCGCTGCGATAGGCCTCGACGAGCGCCTCGGTCGCCGCGCGCTGCGCGGGCTCGGTGTGGCAGACGAGCAGCAGGTCGTGGCCGGCGGCCGCCGCGCGCACCGTGGCCTCGCCGATCGGGCACGTCTCGCTCACCGCGCCCATCTCGAGGTCGTCGGACACGATCACGCCGCCGAAGCCCAGCTCGCCGCGCAGCCAGTCGCCGACGAGGCGACGCGAGAACGTGGCGGGCACGCCGCTGGGATCGAGCTTCGGATAGACCGGGTGCGAGGTCATCACCGCCTCGATCCCCGCCGCGATCGCCTCGACGAACGGCGGCAGGTGGGTGGCGCGCATCTCGTCCGGGGTCGAGTCGATCGTGGGCAGCTTCAGGTGCGCGTCGAGCGGCGAGTGACCCTTGCCGGGGAAATGCTTCGCGCACGCCGACAGCCCGGCGCTCGCCATGCCACGGATGCGCGCGACGCCGTAACGCGCCACGATCTTCGGATCCTTGCCGTACGAGCGGATGCCGATGTTGGGGCTGTAGCGCTCGGTCAGCACGTCGAGGCACGGGCCGAGGTTCAGATCGATCCCGAGCCGGCGCAGCTCGCGCGCCTCGATGTGGCCCTGCCGGAACGCGAACGCCTCCTCGCCGGCCGTGCCGAGCGCGAGGTTGTCGGGAAAGATCGTCACGCCGCGGCCGAGCATGACGATGCGACCGCCTTCGTGGTCGGTCGCCACCAGCAGTCGCCGGCCGAGGGCCGCCTCGAGCGTGTCGAGCAGCGTCGCGAGCCCGGCCGGGCTCGCGAAGTTGCGCCGATAGAGGATGAGGCCGGCCGCGCGCGTGTCATGAAAGAGGCGGACGTCGGCCTCGGACAGCTCCGGGCCGCGCAGTCCGATCATCATTCGCTCGCCCACGAGGTCTTCGATCGTCACGTTCCGATTCTACCCGGAGGCCTCGGCCGGGCCGTAACAAGTGGATAGAAATTGGCCTGCCGTGTCAGCCTGTCGTGCTAACTCGGTCTCAGCGTCGGCTTCTGGACACGACGCTGAGCCTTTTTCGCCACTCATCGCTCCGTAACTCACCGCCGTTGCGACGTTTTCCATATCCGATGGGGTCTGGCACGACCGGTGCTCTGTCGGCTCCCGGGAGGCCTCGCCATGATGATTCGATTCGGCGTCGTCGTCGTACTGATCGTGGCCGGACTGTCCCTGCAGGGCTGCGCCACCGCGGGCATTCCGCGCGGCGCCAGCGCGCCGGCCGGCCAGGAAATGGACTACACGCTCGGCGTCGCGCATCGCACGTTCAACGTGTCGCTCGATCAGATGCGGCGCGCCACGCTCGTGACGTTCAAGCGCATGAACATCGCCCTGAAGAGCGACGACGCCAGAGCCGACGGTCGCGGGCTCGTCGCCGCCTCCAGCGACCGCACGATTTACGTGGAACTCGAGCAAGTCACGGCGCGCACGACGCGCATGCGTATCACCGCGAAGCAGGGCTGGTTCTGGCGGGACCGGACGACGGCGGGCGAGATCATCGCCCGGACCGAGCGGACGCTCGCCAACATGCCGGCCGTGACCGAGCGGAACAAGTAACGGAGAACGGTCGATGGGCAACGCCTCAACACTCGCGGGATTCCTGCTGCTGCTGGGAGCGGTGTCGGCCACGCCGAGCCACGCCCAGCCCGCCTCGGTCGACGGCGCCTACGCGCGGCTGTCGCCGGGCAATGCGAAGGTTGCGCGGGCGCTGTTCGAGGCCCAGGTGACCAACACGGCGCCGGCGTCGGTCAAGCCGACCAGCGCGGCCGGCGGCACGGCCGCCGCGGCGCCCCGGTCGCTCACGCTCGATCAGATCGCGGCGATGAAGCAGAACGGTCAGAGCTGGGGCCACGTCTTCCAGACGCTGAAGGCCCAGGGCCTCGTGCAGGACAAGAGCCTCGGCCAGGTGGTCGGCCGCTACCAGCACCAGCAGCAGACGGCGGGCCGCGGCGTCGTGACGACGGCGGCGAGCGGCGTCGAGCCAGCGGCCTCCGCCAAGGCCAACGACAGCGACGGCGCCAAGAGCAAGTAACGGGCGGCAAGCACACGTCACTCGCGGCAAGGGCGAAGTAACCCGCGCGTTTCGCGCGAACAGGAGATGACAGATGAATACGTGGAACCCCTGGAAGGTCACCGCCATTGCCATGGCGCTCGTCATGGCGACCGCGCTCATCACCGGCCTCGTCGTCGCCAACTGGACGGGCAACGAGCGCGCGGCTGAGGCGACGAAGACCGAGACCTCCACCCCGCAGGCCACCAAGCCCGAAGCGTCCCGGGCCGCTGCACGGCCGGCGGCGCCACGCACGGTCACCGCGCAGGCGACGCCGATGGCGCCCACGCCGGCCGCCATCGACGCGTGCAATCAGTGGGCGGCCCAGCAGACCGGCTCGCGGGACAAGACCGTGGACACCGTGAAGGACGCCGGCATCGGCGCGCTCGTCGGCGCGGCGGTCGGCGCGGCCGGCGGGGCGATTGCGGACGGCGGCAAGGGCGCCGGCAAGGGCGCGGCGATCGGCGGCGTGCTCGGCGCCGGTGGCGGCACGCTGTACGGGCTCAACGAGAACAAGAAGCACGACGAGGCGTATCGCGCCGCGTATGCGCGGTGCATGCGCTCGCGCGGCTACACGAGCTAGGCGCCGCCCGCGCCCGAGCGCTGGCGATCCGGCTGGTACCATGAGACCAGGGCCCGGGCGGGCCGGGAGGGTCATCATGAAGCGCATCGCTCTCGCACTCAGCATCCTGGCGCTGCTCGCGCCGGCGTGGCCGGCGCGGGCCGCCGACGATACCAAGGTGAAGTCCGCGACCCAGGAGGTCGAGACCGGCGCCAAGAAGATCGGTCAGGGCAAGGTCGGTGACGGCGTCGAGGAGACGGCCAAGGGCATCGGCAAGACGGTCGTCGAGGGCGGCAAGTACACCGGCGAGAAGCTCAAGGAATCGGCCAAGGCCGCGGAGCCCCAGGCCAAGAGCACCTGGCAGAACCTGAAGGAGACCGCGAACTCCTTCGGCGGCAGCGTCAAGAACTTCTTCACCCGACTCTTCTCCAACTAGCTTACCGATACTCCAGCCACGCGGCCCGCCGGCGTTTCCAGCCGGCGAGGTCGCGTTGCCAGCTGCGCTCGACCGCCTTCAGGCCGGCGCCGCGCGTGAGCGCTCTCCGGACCTGATCGGTGCCGAGCAGGATGTCGATCGGCAGGCGCCGGCGCTCGAACTCGTAGGGCGGCCGCCGCCAGCGGAACGCGCGCGGCGCCAGGCGGCGGGCGACGGCGATGACGGCGAGGCCGGTGAGAAACGGCTGGAAGCGCGCGCGATCGGTCACGTGGATCTGCGCACCGCCGCACAGCCGTCCGGCCCACTTGTGAAAGGTCGGCCGGAACCGCGCCGGGCGGAAGGTCACGCCCGGCAACGCTTCCGCCGCGAGCGCCGCCGCGAAGGCGTGGGCGTCGAGCCAGGGCGCTCCCACCCACTCGAAGGGCCGCGTCGTGCCGCGTCCCTCCGACAGGTTCGTGCCCTCGATGAGGCAGCCACCGGGATAGACGCGCGCGGTGTCCGGCGTCGGCATGTTGGGCGAGGGCGCCACCCACGGCAGCTCGGTGTCGCCGAGGGTCAGGCCGGGCCGCGCCGGCAGCGGGTACAGCCCGACGAACGAGGCGAACGCCGGATCGGGGACGTTGCCCTCGACGATCTCGCCGCCGAGCGGATTGGGCCGGTCGAGCACGAGCACGCGCACGCCCGCGCGCGCGCACGCCTGCATCGCGAGCGCCATCGTCCACTGGAACGTGTAGTAGCGGGAGCCGACGTCCTGGAGGTCGATGACGAGGACGTCGAGGCCGCGCAGCATCGCCGGCGTGGGGATGCGGCGGCCCCCGTAGAGGCTGGTGACGGGCAGGCCGGTGGCCGGATCGCGGGTGCTGGCGATCGCTGCGTGATCCTGGGCGGCGCCCCACAGGCCGTGCTCGGGCGCGAAGAGCGCGGCGAGGCGGGCGCCGCGGACGTCGCGCAGCAGCGTGACGGCGTGTCGCAGGCGCGCGTCGACGGAGGCCTGGTGCGCGAGCAGCCCGAAGCGCCGGCCGCGCAGGAGCCCCAGGCGATGGTGGACGAGGACGTCGAGGCCGGACTGAACGGTCGGCACCGCGGCCGAGTGTAGCGCAGCGGGTGCTACCATGCGCGCCATGCCGTCGCGGCCGCGCTACGAGCGCCTCGCCACCGAGCGCACGAACCCGCGCAGTGGTCACCTCGATCGGCTCGGCGCCCGGGCGATCGCCCGGCTCATGAATCACGAGGACCGTCGCGCGGTGGCCGCGGTCGGGCGCGTGGCGCCGGCGATCGGCGCCGCCGTCGACGTGATCGCTCACGCGCTCGGCCGTGGCGGCCGGCTGTTCTTCGTCGGCGCCGGCACCAGCGGCCGGCTCGGCGTGCTGGAAGCCGCCGAGTGCCCGCCGACGTTCGGCACGCCGCCCGCACTGGTGCAGGCCATCATGGCCGGCGGCCGTGCCTCGGTGTTCCGCTCGCGCGAGGGCGCCGAGGACGACGCGGGCGCCGCCGCGCGGGCGGTGCGCGCGCGCGTGCGGCGCGGCGACGTGGTCGTCGGCGTCTCCGCCAGCGGCGTCACGCCGTTCGTGCGCACGGCGCTGATCGCCGCGCGCCGGCGGGGCGCGGCGACGATCCTGGTCGCATGCAACGCCCGCGGCGCGCGCCGCCGTGGTCTGATCATCGCGCCGGCCACGGGGCCCGAGGTCCTCGCCGGCTCGACGCGGCTGAAGGCCGGCACCGCGACGAAGCTCGTCCTCAACACGCTGACCACGGCGAGCATGGCGCGGCTCGGCAAGGTCTATGGCAACCGCATGGTCGATCTGCAGCCGCGCTCGGCCAAGCTGCGGGCGCGCGCAGAGCGGCTGGTCGCGGAGATCGGCGAGGTGAGCCGGCCGCGCGCGCGACGGGCGCTGGCGGCGGCGCGCGGGCGCGTGCGGCTGGCGATCGTGATCGCGCGCAGGAACCTGCCGGCCGATGCCGCTGCCCGCGCCTTGCGGGCGGCCGGCGGGTCCCTGCGCTCGGTGCTGGAACGGTCATCGGACCGCTGACGGTCCCCCCAGGGGGCGGCACGCGGTTTGCTGGTTCGATGAGCGTGCTTATTTCACGTTGCGCCTGGCATCGTCGGTATCAGGGTTACACGAAGTTACTTGGAATCAGCAGCTGGCAAGGTCTGCACATGTCGTTCACGGACGGAATCTGCCAGAAGTGTGCAGCGCGGGTGCGAGCCGATCATCTGCGGTCGCGGTACGACCGTGGCGCCTCCGCCGATCGACGCGAAACTCCATGGCTTCCGGGCCTGGCGGCCGTCACGCTCAGTCTCGCGGTGGCCCTCGTGCTCGTCGCGCGGCCGACTCACGAGCTGCCGGCGCCCATGGTGGCCATGCTGCCGCCGGCGCCCGTCATGTCGCCGCCTGCGCGCGTCGTTGCGGTCCCCCCTGCAGAGCGCGTCACATCGCCGCCGTACGACCAGCTGCGTCAGCCTCGCCCCATCGTGACGGCGCACGCAGGGCCGCATCGGGTGAGCCGGGTGACGACGACGCACGTGTCGGCGATGCCGCGGAAGGTGCTGCCCATCGTCGGGGCGACGCTCCGCGTGCTACCCCGCGAGACCCAGCAGAGCCCGTGATGGGTGACAGGGGGCCCCGAGATGGCCCCCACCCCAAATGCTACGCGTGCGATGGGCCGGCTGAATCCTCGTACTTGACGGGGGTGCGGCCGCGCAGGAAGTCGAAGTCGCAGCCTTCGTCGGCCTGCAGCACGTGATCCAGGAAGAGGCGGCCGTAGCCGCGACTGAAATGCGGGGGTCGCGGCGTCCACGCCGCCCGCCGGCGGCCCAGCTCAGCCTCGGCCACCTCGAGGGTCAGCGTGCGGCGGGGCACGTCGAGCTGGATCTCGTCGCCGTCGCGCACGAGCGCCAGCGGCCCGCCCACCGCCGACTCCGGCGCCACGTGGAGCACCACGGTGCCGTACGAGGTGCCGCTCATCCGCGCGTCGGAGATGCGCACCATGTCCTTCACGCCCTTCTTCAGCAGGCGCGCTGGCACCGGGGCGGCGCCCCACTCCGGCATGCCGGGCGCGCCCTTCGGTCCGGCCTGCTTCAGCACGAGCACTGACGTCTCGTCGATCGCCACGCCGGGATCGTCGATGCGCCGGTGCAGATCCGCGTGGTCCTCGAACACCACCGCGCGGCCGCGATGGGTGAGGAGCTGGGGTGACGCGGCCGACACCTTGATGACGGCCCCGCCGGGGCAGAGGTTGCCGTGCAGGATCGCCAGGCCGCCCTCGGCCGCCAGCGGCACGCCGAGCGGGCGAATGACGTCCTCGTTCCAGTTGCGGGCGTCGCCCACGTTGTCGGCCAGCGAGCGGCCGTTCACTGTCGGCGCGGCGCCGTCCAGCAGCGGCAGCAGCGCGCGTAGCACGACCGGCAGGCCGCCCGCGTAGAAGAAGTCCTCCATCAGGTACTTGCCCGACGGCCGCACGTTGAGCACGAACGGCGTCGTGCGCGACAGCTCGTCGAAGCGCGCGAGCGGCAGCGGCACGCCGACGCGCCCGGCCAGGGCCACCAGGTGGATCACCGCATTGGTCGAGCCGCCGATCGCCATGAGAGCGCGGATCGCGTTGTCGAAGGCGTTCGCGGTGAGGATCGCGCTCGGCCGGGGTCCGCCGGCGCTCGCCATCTCCACCGCGCGCCGTCCGGCCAGCTCGGCCATCTGCAGCCGGCGGGAGTCCGGCGCCGGAATGGCGGCATTGCCCGGCAGCGTCATCCCGAGCGTCTCGGCCATCGAGGCCATCGTGGAGGCGGTGCCCATCACCATGCAGTGACCGGCCGAGCGCGACATGCACGACTCGGCCTCGCACAGCTCCTCGTCGGTGAGCCGGCCGGCACGCCGCTCGCCCCACAGCCGCCAGAGATCGGTGCCGGAGCCGAGCTCTTCCTGCCGCCAGTTGCCGCGCAGCATCGGACCGCCGGTGACCATGATCGCCGGCACGTCGGCCGAGGCGGCGCCCATCAGCATCGCCGGCGTCGTCTTGTCGCAGCCGGAGAGCAGCACGGCGGCGTCGAGCGGATAGGCGCGGAGGCACTCCTCCACGTCCATGGCCATCAGGTTGCGGAAGAGCATCGTGGTCGGCTTCATCAGGACCTCGCCGAGCGAGATCGTCGGGAACTCGAGCGGAAATCCCCCGGCCGACCACACGCCGCGCTTCACGGCCTCGGCCACCTGGCGCAGGTGCGCGTTGCAGTTGGTGAGCTCCGACCACGAGTTGGCGACGCCGATCACCGGGCGGCCGTCGAAGACGTGATCGCTGAAGCCCTCGCTCTTGACCCACGAGCGATGCGCGAAGCCGTCGAGGTCCTGGCGACCGAACCAGTTGCGGCTTCTGAGTGGCTGTGATGTCATGGGGCCCTCCGGAACGCCAGATTAACCCCGCTCCAAAGGAGATTCTCGATGCGGCTTGCCGGCAAGGTTGCCGTCGTCACGGGGGGAGGCAGCGGCATCGGGCGCGGCATCGCGCTGGCCATGGCACGCGAGGGCGCCGACATCGCGATCCCCGACATCCAGGTGCTCAACGCCGAGAAGGTCGCCGACGAGGTGAAGGCGCTCGGACGCAAGGTCCTCGCCATGAAGACCGACGTGACCAGCGCCGCCGACGTGAAGGCGATGGTCGACCGCACGCGCGACACGCTCGGCAAGATCGACATCCTCGTAAACAACGCCGGCATGGCGGCGCCGCCCGGCATGCCGTTCATGAACAACACCGAGGAGGACTGGGACCGGGCGTTCGCCGTCAACACCAAGTCGGTGTTCCTCACCTGCCGGGCGATCGCCCCCTACTTCATCGAGCGCAAGGCCGGCCGCATCGTCAACATCGCCTCGATCGCCGGCCCGCTGGCGGCCACCACGATGCCGGCCTACAGCGTGGCCAAGCAGGGCGTCATCACGTTCACGCGGGTGATCGCCAAGGAGCTGGCCGTTCATCGCATCACCGCCAACGCGATCTGCCCCGGCGTGCTCTACACCGAGTTCTGGCAGAAGCTGGCCGCCCACATCGCCGAGACGAATCCCGCCTTCAAGGGCATGACGCCGCGCCAGGTGTTCGACAAGCGCGTCAGCGACATCGTGCCGATGAAGTGCGAGCAGACACCGGAGGACATCGGCAATGCCGCGGTGTTCCTGGGCTCGGACGAGGCCCGTTATATCACCGGGCAGGCGCTGATGGTCGATGGCGGCTGCGTGATGTGGTGAGACAGCGATGAATTTCGAGTTCAGTGAGAGCGACGAGGGGTTCCGGAAGGACGTGCGGGCGTGGCTCGAGCGGAATCTGCCGGACGAGCTGCGGGGGCGCGCGTTCGCGGCGTCGCGGGCGGACGTCGACGAGGTGCGGCGGCTGCGGGCGTGGCAGAAGACGATGGCGGAGGCCGGCTACGTCGGGATGGACTGGCCGCGGGAGTTCGGCGGCCGCGGCGCGCCGATCACCGAGATGGTCATCCTCTACCAGGAGATGGCGCGGGCCGAGTCGCCGCAGCTCGTGAACCGCGGCGGCGTGTCGATGCTGGGGCCGACCCTGATGAAGTACGGCACGCCGGCCCAGCAGCAGCGCTTTCTGAAGAAGATCCTGACCGCCGAGGAGCTCTGGTGCCAGGGCTTCTCCGAGCCCAACGCGGGGTCCGACCTCGCCAACCTGCAGACACGCGCGGTGCTGGAGGGGGACCACTTCGTCGTCAACGGCCAGAAGGTGTGGACCAGCATGGGTCACGTGGCCGACTGGTGCTTCCTGCTGGTGCGCACCGATCCCGCCGCGGCCCGGCACAAGGGCATCTCGTTCCTGCTGGTCGACATGAAGACGCCCGGCATCACGGTGCGGCCGCTGCGGCAGATCACCGGCGAGGCCGAGTTCAACGAGACGTTCTTCGACACCGTGCGGGTGCCGCGGGAGAACCTCGTCGGCAAGTTGAACGAGGGGTGGAGCGTCGCCATCACCACGCTGGCCTACGAGCGCGACCTGCTCACGTTCATCCGCCACATCTCGCTGCGCAACGCGCTGCACCGGCTCGTCAAGCTCACCCAGAGCCGCGGGCGCAACACCGATCCGGTCGTCCGCCAGAAGCTGGCCGAGCTGTGGATCGGCGAGCAGGCGCTGCAGCTCAACGGCTATCGGAGCCTGACCCGGATCCTGCGCGGGGGCCAGCCGGGGCCGGAGGGCTCGACGTCGAAGCTCTTCTGGAGCCACCTCGACCAGGAGCTGGCGCTGGCCGCGACCCAGGTGCTCGGCACCTACTCGCAGATCGCCGAGGGCTCGCCGTGGGCGCCCGACGATGGGCAGTGGCAGTTCTACGAGCTGCTGGCTCGCGCCAGCGGCATCCGCGCCGGGACCACCGAGATCCTCAAGAACATCCTGGCCGAGCGCGTGCTCGGACTGCCAAAGGACTAACGAAGATCGAGGATCGAGGAGCGCCCCGGCGGAGCCGGGGCGCTCCGAACCGCCAAAAGGGGGCTTGGGGGCCATGTCGGGGCCCTCATGAAGAACATGGCTGATTTGCTCTACGAGGTGAAGGACAAGGTCGCGACGATCACGCTGAACCGGCCCGACAAGCTCAACGCGTTCACCGGCGAGATGATCGACGCCTGGCAGAAGTCCCTGGCCGAGGCCCAGCGCGACGACTCCGTCAACGTCGTGATCGTCACCGGCAGCGGCCGCGCGTTCTGCTCGGGCGGCGACGTCGGGCGCATGCGCACGGGGGAGCCCACCGCGCTCGACGGCAAGAACTCCCTGTGGGAAGGCGTGCACCGCGTGCCCAAGCAGCTCGAGCAGATGGACAAGCCGGTGATCGCGATGGTCAACGGCCTCGCCGTCGGCGCCGGCATGGGCATGTGCGTGATGTGCGACCTCCGGATCGCCGCCCAGAGCGCGCGCTTCTCGACCGGCTACGTGCGCGTCGGTCTCGTCCCCGGCGACGGCGACACCTACTTCCTGCCGCGCCTGGTGGGGCCGGCCAAGGCGCTCGAGCTCCTGTGGACGGCCGACTTCATCGAGGCGCCCGAGGCGCACCGGCTGGGCATCGTGCAGCGCGTGGTGCCCGACGCGACCTTGCAGGAGGAGACGTACGCGCTGGCGCGCCAGATCGCCGACGGGCCGCAGATCCCGATCCGCATGATCAAGCGGCTCGTCTACCAGAGCATGAAGCTCGACCTGCGCACGCACCTCGACCTGGTGTCCTCCCACATGTCGATCGTGCGCCAGACCGCGGACCATGCCGAGGGCGTGGCCGCCTTCAAGGACAAGCGCCCGGCGAAGTTCCAGGGACGATAGCCCTCCCCCCGAACCGGATTGCGCCGGCAAAGCCGGCGCTCGGAACGCGTCACTTCACGAGCGCGATGCCTGTTTTGTGGCGCTGGGCCAGCACCTGGTAGGCCTCGGGGTTGACGCGCACCCACTGTTCGGCGGCGGTGCCGGCCAGCGGGCCGCGCACCTTGGCCGGCGCGCCCATCGCCAGCATGCCGTCGGGCACCTCGGTGCCCGGCGTGACGAGCGCGCCGCCGGCCACCATCGCCCGGACGCCGATGCGGGCGCCGTCCAGCACGGTGGATCCGTTGCCGACGAGGCACTCCTCGCCGAGCCAGGCCGCGTGCACGGTGCAGTTGTGGCCGATCGTGGCGCCGGCGCCGACCTCGACGCCCTGGGCGCCGTTGACGTGCACGACCGCGCAGTCCTGCACGTTGGCGCCCCGGTGGATGACGATCGCCTGGAAATCGGCGCGCACCACCGCGTTGTACCAGACCGAGGCGCGCTCCTCGATCGTGACGTCGCCGATGACGACCGCCGTCGGCGCGATGAACGCCGACGGATGCACGCGCGGATGCTTTCCCTCGAAGCTGAACAGTGGCATGGGTGTGGACCTCGCAGTATGCTCGTAGTGTTCTCATCTTACGTCCGCCGGGCACTCAGGAGATCGCGATGGACTTTCCTCGACTGGCGTCGGTGGCGACCGCCACGCCCCGTCAGCGCTTCACCCAGACCGAGCTGCTGCAGCTGGCCGGCTACGACGACACGCGCCGGCGCGGATTCTTCGAGGCGAGCGACATCGCCGGGCGCCACCTCTACATCGATCGCGAACGTTTCCGGCCGGACGAGTCGGTCGACGAGCTCAACGATCGCTTCCGCCGGGGCGCGCTCGAGCTGGGCGAGGCGGCCGTGCGGTCGGCGCTCGCGGGGGCCGGCTGGGACGCCGCCCAGGTCGACTTCCTCGCCACCACGACCTGCACGGGCCGGATGACGCCGAGCCTCGACGCGCACCTCATCGCGCGTCTGGGCTGCCGGCCCGACGTGCAGCGCGTGCACGTCGGCGACACCGGCTGCGCCTCGGCGGTGGTCGCGCTGCAGCAGGCCTGGAACCACCTGCGCGCGTTCCCGCTCCACCGCGCGATCGTG
This sequence comes from Candidatus Rokuibacteriota bacterium, assembly GCA_005887895.1. GTDB lineage: Bacteria > Methylomirabilota > Methylomirabilia > Rokubacteriales > CSP1-6 > AR5. Next base: position 18,727 of record VBPC01000148.1, read on the forward strand.
GTCGCCGTCGAGATCTGCTCGGCCGCCTACTTCCTCGACGATCGCCTGGAAAGCGCCGTGGCCCACGCGATCTTCGCCGACGGCGCCGGCGCCGTCGCGCTCGCCGGCGACGGCGCCGGGCCGGCGATCCTCGAGCACCGCACGCTCTTCAGGCCCGAGCACCTCGACGCGATGGGCTTCGAGTACCCGGGCGGGCGGCCGCGGATCGTGCTCTCCAAGGACGTGCGCCGCATCGGCGCCCAGATGATGGGCGAGATGACGCGGGAGCTGCTCGGGGCCCAGGGCCTCAAGCGCGAGGACGTGCGGCACTGGATCCTGCACTCGGCGGGCCGGCGCGTGCTCGATCGCGCCCGCGTGCTGCTCGAGCTGGACGAGTCCGCGCTGGCCCACTCGCGCGGCGTGCTGAAGGACTACGGCAACATGTCGTCGGCGACGATCCTCTTCGTGCTGGAGCGGACGCTACAGCGGGAGTCGCCCGTGCCGGGCGAGTGGGGCCTCCTGGTCGGCCTGGGCCCCGGCTTCGCGGCGGAGGGCGCTCTGTTGCGATGGTAGTGTTGGCCCGCGCGACGGGCGTCAGGGAGCGCCTCGACGGCCCTCTGCCACCGGCGGATCGCCGGGCCACGCTCGACGACCTCGACCGCCTCAACGCCTGGTTCGGCGGCTACGCGCTCACGCTCTCGCCGGGTTTTTTTTTTTTTTTTTTTTTTTTTTTTTTTTTTTTTTTTTTTTTTTTTTTTTTTTTTTTTGGGGGGGGGGATGGGGGCGGGGGCATCGTCCGCTGGGCGCGCCGCCGGCGCCGGCCGGTGCGGGTCGTCGTGGTGGACAGCGATGCCGCCACGCTGGCCCTCGCCCGCGCGCGCACCGCGGCGTATCCGGAGATCGTGCTGGTGCGCGCCGACGCCACCGCGCTGCCGCTGCGCCAGCACGCCGCTGACGTCGCGGTGACGGCCCTGACCCTCCACCATCTCGATCGCGACGCCGCCGTGGTGTGCCTCGCCGAGATGGCGGCGGCGGCGCCGGTGGCCGTCGTCAACGACCTGCTGCGAACGCCGCTCACGCTGGCCCTCGTGTGGCTGACCACGCGGCTGCTGCACCTGCATCCCGTCTCGCGTCACGACGGGCCGCTCTCGGTGCGCCGCGCCTACTCCGCCGCCGAGATCGAGACGCTGGCCGAGAAGGCCGGCCGCCGCGTCCGTGTCCGCCGCTATCCCTGGCTCGGCCGTCTCGTCGCGGAGATCCGGTGACCGCGCGGCGCGCCGACGTCGTGGTGGTCGGGGCCGGCCCCGCCGGCGCCGCCACCGCCATCCTGCTCGCCGAGCACGGGCTCGACGTCGTCGTCGTCGACCGCGCCGCCCTGCCGCGGCCGAAGATCTGCGGCGAGTACCTGAGCCCCGAGGCCGGGCGGCTCCTCGATCGGCTCGGCGTGCTGAAAGCCCTCGACACGGCCGGCGCGGTCCCGGTGGCCGGCATGCGTATCACCGGGCCGGACGGCACCAGCGTCGTGGGACGCTATCACGAGGTCGCCGGCTGGCGTCCCTACCGCCAGCACGCGATGGGCGTGGCGCGCGAGACCCTCGACGGCGCGCTGGTCGAGCGCGTGCGCGGGCTGCCGCTCGACCTTCGCGAGGAGACGCGCGTCACCGACCTGATCGTGAAAGACGGACAGGTGATCGGCGTGCGCGCCGAGGACCGGGCGCAGGCGCCGCTGGAGATCCGGGCCCGGATCGTGGTCGGCGCCGACGGGCGCGCGTCGGTCGTGGCCCAGCGCCTCGGCTGCCGGCAGCCGCACACGCTGCAGCGGCTGGCGCTGGTGACCTACGTGCGCGGGCTGCCCGACTGTCGCGAGCTCGGCGAGATCTTCGTCGATCCGCCCGACTACGTGATCCTCAACCCGCTCGCGCCCGACCGCGTGAACCTCTCGCTGGTGGTGCCGCTCGCCCACGCGACGCCGTGGAGCCGCCGCTTCGAGGATTTCATGACGGCGCGGCTGCGCCAGCTCCCGCACGTCGCGCGCCGCCTGGCCGGCGCCGAGCGGATCGCGCCGATCCGCGCGCTGGGCCCGCTGGCCCATCGCGTGACGCCGCCGGACGCCGGTGGCGTGCTGCTGGTCGGCGACGCCGGCGGCTTCTTCGATCCGTTCACGGGGGAGGGCGTCTTCACCGCGCTGCGCTCCGCCGAGCTGGCCGGGGAGACGATCGTGCACGCGCTGCGCGCCGGCGACGTGTCGGCGCCGGCCCTGGCGGTCTACGAGCAGCGGCGGCGGGAGGCGTTCCGAGGCAAGGAGCGTGTGACGCGCGCGCTCCAGGTGGTGATCGGGCACCGGCGGCTGGCGAACCTGGCGTGTCGCGCGCTGGCGCGGCGCCCCGGCGCGCTCGACGCCCTGCTCGGCGTGTTCGGCGACTACGTCCCGCCGCGCGCGCTGCTCGCCGCGCTCAGCGGGCGGGCGTCCCGAACACCTCGGTGAGCGTGGCGGCGCGGTAGCCGGTCGGGGGCGCGAACTCCGTCTCGGGGATGTCGCGCGGCTCCACCTTCGTCACCGTCGAGTCCGTCGGCCCCCCCTCGCCGAGATAGACGACCTTCAGCGGCCAGCCCTCGGCGTAGAGCTTGCGGAACTCGGGGCTCGCCTCCGGCCGCTCGCCGCCGCCGGCCATGCCGACCATGCACGCCGACATGCGGCCGAACGTGTCGGGCGCACGGCCGGCGTCGAGCTCGCGCAACAGCGCGGCGTCGGTCGTGAGCCACAGCTCCTCGTGGGGCTTGCCGTTGCTGAGCACGCGATACTTGCGGGCCGGGAGCCCGGCGATCCGCTCCGTCTCGTTCGTGCGCTCGATCGTCACCTGCGGTGGCGGACCGGCCGGGGCGCCGCCGCGACTCATCTGTTTCATGAGCTGCTCCATCTGCTCGCGCTGGGCGGGCGGCATGTCCTTGAGCTGCTCGGCCATGCGCTTTTCCATCTCGGCCATCGCGCCGGCCATGGCGCCGCGCATCTCCTGGCAGTACTGCTCGACCGTGCCCTCCCAGTACACGCGGCGGCCGGCATCGGCGACCCACATCCGCGCGCGCCCGACGTCGAGGACCATCACGATGCCCCCGGCGCCCTTGGGCGTGATCTTGAGACGGCCGCGCGAGAGCAGCGTCTGGTGGCCGGCCTCGTCGAGGATGGCGAAGCCGGCGTCGGCGGCCGGCGGCACCAGCAGGAGCGCGGCGATGAGGCCACCGAGGAGGTATCGCATGCCCCGACGCTAGCAGCCTGCCCCGTCCCCGGTCAACGCGGCCGGCGGTTGACGGCGCCCTTGTGCCGAGCGCGATGCCCGGTGTAGGTGTAGTGGGCAGTTACTCCGCGTCCCGGGGGGCTCGATGGCCACGCGATCCGACAACCTGCCACGGCGGTTCGCCCGCCTCTACACTGCCGCGATCACCGACGTCATGGACGAGCTGGGGCTGCTGCGGCAGACGCTGCCCCACGCGATCCAGCCGCTGGCGCCCGACATGCGCGTGGCCGGCTACGCCTTCACCGCCCGCGGCCGGCCTCATCGGGGCAAGCCGCGCGAGCGCGACGCCACCCTGCGCCGCTTCCTCGGCATGCTGGGCGCCGTCCCACCCGACTCGGTGCTGGTGCTGGCCGCCAACGACAACGAGGCCGCGCACTTCGGCGAGCTGTCGGCCGAGTGGTTTCGCGCCCGCAAGGTGCGCGGCGCCGTCATCGACGGCAGCACGCGCGACGCCGCCTCCATCACCCGCGCGCGCTTTCCGACCTTCGTCCGCTACCGCAGCCCGCAGGACTCGGTGCCGCGCTGGCGCGTGAGCGACTGGGGCCAGCCGCTGATCATCGGCGGCGTGCGCGTCAACCTCGGCGACATCGTCGTCGGCGACCTCGACGGCGTCATCGTCGTTCCGCGGCGGGTCGCCCACGACGTCCTGCAACGCTGCGAGAAGCTCGTCGGCACCGAGAACAAGGTCCGCACGGCGGTGCGCCGCGGACTGACGCCGCTGGCGGCGTACGAGAAGTTCGGCGCCTTCTGACGCCCCCCGCGCCGGGCGCGGCGGCCGACGCGTCAGCGGTGCCGGCGTGGCGGCGGTGAGGGCTCGGCCAGGTCGGCCTCGAGGCTCTGGACCTCGCGAATGAGCGCCGCCGTCTGCTCGGCGCGCGGGCGGCGGCCCTCGTGGAAGAGCGCGTCGCGGAACGCCTTGAGGCGCTTCCACTCGCCGCGGCGGATGGGATCGAGGGTGGCCGGGAACGCGTCGATCAGGTCGCCGAGCTTGATGAACGCCCGCGCGGAGACGACGCCCTCGCGCTCGGCGAGGGCGCGCAGCTTCAGCTCGAAGGCGTAGCAGGCGACGACCGCCGCCAGCTCCGCGTTGGACGCCTCGAGCGCGTCGGCGAACGCCGCGTAGGAGCGCCCGGCCAGCAGGTGGCCGACGAGGTTCTTCGCGCGCAGCCGCAGCATGAAGCGGTCGCCGGCGTAGGCGGCCGCCGTCTCGGCGTCGCGCAGCGTGCCGAAGCAGCGCTCGTGCAGGACCCACAGCGCCATGTCGGCGTCGGCGGCGCGCGCGAACCGGTAGTGGCGCTGGATCTGGCGCAGGTCGTCGAGATAGTTGCGGTACGTCTCCAGCGCGTCGCTGCCGCGCCGCACGTCGAGCACGCGCTCGACCGGCGGGCTGATGATGCCATAGGCGGCCGGCTTGACGAAGCGCAGGATGATCGAGACCAGCTCGATCGACTTGAACACGTCCAGCAGCTTGGCGAGCTCGCGCTCCTGGTTGCGCGGCAGGTTCCAGAAGTCGAACTTCGCGCGGGCCAGCGCCGGCGTCACCGTCTCCTCCGGCGGGAACACCCAGAACTTCTCGAACCACCAATGCTCGCGCGCCACGAAGTAGGCCAGGTCCCGGTAGGTGAGCATCTCGCGGCGCTGCAGCGGGGCCACCTTGCGCTCGATGGCGGCCAGGTCGAAGCGGCTGCCGTAGAGACGCTCGGTGACGTCGCCGAAGGCGACGAGGCAGGCGTGCAGATAGTCGGCCACGGCTCTTTCAGGGGCCTGTTCACGCGGTCGCGGATCCACTTGCCGTCCCACCACTCGATCGGCGTGACCGACACGCCGGACACGAGGACCTCGAAGTGCAGGTGGTCGCCGACCGCGAGGCCGGTGGTGCCGGTGCGGCCCAGCACGTGACCCTTCTCGACGGTGTCGCCGGGCTTGACGTCGATCGACGACAGATGCGCGTAGAGCGTCTGCAGGCCGAGGCCATGATCGACGATCACGGTGTTGCCGTAGATCGTGAGCGGCCCGGTGAAGGCGACCTGGCCGCCGTTGGCCGCCGGCACCGGGGAGTGCTTGGTGGAGGCCAGGTCGAAGCCGACGTGGACCTGCGTGTCCACGGTGCGGCCCTCGTAGACGTAGGTCCGCGTCTCCGCGAAGTTGGAGAAGACCTTGGTGTTGCGCGGCTGCACGAAGGGGCCGCTCCACAGCGGCTTGTCGGCGGTCCTGGCCCCGACCTTGATCTTCTCCGCCTCGGCCTGCCGGCGCTGCTCGCGGTTGATCGTCAGGAACCCCTCGAGCAGCGGCTGGCTCGGCGGCCGCTGCGGCAGCAGCTCGGGCACCTTGGCCTGGAGGAACGCCTCGCTGAGCTTGATGGTGTCGTGGGGGAAGGCGCGCGGCTTCAGCTCGGCCGGCACGCCGCGGGTGGTGGCGTTGTCGGCCTCGTCGCGCGCGGTGATCGTGAGCGCCGTGCCGGCGCTGAAGTCGTACGGCAGCGCGATGAGCGCCACCCGGGCGCCGCGCTCGGGTGGGCCGTAGGCGAAGCTGGGGAACGTGTGGGCGCCGACGCTGACGTCCACGCGCGCGGCGTCGGTGGCCTTGAAGGCGACGAGCACCGCGCCGCCGGGCGACACGTAGCGCGTGGAGGCCAGGACCTCCAGCCGCGGCGGCGTCAGCTTGATCGTCACCGGCTGCGACGCCAGCGGTCGCTCCTGCGGGCGCAGCGGCCGCCAGAAGTCGTCGCGGCCCCACACCTCGAGGGTGGCCGCGCCCTCCTTGAGGCCGAGGGCGGTGCTCTCGATGGTGACGGGCAGCTGCGCGTGGGGGCCCAGCGGCCCCTCGGCCCGGGCCAGCGTGATCGCCTTGCCGCCCTGGACCACGCGCAGCTCGGCGCGCCGCACGTTGCCGCGCGCGGCATCCAGCGTCGCGGTCACCGACGTGTTGTGGCCGAGGAAGCGCGGCGCCATCAGGGTGGCGTGCACGAGGGGCACCGATTGCCGCCAGCCGAGGTAGGACACCGAGCCGACGATGGCGAAGAGGAGCAGCAGCACGACGAGCACCCACGATTTCGTCCGGGACCGCTGAGACACGACGGCGATCATAGCAGACGTACCGCCCGGCGCCCGAGCGTTGCTTGACACCCCCTGGGCCGGCGTCTAGATTGACGCGGTGTTCACCGTCTGGCTGGTTCCAGCCTTTCCCCTCGCCGGCGCCCTCGCCAACATCTTCTGCGGGCGGCTGACCGGCCGTCGCGCCCACTGGATCGCCGTGCCGGCGCTCGCCGCCGCGTTTCTCGCCGCCTGCGCGGTGGCCGCGCGCGTGTGGTCGGGCTCGGCGTTCACCACGACGCTCGGCTCGTGGATCGTGGCCGGCGACTTCGAGGCGAACATCAGCGCTTACGTCGACAACCTCACCGCCGTCATGCTGCTGGTCGTCACCGGGGTCGGGTTCCTCATCCATCTCTATTCCGTCGGCTACATGCACGACGACCCCGGCTTCGCGCGCTTCTTCGCGTACCTCAACCTGTTCGTGTTCTCGATGACGATGCTGGTGCTGGCCGGCAACTTCCTCCTCCTCTACGTGTTCTGGGAAGCCGTCGGCCTCTGCTCGTATCTGTTGATCGGCTTCTGGTACACGCGCGACTCGGCCGCCCGCGCCGGCAAGAAGGCGTTCATCGTGAACCGGGTCGGCGACTTCGGCTTCGGCCTGGGCGTCATCTGGCTGTGGACCGCGCTCGGCACGCTCGACTACGCGGCGGTGTTCAAGGGCGCGGCGACGCTGACGCCGACCGTGGCCACCGGCATCGCGCTGCTCCTGTTCATGGGCGCCTGCGGCAAGTCGGCCCAGCTGCCGCTGCACACGTGGCTGCCCGACGCCATGGAAGGGCCCACGCCCGTCTCGGCGCTGATCCACGCCGCCACCATGGTGACGGCCGGCGTCTACATGGTCGCTCGCAGCCACGCGCTGTTCGAGCGCTCCGGCTCGGCGCTCGAGGTCGTGGCCTGGGTGGGCGCCATCACCGCCGTCTTCGCCGCCACCATCGGCCTCGTCCAGACGGACATCAAGCGCGTGCTGGCGTACTCGACCATCAGCCAGCTCGGCTACATGTTCGCGGCGGTGGGCGTCGGCGCCTACGTGGCCGGGATCTTCCACCTGGTGACCCACGCGTTCTTCAAGGCGCTGCTCTTCCTCGGCGCCGGCAGCGTCATTCACGGGCTCGGCGGCGAGCAGGACCTCCGCAAGATGGGCGGCCTCAAGCCCAAGATGATCGTGACCGCGATCACCATGTGGGTCGGCGGTCTCGGCCTGTCGGGCGCCCCCTTCCTCGCGGGCTTCTTCTCCAAGGACGAGATCCTCGGCGCCACGCTGGCCACCGGGCACCTGGCGATCTTCGCGCTGCTGCTCGTCGGCGCTCTGATGACGTCCTTCTACACGTTCCGGCTGCTGTTCCTGGCCTTCAGCGGCGCCCCGCGCATGTCGAAGGACGTGCTGCACCACGCCCACGAGTCGCCGTGGGTGATGACCGGACCGCTCATCGTCCTCGCGGCGCTCACGGCCGTGGCCGGCTTCGTGCTCGGGACCCCGCTCGAGAGCTCCCACCTGATCGAGCTCTTGGCGCCGGTCTTCGGAGCGCCCGAGGGCCCACATGCCTTCGTCGTGATGGCGCTGTCGGCGATCGTGTTCCTGGCCGGCCTCGCCCTCGCCATCTACATGTACGTCCTGTCGCCGGTGAAGGCCGAGACGATCGGCCAGCCGCGGACGTGGGTGCACGCGCTGCTCCTCAACGCCTGGTACGTCGATCTCGTCTACGACCGGCTGATCGTCCAGCCGCTCTACGCGCTGTCGGTGTGGCTGGCGCAGGGCTTCGACCTCGGCGTGATCGACGGGATCGTCAACGGCGTCGGTCGCGGCGTGACCGCCTGGGGCGCCGGCCTGCGGCGTCTGCAGAGCGGCTACGTCGCGCAACGATGGTGGATCGGCGACTCGGTCGATCAGGTCATGAATCGTAAAGTCTGGCGGCGCCGCAGCGGAGGCCCCCAGCACGCGTTTGCGGAAGTCAACGTAGGATCGCAGGGGCAGGACAGCGCCGACGCGCAGTTCGAGGAGGTGCATCGCTGGATGCCAACGCTCGGCGTCGGCTATCACGTCGGCGTCGATGGCATCAGCCTCCTGCTCGTCCTGCTCACGACGTTCCTGACACCGCTGGCGCTGGCCTCGGCCTGGCACGCCATCGAGGATCGGACCAAGGAATTCGTCGTCACCATGCTGCTGCTGGAGACGGGGATGCTGGGCGTCTTCGTCAGCCT
>VBPC01000241.1 GCA_005887895.1 Candidatus Rokuibacteriota bacterium
GGGTGCTCGCGCTCCGGCACGTCGACTTTCTTGTCCTCGCCGCAGAGCGGGGTCGTGAAGTAGCGCTGCCCGGTGTCGTTGGCCATCGTGACGATCGAGGCCAGGTCGGGATGGCGGGCCGCGAGCTTGAGCGCGGCGGCGACGTTGCAGCCGGTGGAGATGCCGCAGAAGAGCCCTTCCTGGGCGGCCAGGCGGCGGGCCATCGTCAGGCTCTCGTCGGTCGTCGTCGTGATGACGCCGGAGAGCTGCGAGACATCGAGGTTCTCGGGAATGAAGCCGTCGCCGATGCCCTCGATGCCGTGCGGCCCCCACTCGCGCCGGGCCAGCAGCGCGCACTCCTCCGGCTCGACGGCGTACAGCCGCACGCGCTTGTCGCGCTCGCGCAGGAAGCGCCCGACGCCGGTGAGCGTGCCGCCGCTGCCCTGGGCCGCCACGAAGGCGCCCACCACGCCGCCGGCCTGCTCCCAGATCTCCGGGCCCGTCGTGCGGTAGTGGGCCTCGACGTTGTCGGCGTTGTCGAACTGGGCGGGCACCCAGTAGCCGGCCGGATCGCCGGCGCGGATCTGACGCAGGCGTACCAGCGAGAGATCCACGTCGCTCTCGCCGCCCGGCGTGAACACGAGATCGGCGCCGTAGGCGCGCGTGATCTTCTTGCGCTCCTCGCTCATGCCCTCCGGCATGACGATCGTGCAGCGATATCCTTTGACCGCCGCCACGAACGCGCAGGCGATGCCGGCGTTGCCGGTCGAGCACTCCAGCACGCGCATGCCGGGCTTGAGATCGCCGCGCGCCTCCGCCCGCTCGAACATCCAGAGGTAGATGCGATCCTTGAGGCTGCCGCTCGGACCGTACCACTCGACCTTGAGGTACACGGCGGGACGGACGCCGGCCGTCACGCGATTGAGCTTCACGAGCGGCGTGCGCCCGACGGCGGCGGCGATCGACGGCAAGGCGTTGCGATACGCGTCCCAGAGGACCGTCATGAGGACCGTGATTGTACCTTACTCACATGGGGGCCCCGACATGGCCCCCAAGCCCCCAACGTTCGGCGCGCCCCGGCGCAGCCGTGGCGCTCCTCTAACCCGCGTGCGGCCCCGACATGGCCCCCAAGCCCCCAACGTTCGGCGCGCCCCGGCGCAGCCGTGGCGCGCGGCGGAGCCGGGCCGCTCCTCTTTTCACGGAACCGTGAGGCGGCCCTCGAGGACGGGGACGACGGAGCCGCCGACGGCGATATCGGTCACGGCGCGCGCGCTGGCGGTCAGGCGGATGTGGACAAAGCTCTGGCGTCCCATCTTCGTGCCCTGCTCGCTGACGAGGCGGATGGCGCCGCTGGCCGGCACGAGTCCGTGCTGGACGAGATAGGCGCCGAGCGGGCCGCTCGCGGACCCCGTGGCGGGGTCCTCGGGAATGCGCGAGGTGTGGGGCGCGAACATGCGCGAGTACGCGGCCGACTTCCCGGCCGCGAACACGAACACGCCGGGCAACTGGTCGCCGGCCGCCCGGCGCATCGCGGCCACGTCGAGCTCGGCTCGATCGACGGCGTCGCGATCGCGCAGAGGCACGTACAGGAAGGGCGATCCGGTCGATCCGACGCGTACCGGCGCCCCGACGCGCAGGTCGTCCTCACCCAGGCCGAGCGCTGCCGCCACGCCCGCCCGCGCGGCGATCTCGGGACCGAACTCGGCGTCGCGATGGCGCATCCACACGAAGCTCGGGCGCGCACGATCGCCCTCCAGTTCCACCTCGACCGGCCCGATGCCCTCCTCGAGCGCAGTGCGTCCGCTGCCGAGCCGACCGCGCGTCGCGAGCACCCACGTCGTCCCCACCGTCGGATGGCCGGCGAATGGCACCTCGCGGCCGGGCGTGAAGATCCGCACCCGCGCCGCGCAATCGGGCCGCGTCGTCGGCAACACGAACGTCGTCTCCGACAGGTTCATCTCGCGCGCGATCGCCTGCATCTCGGCGTCGTCGAGCCCACGGCCATCGAGGAAGACGGCCAGCGGGTTACCGCCGAAGACGCGATCGGTGAACACGTCCACCTGGACGAGGTCGAGGGCGCGGGCCATGGCCGACGAGGATGGGGGCGCCGCCGCCCGCCGTCAAGCGCGTCGTCGCTGGCCCGCCCGCCTGACCTCAGCCGCCCGCGGCGTCGAACGCTGCGGGCAGATGGCGCACCTGCAGAACGTCGCGCGCGCCGAGGGTCACCGACACGACGTCGAAGCGGCAGCGCACACCGTCGAGGCGGCGAGACTTCAGATAATGCTGGGCGAGGCGGGTGAGCCGGCGCTGCTTGTGCCAGGCGACTGCCGCGGCGGGAGCGTCGCCCCACGACGCCCGCCGGCATTTGACCTCGACGAACACGACGACACCGGCGTCGCGGCAGACGAGGTCGATCTCGCCCTCGCGGAAGCGCACGTTGCGATCGGTCACGGCGAGCCCGGCCCGCTCGAGGAAACGCGCGGCGGCGTCTTCCGCAGCTCGCCCCAGCGTGCGCCGCGCATCGCTCACGCGCCCGGTATAGCGCGTCGCCCCGCCCACCGAAAGAGTGGCCCGAACGATACGCCAAGCCGCCGTCAGTTCGTTGAGGGGCGCCCCGGCTTTGCCGGCCCCGAACACTAAGGCCGGTTGGGGGCCCCGTGCGTCGCTCGGTTGCTGAGGGGCGCCCCGGCTCCGCCGGGGCGTCCCGAACGCCAAAAGGGGGGTTTGGGGGGCCCTTCGAGGCCCCCCATCTAATCAAGGCCCGATCGTGATCGTGCCGGCGGCGGCCAGGCAGTTGTTCGTCTCGCTCGCCTCGATGATCTGGTTCGTGTCGTCGGCGCAGGCGAGCAGGAAGTAGGTGCCGGACGCCGTGCCTGCTGGAATGGTCGCCGGCGCCGAGCCGGTCGACGGGACGCCCGGGCCGAGCGCGCCGATGCCGCGCGCGCCGATGACGATGTCGTTGGCGCTGCGCACCGTGTCGACCGAGAGCACGTAGCGAGTGGACGTCGCGCCGACGACGGTCGGCCCGACGTTCTGCGTGGTGTCGGTGAGCACGAACGAGGCGCCCGGCGCCGCGGCCGCTGGCGGATCGCTCACCGCGGTGACGGCGAGGTCCGCGATGGGCAGGCTCACCTGGAGGGTCCCGACGGACGCGCGGCAGTTGTTGGTCTCGTTGCTTTCGTTGACGGCGCCGAGGTCGTCGGCGCAGGCGAGCAGGAAGTACCGCCCGGCCGGCGTGCCGGTGAGGATCGTGACGGTGACGGTGTCGGTGGAGAAGGCGTTGGGAGCGAGCGCCGGGATCGCGCGGCTGCCGCCGAGCAGGATGTCGCTCGCGTCGCGCACAGTATCGAGCGAGAGGTAATAGCGCGTCGTAGAGGCGCCCGCGGTGACGACGCCGACGTTCCTGGTGATGTCGGTGGCGCGGAAGGTGCCGCCGACCAGCCCGGTGGCCGACGGATCGTCCAGGCCGGTGACCGCGAGGTCGGCGGTGGCCGGCGTCACCTGGACCGTCGTCGCGGAGGCGCTGCAGTTGTTGGTCTCGTTGGTCTCCGGGACCTGGGCCGTGTCATCCGCGCAAGCGAGGAGGAAATACGGGCCGACGAGCACGCTGGCCGGGATCGTGACCGTCACGGTGCCGGCCGACGAGCCGCCGGCCGCCAGCGCGGGCACGGCGCGGGCCCCCGTCAGCAGGATGTCGCCGGCGTCGCGCAGCGTGTTGGTCGAGAGGTAATAGCGGGTCGAGGAGGCCGGGGCGCTCCCGGTCGCCCCGACGTTCTGCGTGGTGTCGGTGACGGCGAAGCTGGAGCTGGCCGCCGCTGTGGCCGGCGGGGCGCTCAGCGCGGTGACGACCAGATCGGCCATCGGCGGCCCGACGACGATCGTGCCGGCCGCGGCCCGGCAGTT
>VBPC01000149.1 GCA_005887895.1 Candidatus Rokuibacteriota bacterium
CTTCGTACATCGCTAGCGGCTGCCGGTGGTGCCGAGCGGGCCGTTGAAGATCAGGTAGATGCCCGTGTACGCGGTGACCAGGCTGGCCAGCGTCTGGGCGATCAGCAGGTAGTCCTGGTACCACTTCACCGCGACCTCGGGCACCGTCACGACCACCCCCGGCTCCAGCGGGGGCGCCTCGGCCATCGCGTACGTGCGGCCGCTCCGGAAGGTGACGGTCGTGTCCTTGACCTTGGCCCGGTTGCCGGGGCCGCCGGCCAGCGCCAGGTACTCGCGCGGCGTGAGCTCGGGACGGTAGTCCTGCGCGCCCGGGGACTTCACCTCGCCGACGACGTAGACCTTGTCCTCCGCCACCGGAAGAGTCAGCACGTCGCCGTTCTGGAGCAGCACGTTCTGGGCCTCGTCCTTCTCGACGAGCAGGCGCTGGAGATCGACGGGGACGCGCTGGCGCGGACCGCTGAGGCCGGCGCGATCGATGTAGGCCAGCCGCAGGTCGGCGTACGCCGCCGTGCCGCCGGCCTTGACGACCACGTCGCGGACGCGCTCGCCCTGGGCCAGTTCGAAGCGCTGCACGATCGTTGGCTTGCCGGCCGTCGTCGTCTTACTGCTGTCGGCCACGCCCACCAACGCGCCGCGCACCTCGACGACGTCTTGGATCACAATGAGCGGCGGCACGAACACGGTATCGCCCGAGCGCAGCGGCACGTCGGCCGGCGGCGCCAGCGCGACGCGGAGGTCGACCGAGACGGTCTCCTTGCGGCCGTCTGGACCGATCCGCGTCAGGCGCGCGTCGGAGCCCGCCCCGCCGGGGGCGAGGCCGCCGGTGAGCTCGAGGACCTCGCGGAGCCCGCCGGTCGGGCCCAGCTCGTACTCGCCGGGACGTCGCACGGCGCCAGCCAGCGTGACGGCCGCCGCGCGCGGCGGCACGTGCACCCGCATGTTGTCCTGCACGTACGGGTTCTGGCTCACGTCGCCCATGAGCTCGAAGCGGAGGAGATCCACCTCGCGCACGGTGCCCCCGGCCGTGACCTGCACGTGGCGGGCGCTGCCCCGCGGCGTGATGCCGCCTGCGTTGAGGACCAGCTCGTGCAGGCGCTGGGTGGCCTGGGCCTGCACGGTGCCAGGGCGCTCGACCTCGCCGGACACGGTGACGTCGAACAGCCGGGGCATGAAGACGGCGATGCTGACGTCGGCGAAGCGCAGCAGCCCCCGCGCTCGCTCGGTGACGCGGCGGTTGGCCTCGAGCAGCGTGAGGCCGCCGACCTCGATCGCGCCGAGCGGCGGGATGTTCACGGAGCCCTCGGGATCGACGGTCGCCTGCAGCCGCGTCACGTCGAGGCGGCCCGCGATCTGCACGTCGAGGACATCGCCGTTGCCGAGGCGGTAATCTGGACCAGCCACGTTCCGCAGCAGCGGCACCGTCACCGACGGCACGAGCGGCGCCGCCGGCCGCGCGCCGGGCGGGGTGGGCAACGGCGTCGGCGTCGCCGGTTGCAGCGGATTCGGCGTCGGCGACGTCTGGGCGGCGGCCAGCGAAGGCGTGAGGAGGCAGACGATCAGCACGAGGCTGAACGCTCGATGAATTCGACCTTTAACTGTTGTCGCTGGACGGAATTCGCGCAATGTCGTATTGTCCCTTTTTCACGAAGCGAGGGTCAAGGAAAAAGGCCGAATTTTTGCCTACATTTGCAATAGTTTCGCTTACGGTCGTCATCGAATGACCCCCCAGGTGGCGCGAGCGGTGCTGGCGGCTGGCGTCCTTTTCGCCTTGGCCGGGCTGGGTTTCGGCGTTTACGGCTGGACCCAGACCGCCCGGGGGCGCGGCTCCGCCACGGCCGGTGGGGCTCCGAGCGGGGCCGAGGCGATCCAGGCGGCCTTCGTCGCGGTGGCCGACCGCGTCCGCCCGGCCGTCGTGAACATCGGCACCGTGCAGGTCTCCCGGGCGCGCCGCGCCCCTCTCGTCCCCGGGCCCGGCACCGACGACCCGTTCTTCAAGGACTTCTTCGACCAGTTCTTCGGGCGCAGCGGCCCCGGACGGCGCGAGGAGTTCCGCCAGCCCGGGCTCGGCTCCGGCGTCATCATCGACAAGCGTGGCTACGTGCTGACGAACTTCCACGTGATCCGCGGCGCCGACGCCGTCACCGTCAAGCTGCCCTCGAAGCAGGAGTTCCAGGGGCGCATCGTCGGGACCGACGCCAAGACCGACCTTGCCATCGTGAAGTTCCAGCCCGAGGGCGACGTGCGGGTGGCGGCGCTCGGCGATTCCGACGCCCTGCGCGTCGGCGAGTGGGCGATCGCGATCGGCAATCCGTTCGGGCTCGACCAGACCGTCACCGTGGGCGTCGTGAGCGCGACGGGCCGGTCGGACGTCGGCATCGCAACCTACGAGAACTTCATCCAGACGGACGCCTCGATCAACCCTGGCAACTCCGGCGGCCCCCTGGTGAACCTGCGGGGCGAGGTCATCGGCATCAACACGGCTATCGTGGCGACCGGACAGGGGATCGGCTTCGCCATCCCGGCCAACATGGTCAAGCGCGTGACGGCGCAGCTGATCGACCGCGGCAAGGTGATGCGCGGCTGGATCGGCGTGTCGATGCAACCGCTGACGCCCGAGCTCGCGCAGTCACTGGGTCTCGAGGACACCCACGGCGCGATCGTCGCCCGCGTCCATCCCGGCAGCCCGGCCGAGGCCGCTGGTCTCCAGACGAACGACATCATCGTGAAATTCGGCGGCGTCTTCGTCGACGACTACCACCACCTGCAGCGCCTCTCGTCGGACGCCGAGCCCGGCACCAGCGTCCCGATCGAGGTCGTTCGCAAGAAACAACACAAAACCGTCACGCTCAAGGTCGCCGAATCCCCGGACTCCTCCGCCCCCGCCACGACCCCGACCCCCGCGACTCCCCTCCCCCGCTAGCCGAAAGGCACATCAGCGGCGGGAGCGGCCTCCTGCGTCCGCCCGCGCGACCTCCGCCGCCCGAGAGCGAGCGCGCCAGCGCTCGCGCGAGCATCCCGCGCCCCTCAACGACACCAACCGCCGACGCCCGCGTGCGAGCGATCCGGCCGCTCGAACGTTCACGCGCACGGGAGGGGGGACGTCGATATCCTCCGATCGCCGCCCACGGTAGGGCGTCGGGGCGGGTGGGGCGGCGGGGGGTCGCCGACCCGTTTCACTCCCAACGCAGGCAGGCGCAACGCGTCGCATGGCCCACGAAGACGGACCAACACCGCGCCGCTCGTGGTCGCCGGCCCCCCGCCGCCCCACCCGCCCCGACGCCCGGGCAGGTTACGCGACGAACGGAGGAATCGGCGGAATCTCGACCTGCTGCGTGCGCACGTCCCGGACGCCGGGGACGCCGCGCGCGACCTCGACGGCGCGCTCCAGCGCGGTCGTCCCCTCGAGCGTGACGACACCGTTCTGCGCCTCGACGGTGATGCGATAGCGGCGCGTCTCCGGGTGCGTCGCCAGCGCGACCTGCACGCGCGAGGCGAGCGCGCGCGAGCCGATCGTCTGGCGGCCGCTGTCCGACGTCACCATCTCCGGCCGGCGGGCCAGCGTCTCCAGCATCTGCACGACCGCGTCGTGGCGGACCATCTCGGTGTTCACGATCAGCTCGTAGAGCATGGGATCGGCGATATCGACCTCGTAGAGATAGCGCATGCGGCCGGCCTTCTCGGCGTCGTCGCGGCGCACGAACTCGGCGGCCGCGCGCGGATTCGGCGTCTCGCCGGTCATCGACGCCACGCGCTTGATCCACTGCTTCACGCGGTGCTCGAACGGCGCGATGAGCCGGACGCGGAGCACGTGGGGCACGCCGCGGAGCAGCCACTGGCCGCCACCCCGCATGAAGACGGCGTTGTCGAGCTCGGCGAGCTCGAGCAGCGTCGTCTGCAGCACGGTGATGTGATGCCGCGTCTCGGTGTCGAACCGCTCGAAGAACGTGGGCTTGGACTCGTCCAGGTGGGAGAGCTTGTCCTCGTCGAGCCCGTACCGGCGCACGGCGTCCTGGAGCAGCTCCTGGTCCACGTAGCGGTACCCGAGGCGCTGGGACAGCCCCATGCCGATCTCAGGTCCACCGGCCCCCTTCTGATGCGAGATGATGATGATGGCCATGGCTCACCCCCGCCGGTACTTCTCCTTCAGCGCTGTGGGCGCGATCGCGATCCGTTTCCCCGCCACGTCGTCCAGGATGTAGACCTCGTCCGTGAGCGAACCGCTGGCGAACACCTCGAACACTTCCAGTGCGCCTTCCAGCGTGCTGTCCGGCCGCTCCGCCATGAGCGCCTCGACGGCCGCGCGCGCCAGTCTCGTCATCGGGGCCTCCGCAAAGGTGGCGCCAAGACTACCCGACCCGGTGCGCCGCCGCCACTGCTCCCTGTCACACCGCGCGGCGGCCCTCCGCGACATCGCGCAGCGGCGCGCTCACCCGCGCCAGCGGCGAGCGCTCGAAGTCGGGCACGAACGAATAGGGCGGCCACGGCCCGGTCGGCACGACCGCGATGCCGGCCGCGTGGGAGGCGACCGGCGCGATGCGCGCGAGGAAGGCCGTCAGCTCCGCGCGCGGCACCAGGAACGCGATGGAGGCGGCGACGTTGCCGCTGCTCCCGGCCGGGCGGTACCGCCACCGCGGCAAAGCGGCCCGCTCGATCAGGGCGTCGGCCAGCGCCTGCAGCTCACGGGTGTCGAGCCCGGCCTCACGGGCGGGCTCGTCGCGCCGGCGATCGCGGCCGGCCGGCGGCGCGTCGACGGCGCAGTCGAGCCGCAGGAGCTTGACGCTCATCTCGATGCAGTCGCGTACGGCGCCCAGCGCCGTCGTCATCGCGGCGCGGTGCGCCTGCAGCCAGTCCGGCAGGGCGCCGGCCGGCACCGTCGTGCCGTACCGGAACGGCAGGACGGCCGCCGCGTCCATGACGGTCGCGACGATGTCGTGGTGAATGGCGAGGGTGCGGGGATTGGCGGGCGGGACGACGTCGAGCAGGCTGCCGAGGACGACGACGTCCTGCACGCGGCGCGGCACGACCGAGGCGTCGCCCAGACCGGTCGCAGGCGGATGCCAGGCGGCCGGCATTCGATCGACGATCGCGTACAGGTATTGGTTCACACCGGCCGCCACCCCTCCAGCCAGCGGGTCACAGGGTGGTCCGAGCGTAACGGCGCCTCCCCGGGCGCGTCAAGGGCCCACCGCGGCTGTGGCATAATCGGACGGGTTGTGAGGTTGCGACACTCCGCGCGCTCCGCGCTCCTCGCCGTATCGCTGCTGAGCGTCGGCGCGCCGGACGGCACGGCCGCCGGGATCCCGGACGTGCCCCCGCAGGTGCCGCCTGCCGCCCGCGCGCGCATCCAGCCCGTGACCGAGCATCCGTCGCTCGCCGTGAAGGTTGCCGGCGCGCCGTTCGTCGCTCGGCGCGAAGTCTTCGAGTTCCTGCTCGATCATCCGGATTTCGCCACCCACGTGACCCGCGCGCTGAAGCTGGCGCGCTACAAGATCTGGCGCACGCCCGGCGGGCTCGGGATCGACGACGGCTGGGGCACCGTGGGGACCTTCGAGACGGTGTGGGCCGGCACCGGCCTGCGCGTCATGTACGCGCGTGGCGCCTACCAGCACAAGATCCTGCCCGACATCCAGGGCCAGGCCGTGGTGCTGATCGACTACGGGACGGAGCCGATGACCGGTGGGCGCAGCCAGATCAACACGGCGATCTCCGGATACGTCAAGCTCGACAGCCGGTTCCTGTCCGTCGCCAGCCGGCTCGCGTCCTCGGTCGCCAGGGCGAAGGGTGAGAAGGAGGCGCGAAAGCTCGCCGAGCTGTTCGCCGAGACGACCCAGGCGATCGAGACCGATCCGGCCGGCGTGTTCGAGAAGGTCCGCCGCCGACCCGACGTGCCAACGGCCGAGCTCGAGGACTTTCGCCGCCTCCTCAATCTCCCGCGCGCGGCGCACTGACGCCGCGCCGCTGCTCGTGGAGTGCGCGACGCAAGCGCGCGTTGGCGTCGGCGTGATCGGGCCGGGCGGCCAGGAAGGCGCGCGCCGCCTGCTCCAGCTCCGGCCACTTCGCCTGGGCTTCGAGCGCCTGCCAGAGATCGAAGTGCGCCTGGGCCGTCTCGAAGCTCAGCGCGATGAGCCCGCGCGCGGCGGCTTCGGCGTCGGCCCACCGCCGGCGTCCGGTGAGCACGCGCGTGAGCCCGGCGGCGGCGGCGAGCGAGTCGGGCTTGAGCCGCCGCGCCTCCCGATAGGCGCGCTCGGCTTCTGGCAGTCGCCCGTTGTCGGCCAGGAGCTCGCCCAGGTCGCAGTGCGCGCGCACGTAGTCCGGCTTGAGGTGGATGGCCGCCTCGAAGGCCCGCTGCGCCTCCGGATGCCGCCCTTGCCAGTACAGCGCGACCCCGAGCCCCCGGTGCAGGGCCGGATGGTCGGGACGAATCGCGAGCGCCTCGCGATAGGCCGCCTCGGCCTCGGCGTGCCGACCCTGGCGCCCCAGGCCGAGGGCGACGTTGGCACGCGCGCGGATGTGATCGGGCTCCACCCGGATCGCCTCCCGCAGCGCGCGCTCGGCCTCGGCGTGACGCCCCTGGCGGCCGAGGGCGACGCCCAGGTCGTAGTGAAGATCGCCGTCGTCGGGTCGCAACTCGACGGCGCGGCGGAGAGCGGCCTCCGCATCGGCGTAGTGCCGCAGCGCGCCGAGCGCGAGGCCGCGCCCGGCGTGCAGATCGGCGTCTTCCGGCCGCAACGCGATCGCCTCGGCGAAAGCGGCGGCGGCGGCCGCCCACCGGCCCTGCCGCCAGTACGTCGTGGCCAGCGCCGCCCCGGCGGCAGCAAAGCGCGGCCGGAGGCGTAGCGCCGCGCCGAACGCCGTCGCGGCGTCGTCGAAACGCCCCTGACGCTCGAGCGCCACGCCCAGGTGATAGTGCGCGCGCGCGTCACGAGGAGCCAGCCGGATCGCCTCCCGGAACGCCTCGGCGGCCTCGGCATAGCGGCGGCGCCGCGTGAGATTCAGGGCCAGCGCCTGCCGGACCGCGGGATCGTCGGGGCGGCGCCGCAGCGCCGCCCGCAGCGCCGGCGTCGCGTGCGCGGCCCGGCCCTGGCGCTCGAGCGCCAGGCCCAGACCGAGGTGCGCGCGCGCCTCGAGCGGACGGGCTTCGATGACGGCGCGGAAGGCGTCGGCGGCCTCGGCGGGGCGCTGCTGCTCGAGAAGCGTGCCGGCCAGCGCGAGCTGCAGCGCCGGCTCACGTGCGCCGGCGGCGAGCGCCTCGCGCGCGACCGCCTCGGCTTCGGCCGGGCGCCGCAGCCGCCGGAGCACGAGCGTCAGGTTCGAGCGGGCGAGCGTGTCGCCGGGCCTGAGCCGCAGCGCCTCGCGCAGCGCGGTCTCGGCGGCGGCGAAATCCCCCGCGCGCTCCAGCGCGAGGCCGAGGGCCAGATGGGCCTTGGCAAAATCGGGGCGGCGACGGATCGCCTCGCGGTAGGCGACGGCGGCGTCGGTGAAGCGGGCCTGTTCGAAGAGGATGGCGCCCAGATCGGCGTGGGTCGAGGCGACGGCCGGCGCCCGCGCCAGCGCCTCGCGCACCAGCGTCTCGGCCTCGGCCGGCCGGCGCAGCCGGCGCAGGACGCCGGCCAGCTCGACCCGCAGTCCCGCGTCCTCCGGGCGACGGCGCAAGGCCTCGCGGAACGCGGCCTCGGCCTCGGCGTACCGGCCGGCGACCGCGCCCGCCCGCGCCCGATCGCACCAGCGCTTGAGCTCGTCGTCCATGGCGTCCGCGACAGCGAGGCGCTGTCGCGGACGCTATCCTAGCAAGATCAGGCGGCCCGTACCGCCGGCTCGATCTCCATCCGGTCCACGATCACGACGTCCGGACGCAGCGAGCGCGCCTCCTGCTCGATGATGCGGAGCGCCCGCTCGCGCGCCTCTGGCGTCGGCACGTGACCGGTGACCTCGAGGCGCGCCGGCGTCCCCGACCACCACGGCACCGTCGCCGTCGGCGTGACGGCGAGGCCGAACAGGCTCTGATCGCGCAGCAACGCGTCGGAAACCTGCGCCTGCAGATGCACCGCCTCGGCGTCCCGCTTGCGCTTGAGGTCGTAGAGCTTCACGCCGATGGCCACGATCACGAGCAGACCCGCGAGCAGCAGCAGCACCGTCAGCGTGGATCCCGCCCCGCCGGTTGCCGCCGCCTGTGGCACAGCCTGTTGCATAACGACACCCCCTCTGCCGTCTCAGGCAGCAAGCGAGGTGCCATGCACCAGGGGCGTTGGCAAACTTACAGGTCAGACCGCCGGACTATAGAGAGCGCGAGAGAGCGAGGCGGCTGTCAGCGCTGCGGTCCCCGCGGGCGGTCGAAGATGGTGGCCAGCATGTGATCGAGGTACCGGAAGTCGAACGGCTTGGGGACGTAGCCGAACGCGCCGGCCTTGAGCGCCTCCGCCGCGAGCGCCACCTGCTCGTTGGCGGTGACCATGATCACCGCGATCGAGTCGTCGATCTGCTTGATGTCCTTCAGCACGGCGATGCCGTTCATCCGCGGCATGTTGATGTCCAGCAGTACGACGTCCGGCCGCTGGCGCAGGATCGCGCCGAGAGCGTCGGCGCCGTTGGCCGCGGTCTCGACCTCGAAGTCGGTCTTGAAATGCTCGCTCAGCACCTCCAGGATGAGCGCCTCGTCGTCGACGATGAGGACGCGGCGGCGGGTGGCGTCGACCATTGCGCGACCTTATGCTCCACCTGCGCGGGCGTCAAGCCCGCCGTCAGTCGGCGTGCTGCGCGCGCGGCCCGTCGCCGACGAAGAGATCCTCGAGCGACTGCCGGATCGGCTGCACGGCGACGAGCCGCGCGCCGCAGCCGCGGGCCAGCGCGAGCGCGGCGTCGACGTCGCGCTCGGACGGTACGTCGATGCGGGCGCCGGCGGGCGTGCCGGCGACCCGGGCGCCGTCGACCTTCCGGAGCGCGTCCGCCAGCGCGGGCACCGGCGCGCCGATGACCGTGATCTCCAGGCGGCCGGCGCTGTCCATCCGCTGGCGCAGCTCGTCGAGGCGGCCGACGTGGGCGAGGCGTCCGCCGCGCAGGATGGCGACCCGGTCGCAGAGCACCTCGATGTCGGCGATGATGTGAGAGGAGAAGAACACCGTGACGCCGGCGGCGCGCAGGCCGGCGATGAGGTCGCGCACCTGGCGGCGCCCGATCGGGTCGAGCCCGCTCATCGGCTCGTCGAGGAGGACGACCTCGGGATCGTTCACCAGCGCCTGGGCCAGGCCCACCCGCTGCAGCATGCCCTTGGAGAACTTCCGGAGCTGGCGGTCCCAGGCCGCCTCGTCGAGGTGCACGCGACGCAGGAGGTCGGCGGCGCGGGCCCGGCGGGCCGTGGGCCGGTAGCCGAACAGCTCGGCGCAGTACTCGAGCAGCTCGCGGGCGGTGAGGTAGTCGTAGAAGTACGGCTGCTCGGGCAAGTAGCCGAGGCGCGCGTGCACGGCCACGTCGGCGACGTCGTGGCCAAGGATGCGGGCGCGGCCGCTCGTCGGGGTCATGAGCCGCATCAGGATCTTGATCGCCGTGGTCTTGCCGGCGCCGTTGCCGCCCAGGAACCCGAAGATCTCTCCGGCCTCCACGGCGAGCGAGAGGCCGTCGAGCGCCCTCACGCGCTTGAGGTGCAGGAATCCCGTCGGGTAGTCCTTGGTGAGCCCGGTGATCTCGATCACGCTCATCCGCGCGGCACCGTGGACAACGGGTGCAGCGTGACGTCGCAGCCGAGCGGCGTCAGCACCAGCAGGTAGGGCGTCCCGGTGGGGTCGAGGGGCAGCCCCTGCGGGCTCGTCGGCACGCCGCCGGCGGCGAGCGCGGCGGCCAGCTCGGTCCACGCGCGCGGGCACTGGCCGCGGGCGGCGACGTGGGCCGCCAGCGCGCGGCGGATCGCGCTGCGCTCCTGCAGCGAGCGCAGCTCCATCAGGCGCCGCTGGGCCCATTGCCTGACCTGCTCGTCCTGCGCCTGTTCGTACATGCGCGCGTACATGGCGCGGGCCACGTCGGGGTCGTCGCCCTTGGCCTCCAGCTTCTCGGCCATGTACACCATCCACCGCGCCGTGGTCATCCGGGAGCCGCGCCGGAAGGCGTCGGCGGCGGCGAGGTTGTCGCCGCGCTGCCAGAAGATGTACGCGAGCTGCTGGTGCAGGTACCACTCCTCCGGGTTGGCGCGGATGCCCTTCTCGAGCAGCATGACGGCGGCCTCGACGTCGACGGCCGGCAGCACGACGGCGGCGAACTCGTAGACCCCGGTGAACCGCGGGTCGAGGGTGGCGATCATGTCGAAGAGCCGGACGAGCACCCTGGAATCGACGGCCTTGATCCGATCGAGCTGCACGGCCTGCTCGAAGCCCAGACGGGTGCTGCGGGCCTGCTCCTCGATCTTGCGGCCCACGTACTGCAGCGCGTTGAGCCAGTACCAGTCGGCGGCGAGGCCACCGAACCCGAGCGCCAGGCGGCGCGCCGTCTCCGGCGCCAGATAGGGCGCCTCGTCCTGGATCACGGCCCGCAGCGTGGGCCGGGCGACGTCGAGGACGCGGGCCATCGTCACGGCGGCGCCGAAGCCGAGCGTGACCACCAGGGCCAGCGCCAGGTCGCGGCGCCGCGCGGACAGCGCCGCCGCGCTCATCCCGGCCTCACTTGAAGTCGCGCCGCGCGAACAGCAGGGCGGCGGCGGCCAGCAGCGCGACGTCCCAGGCCACGGCGTAGGCCAGCGCGCCCGCGAGGTACGTGGCCGGCGGGGCGATGCCGTGGGCGGCCGGGGTGACCAGGCTGAACGTGGAGAGGTTCGGCAACGCATAGTAGAGGCCGAGCAGGAGCCCGCGGGCGGCCGCCGCGTCGAAGAGCGTGGTGAAGCCCTTGAGGTCGGCCGTGAAGTGGCCGATGACGAAGACCGCCAGCGAGGCGAACGCGGAGAAGACCGGCGACGAGAACGACGAGAAGAGCAGCGCGACCCCGGTGAGGATCGTCAGCTCCAGGTAGATCAGCGCGACCGTCGGCCACAGGGCGGCCACCAGCGGCGTGGTGCCGCGCACCACATAGAGGAGCACGACGGTGACGCCGGCGCCCATCACCGCCACGTTGACGGCCAGCGTGAGGCACAGCCCGAGATACTTGCCCAGCAGGAACTCGCCGCGACCCACCGGCTTGGCGAAGATCGCGTAGAGCGTGCGCCGCTCGATCTCCTTCCAGACCAGCCCGACACCGACGAAGATCGCGATGAAGGCGCCGAACAGCAGCATGGCGCTCAGCCCGAGGTCGACGATGATCTTGGCGTCCTGCGACGCCGAGGCGGCACCCAGGAAGATCGCGCTGACGCTGAGCACCAGCACGAAGAGGACGAGATTGTAGAGGACGCGGTCGCGCACGGCCTCGCGGAACGTGTTGCGAGCGATCGCGGTCACGCGCCGCCTCGAGGACGGCGCCGGTGGCGCCACCGCGCCGATCGCCATCGGAGTGTCGGTCGTCGCCAGCATGCTCTGGGGTTTCATCCTACCCAATCAACACGGCGGCCCCGTCATCGTTTTCGTCGCTCGCTGGCGCCCCGCTTGCTCGGTCCTCCCCGGGGAGGTCCGCGCCATGACGGACGATGCGAAGGATCCCGAGCGGGCGAAGCCAGAGCCGAAACCCGATCAGGAGGATCTGCTGAGCCCGACGCGCGCCCTGCGGGAGAGCGGGGGGGCGAGCGGCGGGCAGCGCCTCGGGGACAACGGCCCCGTCGCCAACCCGGAGGTGTCGTTCCCGGACGACGCCGGCGCCAAGGACGAGTCGGCGTCCTAGCCCCGGCGATTGTAAAGGGCCTCAGTCGAGCGGCTCGGCCCCCGCCGGTTCCTGCCAGTCGACCGAGCCGCTGCTGAGATCGGCCTCCAGGCAACGCCGGTGGACGGCGATGCCGAGGCTGGGAACGTCCGCCCCTTCACGCTCTCTGATCGTGCCGTCGCAGAGCCAACACTCGCCTTCCACTGCAACCCCTCCTGCGTCGAGCCGTCCCGAGGGCGTGGGTGTAGTACAAGTCGCGTGCCGTCGGGCGCCGGGTCCCGAAAACTGGCGCCGGAGGCGGGAGTTGACCCCGTGACCTACTGCCGGCGGGGCGCCGCGGCACGCGAACGGACGTCCGGCTCGAGGAGCAGCCGCCGCACGTTCGACTCGAGCTCTTCGGGCAGGCAGGGCTTTGTCAGAAAGACGGCAGCACCGGCGTCCAGCGCACCTTGATCGGTGGCCACGTAGCCCGTCAGGAGGATGATCGGAATCCCGCGCGTGCGACGGTCCTGCTTCAAGCGCCGCGTGGCGCCGACCCCGTTGAGTCGAGGCATCTTGAGATCCATGATGATGACGTGCGGCCGCAGCGAGACGGCGAGCGCAACAGCCTCCTCGCCATCACGCGCGACGGCCGTGCGGAAGCCCCTGAACTGAAGGAACTCGACATAAAGGTCGCGGATGTCCTCCACGTCTTCAGCGATCAGGACAACATTGTTCCTCGGGCCGAGCTGCTGTCGGCGGTGTGGCAGCGGCGGTGATGACGCCGGAAAGTGCCGGTCCGACGGTTGCGTGGACGTTGACCGAGGGGACGCGCCCATACGTACATCTACGTATCCTGCCTGAGTCGATCACCGGCGCCTATACGGGAAAACATTTTCCCACCGCGAGTGGCCTGCTCGTAAGGTTAGCGTCGGACGTTCGTCCCGCGTGACTGCTGAAGATCCCGGCTCGAAGTTGGAGCCGGGGGCGGGAGTTGAACCCGCGACCTACTGATTACGAATCAGTTGCTCTGCCTCTGAGCTACCCCGGCTTGCGGAAGTGAAGTCTACCACTTGCGCGACACGCTCGTCATGTAGTGACCGTTTGGTTCCAGAATCTGGTTCCAAAACCTGGGCGGGCCGCTCGGTACGGGCGATCTCATTACGGAGGTGGTCGGGATGGCGATCCGTGGCGCGCTGAGCGGGGCGTGGCCGACGCTCGCCTTCGCGGTGGTGGCGGTGCTGGCGCTGCAGACGCCGGCGGCGCTGGCGGCCTGGCCACGCCTGCGGCCCGGCGCCGTGCGGGGCGGTGCTAGAATGCGGCGGTCATGAAGTTCCTCTGCCTCGACTGCGACCAGCCGATGAAGCTGCACTCGACCGAGGGGCCGGACGAGGGCTCGCTGACCGTGACGTTCCGTTGCCCCGAGTGCGGCTTTCGTGTCGCGATGCTGACGAATCCGTTCGAGACGCAGATGGTGAAGAGCCTCGGCGTGAAGGTCGGCGGCCGCACGGGGCCGCCGGAGCCCTTCGAGAACCTCCGGACGACGATGGCCGGCGCGCGGCCCGACGCCTTCGAGGGTGACGGCGGCGCCGGCGAGGCGGCCGGGCCGGGGTGTCCCTTTGCCGCCGCGCTCGGCGAGCCGGCGACCGTCGCGCCGACGGGGATTCGGTGGGATCCGGAGGCCGAGGCGCGGCTCGATCGGATTCCCTCGTTCATCCGTCCCATGGCCCGCCGCTCGATCGAGCGCTTCGCCGAGGACAAGGGCTACGCGACGATCACCGAGGCCGTGATGGACGAGGCGCGCGCCGTCTTCGGAATGTAAGGTGACGCGGGCCCAGCTCGTCGCGCGCATGGCCGAGTCCGCCGGCTGGCCGCGGACGGTCAGCGACCGCGCGCTGCGGGCGATGCTCGGCGCGGTGCGGGCGGCGCTCAAGCGCGGCGACACGGTGACGCTGGTCGGCTTCGGGACGTTCTCGGTCGCGCGGCGCCGCCCGCGCACGATCCGCAATCCGCGCACCGGCCAGCCGGCCACCGTCGGCGGTCGCATCCCACGCTTCAAGCCGTCCGAGGAGCTCAAACGGGCGGTTCGCTGAGGCTTTCCCTTGCCGGTCGCTGCGGCGGCTGGCTAGAATGGCCGGCAGTGTACGCGACGCGTCCGCTGCTCCTCGCGCTGATGCTCCTCGTCGCGTGCGCGTCCCCCGTGCTGGCCCAGCCGCGTCCGCGGCCGCCCGCGCTGAGCGCTGAGGCGGTGCTCCTGCTCGATCCCGAGGGTCGAGCGCTCTACGCCAAGAACGCCGAGGCCGAGCGCCCGCCGGCCAGCCTGGTGAAGCTGATGACGCTCTACCTGGCCTGCGAGGCGATCGAGGCCAACCGCGCCGACGTCGACGAGCTGGCGACCGTGAGCGTGCACGCGGCCAGCACGGCGCGCTATCGCATGGGCCTGCGCGCCGGCGAGCAGGTGCCGCTCATGGTCCTGCTGGAGGGCGTGGCGATCGCCTCCGCCAACGACGCCGCCTCCGCCCTCGCCGAGCACCTGGCCGGCGACGAGGTGACGTTCGTGGGCTGGATGAACGACAAGGCGCACGAGCTCGGTCTCACCGGCACCCATTTCGCGAATCCGCACGGCCTGCCCGATCCCGCGCAGCACTCGACGGCCCTCGACCTCGCCCACCTCACCGCGCGGCTGCTGGCCGATCACCCGATGTCGCGGCCGCTGCTGGGCGGCCAGACGTTCATCTACAACGGGCGCGTCTACGCGCGCCACATCCCGCTCTTCAGCGACCCGGGCGGCGTGCAGGCGCTGAAGACCGGCTTCACCAACGAAGCCGGCTACAACCTGGCGGTCTCGGCCTGGCGCAACGGGCAGCAGTTCCTCATGATCGTCCTGGGCGCGCGCACGCGCGCGCTGTCGTTCCTCGACGCCAAGCGACTCCTGCGCTACGGGTTCGTCGAGAGCGGCCTCGACTCGCCGCCGGAGCCGAAGCCGCGCCCCACGCGGCGCTTGCCGGGGCGCCGCTCGGCCGCCGCCTCGGCATCGCCGGCCTCGCTGCAGTAGCCCCGCGGCCGTGCCGGCGATCCGCGGCTACGTCTTCGACGCCTACGGGACGCTGTTCGACGTGCATTCGGTCATCGACGCCGGACGCGCGATCACCACCGATGCCACGACGCTGTCGGCGACCTGGCGACAGAAGCAGCTCGAGTACACGTGGCTGCGCGCCCTGATGGGACGCTACGAGGACTTCTGGGCGGTCACCGAGGCCGCGCTGCGCCACAGCGTGCGCCGGCTGGGGCTGCGGGCAGGCGAGGACGACATTCGACGACTGATGGACGCGTATCTCTCGCTGGCGTGCTTTCCGGAGGTCCCGGCGGCGCTGGCGCGGCTCCAGGGCCGCCCCTGCGCCATCCTCTCCAACGGCTCACCGCGAATGCTGGCGGCGGCGGTCGCGTCGAGCGGGCTCGGGCGCCATCTGCAGCACGTCCTCTCGGTCGACACCGTGAAGACGTACAAGCCCGCCCCGGCCGTCTATGCGCTCGGCCCCCGCGCGCTCGGCGTCGAGGCGGGCCAGCTGCTCTTCGTCTCCTCGAACGCCTGGGACGTCGCCGGCGCCAAGGCCTTCGGCTATCAGGTCGCCTGGTGCAACCGCACCGGCGCGCCCGCGGAGGAGCTCGGCGTGTTTCCCGACCTGGTGATCACGCGCCTCGACGAGCTCCCGGATTGAACGATTGGCCGGAAGGGGGGCGTGAGCCCCCCTCCGAGGCGCTTATCGCTTGCCGGCGAGCTTCTTCCGCTTCACGTAGGCCCAGAGCTTCTTGGTCATGTCCGACGGTCCGATCGGCGAGCCGCCGAACACGGACTCCATCGTGTCCTTCGCGCCCTTGAAGCTGATCGAGTAGCCCCCGAACGCCTTCTTGCCTTTCGCCATGTCTCCTCCTCTCCAGTGGTGTGATGCGGCCGCGGCCCGCCCCGCGAGCCGAGGGTATCAATACCATATGTACGAGGGGGAGGAAACAAAAAACCCCACCGCTAGGGGGCTCGCCGCCGAGGGCGAAATACCCCCTACCGGTATGACGGGGCGGTCCGCTCAGCGGGCGAAGGCCGGCATGACGTCGCGCGCGAACCAGCGCAGCTGCTCCTTGAACTCCTTCGGCGAGAGCCCCTCGGCCCAGTGGATCATGAAGTCCTCGAGCCCCGGATACCTGGCCTCGATGGACTTGATGCCGTCGATCACGTGCGACGGCGGGCCGCAGAACCACGCCTTCTGCTGGATGCCGTCGGCCAGCGTGGGGATGCGCGCGGGCGCGCCGGGCGTGCCCCACGTGCGGCCCTGCTCGTCGGCGTAGCGCACGAAGCCGAAGGGCGCGAACCACTTGTAGCGCTCGTCGTGCGAGGGCTCGATGCGGCGCTTGGCTTCTTCCGGCGTGTCGGCGATGTAGAGCCCGGCGCCCCAGATCATGTCCTCGCCGAGCTGCTTGCGGCGTCCGTGCTTGGCGCAGGCGTCGCGATAGGCCTTGACGACGTCGTCGAGGATCTTGTCGCCGTTCAGCGTCACCATGGCCTTGAAGTTCTTGCTGGCCATGTAGTCGATCGACTTGCTGCTGGCGATCGGCATCCAGATCTCGACCGGCAGGTGCTTGGGCCGCGGCACGCAGGTGATCTCGCTCAGCTGGTAGCCGCGATACTCGACCGGCGGCGGGCAGTCGTAGGCCTTGCCGTGATGACCGAAGGCGTCCTCGTCGAAGCACTTGAGCAGCAGGTCGACCTGCTCCTCGAACAGCTCGCGGTTCGCCGCCTGGTCGATGACGGGCGCGCCGAAGGTCTCCACCTCGCGCGAGTGGTACCCGCGGCCGACGCCCATGATCACCCGGCCGTCGGTGACGATGTCGGCCATCGCGTAGTCCTCGGCCAGGCGGATCGGATGCCACATGGGCAGGACGTTGAACGCGCAGCCGAGCTTGAGCCGCCGCGTCTGGGTGGCCAGCCACAGCGAGAGCTGGATCAGGTTCGGAAAGCACTCGTAGCCCTCGCGCTGGAAGTGGTGCTCGGCAGTCCACAGCGCGTAGTAGCCGAGGTCGTCCATCAGCTGGGCGACGTCGCGCGCCGACCAGAACGGCTCGGCGAGCCGGTCCTTGTCGTACCGGCGCTCGTTAGCCGGTGTGCCGCCGAGGCCGATGTTCTCCAGCTCGATCTGGCCGACGTACAGGGCGTGGAATCGCTTGATCATCGCGCTGTCCAACCTCCGTCGATCACGAGCGTGTGTCCGGTGATGTAGCCCGCCTCGTCGCTGGCGAGGAACCGCGCCGTCGCCGCGATCTCCTCCACGGTACCGCGGCGGCCGGCCGGCGTCACCGCCTTGATGGCGGCCTCGTCGCTGCCGACGCCGCGCATCACCGGCGCGTCGGCGCCGAGGATCGTCGTCGAGTTCGCCCGCAGCCCCGTCTGGATCGGGCCCGGGCAGATGGCGTTGACGGTGACGCCGTGCGGGGCAGCGCCCACGGCGAGCTGGCGCGTGAGGCCAACCACGCCGTGCTTGGACGCCACGTAGGCCGGGCCGCCGCCGTCGCCGATGAGGCCGGCCACCGAGGCCAGGTTGATGACGCGGCCGCGGCCGGCCGGCCGCATCTCGGCCAGCGCGCGCTTGCAGCCGAAGAAGGTCCCGCCGAGATTGATGGCGATGACCTTCGACCAGAGCGCCGGCGACATCTCGTCGACCGGCGCGTAGCCGTC
>VBPC01000150.1 GCA_005887895.1 Candidatus Rokuibacteriota bacterium
ACGTAAGCAACAACGGTCGTCGATTCCGAGCAGACCGCGCAGCGCCCTCGCGCACCGCCGTGATCTGCGCCTCGAGCCGGGCCCTCTCGTAGATGTACGCATTGACGGCCCCGAGGCCGCCTCCCCACACTCACCCGGTATGAGTCGAGCTCGCCGTCGGTCGCCGAGACCACGCCGAACCCCGAAGGTCGAACAGCCGGCCGAGAGGGAGATCGTCCGCTGCTACTTCTGCGGTAACTCGATCGGCCCGCACGTCAAGATCCGAAGGTTTCACGAGCTGACCGTCCACGAGAGCTGCTACCAGCGCGACGTCGCGCCCTGACGGCGCGATTCGCGGAGGAGGCTCGGCGTGCCCGAGCATCCCGACGCTGCCGTGAGGGTCCGCTCGAGGCTGGCGAAGGGCATGCTGCCGCGGGCCGACGTCAAGAAGGTCCTCATGGTTCGTGGGACCGGGCCTGCGTAGCGATCTCCTGGTGGAGAGGCGCTCCGAGGACTCGCGCCTCGGAGCGCCCCGGAGCGTGCTAGGGCGCCTCTTCCTCGAGGGCGGTGACCATGTTCTTGCCGTCCTGCTCGTCGTACGTCACCTTCACCTGCTTGCCGACCTTGATCTTCTCGGTCGTCTTGACCTTGTCGGTGATGACGTACTGCGTGCCGTCTTCGAACTCGACGACCTGCGTCGTTTCGTCGTAGCTCTTGATCTTGCCTTTCGCATCGCGCGCCCACGCCGGCGTCCCGGCGGTCAGCAGCAATCCGGCGGCAAGAAGACAAACGATTGCACGGTTCATGGACCAACCTCCACCTTTCTGTACGGCGTGAACATCAATGAGCTGGGCCCACCAAGCCCCTGAGGGAGGCGAGCAATCGCGATGCCAGCGATATGGGAGTCTGGCGAAGCGCCCGACGCGGCGCTACAGTCTCGGCGGGCTGGCATCAGCCTGCTCGGTGGATGAAGGGAGGACGTCGTGAAGAAGGCGGTCAGCTTCTACAGCGAAGGGGTGCGGCTCGTCGGCGACATCTATTACCCGGACGACATGAAGGCGTCCGACAAGCGTGCCGGCATCGTCCTCTGTCATGGCTATACGGGCGTGAAGGACATGTACCTGCCCGACAACGCGCGGGTCCTCAACACGGCCGGCTACGTCGTGCTGACGTTCGACTACAAGGGCTGGGGCGACAGCGAAGGGCCGCGCAGCCGGCTGGCGCCCTACAGCCGCGTGGCCGACGTGCAGGCGGCCCTGACCTTTCTCGGAACGCTACCGGAGGTCGACGCCGACCGGCTCGGCATCTACGGCACGAGCTACGGCGGCGCGACGGTCGTGTGGACGGGCGCCGTCGATCAGCGCGTGAAGTGCGTCGTCAGCGTGGTCGGCATCGGCAACGGCGCGCGCTGGATGCGCAGCGTCCGCCGGCCGGACGAGTTCCACGATCTTCTCGCGCGCGCCGGCCGGGACCGCGTGAAGCACGTCCTCGAGGGCAAGTCGGAGTTCGTCAAGCGTGAGGAGATCCTGCTGCCCGACCGTCAGTCCGCGGAGCTGGCGAGCGCCGCGCGCCGCAACAATCCGGCGGCGGTCAATACGATTCCGCTCGAATACGTCGCCGAGACCATGGAGTTCGCGCCGGAGTGGGTGGTCGACCGGATCGCGCCCCGACCGGTCCTGTTCATCACCACCGACAACGACCGGCTCGTCCCGCCAGAGGAGTCGATCCACCTTCACGCGAGGGCCGGCGAGCCGAAGAAGCTCGTCGTGCTGCGCGGCTACGGACACTACGAGGTCTACCTGGAGCCGGCGTTCAGCGAGGTCATGCAGGCGACCGTCGCGTGGTACGAGCAATATCTGCCGGCCCGCACGGCGTGACGTCGGCTACCGCTTCCGCCCCAGCGCGGCGACGTGGATGAACGACCACAGCGCGTCGGGATGCCGCGCCCACGCGCGGAACGCCGCAGCCATCGCTTCCAGGTCGGCGCGGGAGGCGAAGCCGTACTCGACGGCGCGGCCGCCCATGGGCGAGGTGAGGAGCCGGTCGGCGTAGGCGTCGCCCCAGGCCACCGTGTCCTCGGGCGTCGTGTAACACCACACCGCGGCCGTGACCCGCAGGTCGGTGACGCCGGCGCCGTGGAAGAGCGCACGCAGGCGCCGGCCCATGAGCGGCTCGCCGCCGTTCTGATACCACGTCTTCAGGTGCGTCTCCACGAAGCGGTCGAGCCACGGGTCGCGCGGCCAGTAGGCGACCGTGCCCCAGTCGACGTCGCGCACGCCGACGAGCCCGTCGGGACGCACGACGCGCAGCATCTCGCGCAGGGCCGCCTCGCGCTCGCGCAGGTGCTGGAAGACCTGGTGCGCGTAGGCGACGTCGAACGAGGCGTCGGCGAACGGCAGCGTGTAGACGCTGGCTTCCTGATAGCGCAGGTTGCCGAGGCCACGGGCGGCGGCGTCGCGCCGCGCTTCCTCCAGGGTCTCGCGCGAGAGGTCGAGGCCGATCACCTCGCCGGGCGCCACGCGCTCGGCGAGACCGCGGGTGATGCTGCCGGGCCCGCAGCCGACGTCCAGCAGCCGCATGCCCGGCCGCAGCTCCGGCAGCAGGAACGCGGCGGCCTCCTCGGCGGTGCGCTGCGCGTGCTGGCGCACGACGGCCGGCGCATGACCGTGCGTGTAGGTCTCGTGCCGAACCGGAGCCTGCGGATCTGCCACGCTGTCCTCCCGCGTCCGCGCGACGCTCGACTACGATACCGCAGTCGAGGGTCGGTGACGTCAGAGGCGGTAGCTGTCGCGGCGGCGCTCCTCGGTGGCCCCGTCGTCGGAGCGCGGCGCGATGCTGGCGCGCGCGTCGTCGTCGGCGGCAGGCGATGGCGGCGTCGACGGCGGGGTGACGTCGGCGGGCTCGGTCGTCGTCGCGCTCATGCCGCGCGCTTCCTGGCGCGCCGCCCACGGCGACCGGCGTGGCGACGGGCGGGCGCCCGGGCCAGCTCGCGCCGCGGCGTCTTCAGGCTCTGCTCGAGGGCCTTGGCGAGGTCGACGACGCGCGCCGGCTTCTTCGGCGCCGGGGCCGAGATCTCCTCGCCCTTGACCTTCTGCTCGATCGCCTTCAGCACCAGCTCGCGGTAGGTGTCGTGATAGCGCGTGGGGTCCCAGTCGGCGGCCAGCGTGTCGATGAGCTGCAGCGCGAGGTTCATCTCGCGCTTGTCCCAGCCCCGGCCGGCCGGCGGCAGCTCGAGCGAGTCGGGCGAGCGCACCTCGTAGGCGAAGCGCAGCGTCGTGAGCAGCAGCGCCGGCCCGACCGGCTCGAGCGCGGCGAGGCGCTCGCGCTGGCGCAGGACGATCGTGCCGACGCCGACGCGGCCGGCGCGGGCCAGCGCGTCGCGCAGCAACGCGTACGCCTTGCCGGCGGCCTTGCCGGTCGGGGCCAGGTAATACGGCTGATCGAAGTAGAGATCCTCGATCGCGCGGGCCGGGACGAAGTCGCGGATCGTCAACGTCTGCGTCGCTTCGGGGTGCGCGCGGGCCAGCTCCTTGTCGGTCAGCACGACGTACCGGCCCTTCTCGTACTCGTAGCCGCGCACGATGTCCGACCACGGCACCTCGACGCCCTCGGCCTCGCAGACGCGCTTGTAGTCGATCGGACTCGTGTCCTTGGCGTGGAGCAGCCGGAAGCGGATCTCCGCCGCGCGCTCGGTGGCCGCGAACAGGCCGACCGGCACCGTCACGAGGCCGAAGCTGATGGCGCCCTTCCAGATCGCGCGAGGCATCGTAGAGGCTCCCGATGAAAAATGCAGCAACATGGATGCCAGCCCCTCCGGGCCGCTGCACCGGCGTTTGCCGTCTCTAGGAAAAGTTTTGCCCCCGAGCGCCGGGGGAGCCGTCGCCTTTCCAGCGGGTTAGCCGTGGCACTGCGCTTGCGTGACTTCTCGGCACTGATGGGGCGTCTGCATCCTGCCCGACAGCGCCCGACCGCCTTCCCGGCCCGTTCGCCGCGGAACGGTCGGCCGGAACCCACGGGTCGTGCTCACATCCTCGTCGCCGACGACCACCAGGACACGCGCGAGCTCCTGTTCCTGATCCTCAAGACGGAGGGCTACGAGGTCACGCTCGCCGCCGACGGCGAGGAGGCGCTCGGCGCCTATCGCGCACGGCCGGCCGACGTCGTCCTGCTCGACATGGTCATGCCGCGCAAGGACGGGGTGACGACCGTGCGGGAGCTGCGCGCGGAGTTTCCGACAGTGACCATCGTCGCCATGTCGGGCGACGCCGATGCCTGGCACGACGCGCTCGCCGAGGCGCGGGCGGCCGGCGCCCAGCTGACGCTGCGCAAGCCGCTCGAGCCCTGGGTCCTCCTGCGCGCGCTCGAAGGTCTGCTGGCCGGTCGCCGCTCGCTCAACGGCGACGGCCTGCATCGCAGCGCGTAGCTACGCCACCCGGCGCTCGTCCGTCCCCGTTCCTGCCCTGTCCGCCGGCGCTTCCTTCTCGCCAGGGGCCTTTGCCGTGGCGGCGCCGTGCTCGGCGGCGGCGTGCTCGATCTCGGCGTTGATCTCGGCGCCGACGAGCAGCACGACGCCGGTCAGGT
This sequence comes from Candidatus Rokuibacteriota bacterium, assembly GCA_005887895.1. GTDB lineage: Bacteria > Methylomirabilota > Methylomirabilia > Rokubacteriales > CSP1-6 > AR5. The sequence continues at coordinate 4,561 of VBPC01000150.1, forward strand.
ACAGCCACAGGATGAGGAGGATCACGCCGCCGATCGAGCCGTAGGTCGCGCTGTAGTTCGCGAAGTGCGTCACGTAGATCCGAAGCCCGAACGACAGGCCCAGCCACAGCACGAGCGCCACCGCCGAGCCCGGTGTGACCCAGCGCCACTGCTGCTTGGCGTCGGGCGCCAGGTAGTAGATCAGCGCCAGCCCGAAGCCGACGCAGCCGGCCACGAGCGCGATGCTGACGGCGTTCCACACGGCCGTGAACGCCGAGCCCAGGCCCAGGCGGTCGGCCACCACCGCGCCGATCTGCGCGCCGAAGACGAGCAGCACCAGGCCGGCCAGGATGAAGAACGCGAAGCCCACGGTCAGCGCCAGCGCGATCAGGCGGCGCTTCCACCACGGCCGCGTGTCCTGGACATCGTAGGCCACGTCGAGCGCGGCGATCATCGAGGCCATCCCGTTCGAGCTGGCCCACAGCGCGCCGAGGGCGCCGGCCGACAGCAGGCCGCCGTGCGCATAGCGCTGGATCTCGTCCAGCGTCTTGCGCGTGACCGAGGCCGCGTCGGGCGGCAGCGCGCTGTCGATGTACTGGAAGAGCCGGTCCATGAGTCCCGGCAGCGGGAACATGCCGAGCAGGGCGGTCAGGAACAGGAGCGTCGGGAAGAGCGCGAACACGAAATAGTAGGCGAGCGCGGCCGCCCGATCCGTCACCTCGTCGGCGGAGATCTCGCTCAAGACCCGCCGCGCGAGCTCACGCACCGTGAGGCCGCCGAGGTTCCAGGGCGAGGGGCGCGCCGCCATGCTGCACGCCGTTGCACCCGTCGTGCCGCCGGATTGGAGTTGCCGGCACCTGCCTTGCACACGTGCAGGAGAGTGAAGACGGCGCCGAGGACTGTGCGGAGACGGCGTCTCGACGCGGCGGAGCATCGCAGCAAGGAGCGGATCCTCACCCATTCGGATCCGGCCAAGGTCCGCAAGACCAGCGATGCCGTCGTGCTCAAGGCCGGCAGCGTGTTCCTCGTGGTCACCGAGAGCGGGGACGTGCCGTTCGAGGGCCCGCACGGCTACGGTCTGTACTTCCACGACTGCCGGTTCCTCGACGGCTACACGCTGCGGATCAACGGGGCGCCGCCGACCGCGCTGGCCGGCACCGCCGAGCGGGCCTTCCGCACGCACCATCACCTGACGACGCCGGTGCTGCGCGAGCACCGCCGTCTGGTCGTCGACAAGAACACCGTCGGCATCCTCCGCGAGCGGGTCATCCGTGGCGACGCCGTCCACGAGCGCATGACCATCCACAACTACGGCCGGGTGCCGATCCGGCTGCACGTGCAGCTCGCGTTCCGCGCGCGCTTCGAGGATCTGTTCGTGCTGAAGGGCTTCGTGCAGGGACCGCGCGGCACCCGCCGGGCGCCGGTGGTGCACGAGCCCGACGGCGTGGTGCTCGGCTACCAGGGGCGCGACGGGATCTTCCGCAGCACGCGCCTGGCCTTCGCGCCGGCGCCGACGCGCCTGTCGGCCGAGCACGCCACCTTCGACGTGACCCTGGGCCCCGAGGCCGAGCAGGACCTCAACATCGTCATCACCCCCTGCGAGTCGCGCCGCGGCGAGCACGACCGGCGCTCGGCGAGTCCGTGCACCCCGACGAACGCGCTCAACCGCTGGCCGGCGCGCGCGGAGGCGCTGTGGGTGGCGCACACCGCCGAGATCAGCTCGTCGAATCCGCTGTTCGAGCGCGTCTTCCATCGGGCGCGGCTCGACCTGCACCTGCTGCGCTCGCGCCTGGACGGCTACGACTACTTCGCGGCCGGCGTGCCGTGGTTCGTCACGCTGTTCGGCCGCGACGCCGCCATCGTGGCGGTTCAGACGCTGGCCTACGGCTCGGCGGTGGCCCGGCAGACGCTCCGGTTGCTGGCGCGCTACCAGGCGCGGACGACCGACGCCTACCGCGATGCCGAGCCCGGGAAGATCCTGCACGAGTATCGGCTCGGCGAGCTGGCGCGCCTGGGGGCGATCCCGCAATCGCCGGCGTACTACGGCAGCGTCGACGCGACCATGCTCTTCCTGATCCTGCTGGCGGAGTACGTGCGCTGGTCGGGCGACCTCGAGCTGGCGCGCGAGCTACGCCCGAACATCGACGCCGCGCTCGGCTGGATGGAGCACGCGGCCGACTCGGACGGGGACGGCTTTCTCGACTATCGCGGGCGCTATCCGAACGGCCTCATCAATCAAGGCTGGAAGGATTCCGGTAACGCCATCGTCAACGGCGACGGCTCGCTGCCGGAGCCGCCGATCGCGCTCTGCGAGGTGCAGGCGTACGCGTTCCGCGCGTGGCGGCAGACGGCCGGGTTGCTGCGCACGCTCGACGAGCCGGCGGAGGCCGAGCGGCTGGAGGGCCTGGCCGAGGCCATGCGCGTGCGCTTCGAGCGCGACTTCTGGGACGACGCGCTCGGCTGCTACATCCTGGCGCGCCAGTCGGGCGGCCGGCCGGCGGCGGTCGTCGCGTCGAACACGGGCCAGGTGCTCTGGGGCGGGATCGCGAGCCCGGCGCGCGCGGCCCGCGTCGCCCAGCGCCTGCTCGCCCCCGACATGTTCTCCGGCTGGGGCGTTCGCACGCTGTCGTGCGAGGCCGCCGCCTACAATCCCATGAGCTACCATCGCGGCAGCGTGTGGCCGCACGACAACAGCCTCATCGTCGACGGTCTGCTGCGCTACGGGCACGACGAGGCGGCGCTGCGAGTCTTCGATGGCGTGTTCGACGCCGCCACGCGGTTTCGCGAGCTCCGGTTGCCCGAGCTCTTCTGCGGCTATCCGCGGAGCGACGCCGAGAACGAGCCCGTCCGCTATCCGGTGGCGTGCAGCCCGCAGGCGTGGGCGGCCGGCGCGCTGCCGCACGCGCTGTGGACGCTGCTCGGCCTGCGCGCCGACGCGCCGGCCGGCGTGCTGCACGTGATCCGTCCGCGCCTGCCCACCAGCGCGCCCGACCTGCGCCTCGCCAGCGTCGCGGTCGGCGAGGCGCGCATCGACCTGCATTTCCGCCGGCGGGACGAGAGCGGGGCGGCCGACGTCGAGAGTCGCGTGCAGCACGGCAACATCAAGGTCGAAGTCACCGACGCCTTGCCACCACCGGAGAGATTCGCGTGATCAGCGCCGCGGCCGGCCGAGGGACGCCACGGCTGCGCCGGGGCGGCCCGAGCGTGGGGGGGTCTGGGGGGCCATTTCGGGGCCCCCCATCTTGTCAGTCAATACGTCGGTGATGTCGTGCGAGGTGAGATAGCCGGCCAGCGTGCGGTCGTCGAGCACGATCAGCCGGCCGATGCCGTTGCGCGAGGCCTTGGCCAGCGCCGCCAGCAGCGTGTCGTCGGGAGCGACCACGAGATCGACGCCGAGCGGCCGCATGAGCGTGCGCACGCGCGTGCGTGGCCAGTGCTCGCGACCCACGGCTGCCACGTCGCGCACGTCGACGAGGCCGACGACGGCGCCCTCGCTCATCACCGGAAAGCTCGTGAAGTGATACGCCCAGAAGGTTTCCACGAGCTGGGCGATCGTCGCCTCCGGCGGCACCGCAACCACTGAGCGCGTCATCGCCTCGCGCACCTTCACCGGCGTCAGCGCCTCTCGCAGAGCGATCTCGGCGGAGGACGCCGCGGCGGCATCACGCAGGAACAGCGCGAGCAGGATCAGCCCGGCGCCGATGGGGGCGGCGCCGCGGAGCAGAGCGGCGCCGCCGGCGATGACCAGCGCGAACCGGACGACGGCCCCGCCGGTGCTGGCGGCGCGAGAAGACGGCCGGCCCGTGCGCCACCAGGTGAGCGCCCGCAGCAAGCGGCCGCCGTCCACCGGATCGCCGGGCAGCAGGTTGACGAGCCCGACGGCGGCGCCGGCGGTCGCCATATAGAGGAGGCCCAGGCCGGCGGGACGGAGCACGCTCGCGAGGCCGGCGGCGCCGGCGGCCACCACCAGGCTCGCCGCGGGCCCCGCCAGCGCGACCAGCGCGGCAGCGCGGGGGCTGGCCGGCCCGCCCTCGAGGTCGGGCACGCCGCCGAAGACGTGCAACGTGATGCGACGAATGCGAAGGCCAGCGCCCCAGGCCGCGAGCCCCTGGGCCAGGGCATGAACCACCGCCGCGACGAAGAGCAGGAGGGTGGCCGGCAGGCCGCCGGAGCCCAGGATCAGCGTGAGGATGGCCCAGACGGCGAGCCAGCCCGCGTGCGCGTGGATCGCGAGGCCAGCCGGCGCCAGGAGTCGCGGAGCGGCGCCCATGGGCGTGACCGAGCGCAACCGTCGTGCCACCGGCCCTCGAGGGCGCACAGGCCGCGCTCGACCTCCGGCGGGTCGGAGCCACGCGCACCGACGGGGCCTGACCATTGACAAGCCCCCCGCCGGCACGTCATTCTCGGCGCCCTGGGAGGGGAAGTCTTATGAGCAGTGTGAGCACCGGTCCGGCGCAACTCGATCTGCTGGCCGTCAACACGATCCGGACGCTCTCGATGGACGCCGTGCAGGCGGCCAACTCCGGTCACCCGGGCACGCCGATGGCGCTGGCGCCGGTGGCGTACTGCCTCTGGCAGCGGTTCCTGCGCTTCGATCCCGACGATCCGATCTGGCCGAACCGCGACCGCTTCGTGCTGTCGTGCGGGCACGCGTCGATGCTGCTCTACTCGCTCCTGCACCTGGCCTCCGTCAAGGCCGTGAACCCGGAGTACGAACGGCTGGGCGAGCTGTCGGTCAAGCTGGACGACATCAAGCGCTTCCGCCAGCTCGACAGCAAGTGTGCCGGCCACCCGGAGTACCGGTGGACGTCGGGCATCGAGACCACCACCGGTCCGCTCGGCGCCGGCGTCGCGACCAGCGTGGGCATGGCGATCGCCGCCAAGTGGCAGGCCCAGCACTTCAACCGGCCCGGCTTCGACATGTTCGACTACGACGTCTACGCGCTGGCCGGCGACGGCTGCATGATGGAGGGCATCTCGGGCGAGGCCGCCTCGCTGGCCGGCCACCTGAAGCTCTCCAACCTGTGCTGGGTCTACGACAACAACAAGATCACGATCGAGGGCCACACCGAGTGGGCGTTCAGCGAGGACGTCGCCACGCGTTTCATCGCGTACGGCTGGAACGTGACTCGGGTGGGCGATGCCAACGACCTGGAGATGCTCGAGCGAGCGTTCAAGACGTTCAAGAACGAACGCGAGCGCCCGACGCTGATCATCGTCGACAGCCATATCGCCTGGGGCTCGCCGAACAAGCAGGACACGCACGCCGCCCACGGCGAGCCGCTCGGCGAGGAGGAGATCAAGCTCACCAAGCGCAACTACGGCTGGCCGGAGGACGCCAAGTTCCTGGTGCCGCCCGAGGTGCCGAAGCACTTCTCGGCGGGCCTCGGCGCCCGCGGCAAAGAGCTGAGATCGAAGTGGATGGCGCTCTACGACCAGTACCGCGGCAAGCACGGCGACCTCGCCGATCAGCTGATCAAGATGCAGCGCCGCGAGCTGCCGCAGGGCTGGGACAAGAACCTCGCGCCGTACCCGGCCGATCCGAAGGGGGCGGCCGGCCGCGACGTCTCCGGCAAGGCGCTCAACACGCTGGCCCAGAACGTGCCGTGGCTGCTCGGCGGCTCGGCCGACCTGGCGCCGTCGACCAAGACGCGCCTGACCTTCGAGGGCGCCGGCGACTTCACGGCCAAGGACTTCGGCGGGCGCAACTTCCACTTCGGCATCCGCGAGCACGCGATGGGCGCGGTGCTCAACGGCCTGGCACTCTCGAAGATCCGCCCCTACGGCTCGGGCTTCATGATCTTCAGCGACTACATGCGGGCGCCGATCCGGCTGGCCGCCATCATGGAGATCCCCACGATCTTCATCTTCACGCACGACTCGATCGGCGTCGGCGAGGACGGCCCCACCCACCAGCCCATCGAGCAGCTGGCCTCGCTGCGCGCCATCCCCGGGCTCATCACGCTGCGGCCGGGCGATGCCAACGAGGTCGTGGAAGCGTGGAAGCTCATCATGCAGCTCAAGCACGAGCCGGTGGCGCTGATCCTCTCGCGCCAGGCGATGCCGACGATCGATCGTACGAAGTTCGCGCCGGCGGCGGGCCTGGCCAAGGGCGCCTACGTCGTGGCCGACGCCCCGGGCGGCAAGCCCGAGGTGATCCTGATGGCGACGGGCAGTGAGCTCGGGCTCGTCATGGCGGCCTGGGAGCAGCTCGCCAAGGACGGCGTGAAGGCGCGCGCGGTCAGCATGCCCTCGTGGGAGCTCTTCGATCACCAGAGCCAGGACTATCGCGACAGCGTGCTGCCGCCGTCGGTGACCGCGCGCGTTTCGATCGAGCAGGCTTCCACGTTCGGCTGGCACCGCTTCGTCGGCAACACCGGCGAGGCGATCGGCATGAAGACCTTCGGGGCCTCGGCGCCGCTGAAAGAGCTGCAGAAGAAGTTCGGCTTCACGGTCGACGCCGTCGTCGCGGCGGCCAGGAAGCAGCTCGCGAAGAAGTAGCCCGCCTCGCTCGCTCCGAGCGGCCGCTTCCCGTCAACGGGAGCGGCCGCTCGATTGTCGATTTTTCCCTGGTGTGCTGCTGCCTGGCATGCGCGTTGCTGCCCTTCTGAGCCCTGAACCTGAGAGGAGGGACGATCATGCGAGTCAGGCATGTCATGACGAAGGCTCCGATGTCCTGCCTGCCGTCCGACAGCGCTCAGCGTGCAGCCGCCATCATGCGCGAGGCCGACGCCGGCGTCGTCCCCGTCGTCGAGAGCGCGGACAGCCAGAAGCTCGTCGGCATCGTGACCGATCGCGATCTCTGCATGAACGTCGTCGCCGAGGGCCGCGACCCGACGACGACGTTCGTCGAGCAGTGCATGACCCGCAAGGTCGTGAGCTGCGGGGCCAACGACGCCGTGCAGAAGGCGACCGAGCTCATGAAGGAGAACCAGATCCGCCGCGTCCCGGTGGTCGACGACCAGGGCCGCCTGCAGGGCATCGTGGCGCTCGCCGACGTGGCCGAGCGCGGCGACGTCAAGCCGACCGAGACCGACGAGACGCTGAAGAAGGTGTCCGCGCCGACCGCGGAGCCGAGCAAGCCGCGCGCCCAGTCGCGGGGCGCGGCGTAGCCGGTCAGATCGCGGTGTAACCGCCGTCGACCAGCAGGTCGCTGCCGGTCATGAACGAGGAGGCATCGCTCGCGAGGAAGACCGCCGCGCGAGCGATCTCCTCGGGCAGGCCGAGCCGTCCCAGCAGGTGCTTCGGTCCCATCATCCGGCGCGCCTCGTCCATGTCCTTCCAGCGCCGGAGCATGCGGCGTGTCTCGATCGCCCCCGGCGAGATCGTGTTGGCGCGGATGCCCTGGGCGGCGTGATCGACCGCGAGCACCTTCGCCAGCTGGATCAACGCGCCCTTCGTCGCACAGTAGGCCGGGCGGCCGGCCGAGGCCACCCGGCCGAGCTGCGAGGCGATGAGGATCACGCTGCCGCCGCCGCGCGCGATCATCGCCGGCAGCGCGGCCTTCGCCATCAGGAACGCGCCGGTGAGGTTGATGCGGATCACGCGCTCCCAGGCGGCCTCGTCCATCTCGAGCACGGTGGCCATCCGATCGCTGTCCGCGGCGCCGTACATGAGCACGTCGACGCCGCCGAACCGCTCCACGGCGGCGGCCACGGCGCCGCGGCAGCTCGCGCCGTCGGTGACGTCGAGGTGGACGGGCAGCGCCGAGGCGCCCGTCTTCTCGAGCTCGGCCGCGACGGCCCTGGCGCCGGGCGCCTCGACGTCGGCGCAGGCCACGCTGGCGCCGGCGGCGGCGAAGGCCTGCGCCGTCGCGCGGCCGATGCCGTTGGCCGCGCCGACCACGATGGCGACCTTCTTGTCCAGCGCGAACGCCGGGTCGATCATACCGAGATCCTCCGGGGCCACTTGCCCTCGACGCGATAGGCTTCCGCGTCGCCGGGCCAGGCCGGCATCGTCACGCAGATTGCGGTGAGCGGCTCGGCGTCGAGTGAGCGGAACTGGAAGCGCGTGCCGACCGGGATCGAGACGCAGACGCCGGGCTCGACGACGACGATCTCCTCGTCATCGCCGGCCCGGCGCCACATCTCGCCGCGGCCGCCCAGGAAGTACCAGAGCTCCTCGACGGTGCGATGCGCCACGGCGACCGACGTCGCGCCGGCCGGCAGCTCGACGTGAATCGCACTGCCGCGCGCCAGTCGCAGCAACGTGCGCACGGCGGATCCGTCCGGCGCGGTGGCATCGGGGGCCGCGGGCAGGCGCGCCGTCGCAAACGACGTCATGGACGAGGCGGCGTCCGGCGTTACAGGAAGCGGCGGTTGGCCCGCTCGTCAGGAACGTCGAGGCCGAGGGCGACCAGCTTGGCGTCGACGTACGTCTTGTACGCGTGGCGGATCTCGGCGTTGCCGACCGACTTGAGGCCCCAGGGCCAGCGTCCGGCCGCGGCGGTCCTCGCAGATGCGCTGCAGGAAGTAGTAGCCCATCTCGGAGTGGCCCAGCTCGTCGCGCTCGACGGTGGCCGACATCTTCGCCAGCGGCACGTAGGACGACTCGCGCCAGTCGCGGGCATGGAAGGCGCCGTTGAGATCGACGAAGAAATGGAAGAAGGCGTCGTCGGCCCACGTCTCGCGCGGCAGGTGAAACGCGTAGTGCGCGTACGGCACGTCCTTGAGCGCGAAGTCGCGATCGAGCCCGACGGCGAGCCGGTGGAACATGATCGCGTGCTTCAGCTCCTCGGCGAGGTACTCGGCCTTGACGAGGCGCGAGGTGGCGTCGGGAAAGATCGCCTCGGCCAGGTCGAGGCAGGTGGCCATGAAGCCCAGGAAGCTCTTGTTGCCGGCCCGCTCGCCCTCGTGGCGCAGCATCTTGAGGAGAAGCGAGCGGTACTCGTCGGGGAGCGGATCGCCCTCGTCGAAGCGGTGGGCCGGGCGGCCCGCCGGCGGCGCGAAGCGTGGCAGCGGATCGCCCTGCGCGTAGACGCGGCGCCAGAACGGCCACAGATCGGTGCGGCCGCGCTGCTCGGCGTCGTCGATCACGGTCATCTCGCTCGGCAGCGGCTCGCTCACGACGTGCCTCCCTGGCGGCGCTGGGCCGCCTCCCATCGCGGGGCGTCGAGCCCGCGGGTGACCTGGCGCTGATGACCGCAGCCGCAGCCGAGCAGACCCGTGGCGTAGAGGTCGAACTGGCGCTCGACGAGCGCCGCCGCCATGTCGGGCAGCAGGCGATCGCCGACGTTGCCCACCATCTTGCCGCACCCGGCACAGAGCAGGCGATAGTAGGTGCCGTAGGTGGCCGGCCGGTCGAGCGCGATGCCGACGCGCCCGTACGCCTGGCGGATCTCCTCCACGATGTCGCTCACGAGCGTCGCGTGGCCTCCGTCTCGAGCCGGCGCCGCACGTCGTCGCGCAGCGCGGCCTTGCTGATCTTGCCGACCGCCGTCGCCGGCAGCCGCTCGTAGACCTCCAGCCGCTCCGGCAGCTTGAACTTCGCGATGCGGCGCTCCTCGCCAAGATAGCGCGTGAGCTCGCCGAGCGTGAGCCGCGCGCCCTCGCGCAGCACCACGCAGGCGCACGCGCGCTCGCCCAGCACGGGATCGGGCATCGCCACGACGGCGACGTCGAGGACGGCCGGATGCGCCACGATCAGGGTCTCGACCTCCTCGGCGCTGATCTTCTCGCCGCCGCGATTGATCAGGTCCTTGCGCCGGCCCTCCACCACGAGGTTGCCGCTCGGATGCCGCCGCACCAGATCGCCGGTGCGATAGAACCCGTCCTCGGTGAACGCGGTGCGGTTGTGCGCCTCGGCCCTATAGTAGCCCCGGATCGTATACGGTCCGCGGGCGAGCAGCTCGCCGATCGCGCCGGGGGCCACGTCGCGGCCGCGCTCGTCGACGATGCGGATCTCGTCGTCGGGCGAGACCGGACGTCCCTGCGTCTCGACGACGACGTCGGCGGGATCCCCGTGCCGCGTGTAACAGAGCAGCCCTTCGGCCATCCCCAGCACCTGCATCAGCACCGGCCCCAGCGCGTCGAGCACGCGACGCGCGGGCTCGGGATTGAGCCGCGCGCCGCCGACGCACAGCGTGCGGAGCGACCCCAGATCCGTTCGGCCCAGCCGCGGATGATCGAGCCAGCTCAGCACGGTGGCCGGCACCGCCGGCACCCAGGTGACGCGCTCGCGCTCGATCAGCGCTAGCGATGTCTCGGCGTCGGGCGACGGCGCCAGCACGATGCGCGCCCCCAGCAGCAGCGCGGCCTGCACACCCGGACAGGCGAGGGGGAAGTTGTGGGCGATCGGCACGCCGATCAGCAGCACGCTGTCGCGATCCACCGCGGCCGCGTCGGCGGAGGCCAGGGAGTTGTAGAGATAGTCGTCGTGGGTGCGCGGAATGACCTTCGGCACCCCCGTCGTCCCGCCGCTCAGCTGGAACACGGCCGCCGTCGCCGGCGACGGCGCCAGGCGCGCGAGGTCGGCGATCGGGCAGTGCGTCTCGATCGGATCGGCCAGCAGGTCAGCGAGGCGCGTCATGCCACGCCCGATCCGGTCGCCGAGCACCCACACCTCGCGCAGCGACGGAACCAGGTCGCGGATCTCTTCGGCCATCACAATGGCGTCGACGCCGCGAAGGTCGGCCGGAATCAACCAGCCGGCCGCCTCGGTGTGACGCGCGAGGTAGCCCATCTCCGCGTGGCGGTGCGCCGGCAGACAGGCCACCGGAATCGCCCCGACCTTCAGACAGGCCACGTAGCAGGGCCAGGCGATCGACGAGGCCGCCGAGCGCCCCGTAGGTCAGCCGCCGCGCGCCGTCGACCACCGCCACCCGGTCGCGGTGGGCGGCGAAGGAGGCGTCCAGCGCGCGGCCGAGCGGCGTGCCCCGCCAGTGACCACGCCGGCGGTAACGCCGCGCGAAATCGTCGGGCCAGGGGACGATGCCGTCGACCAGGGCCGCGCCCGTCATCGCCCCTTCCTGATACGGGCGGCCACGGGCGTTGTCAACGCGCCCCTCCACTTCTCGGTAGTCTGCTACCCTGATCCCGGCCATCGAGGGGGCGAACTCTGCTGGCCGCCGTCCTGGCATCGCGTTTGTATCCTTCTGCGCCGCCATCGTCTGTGCGTGATCGACCTACACCGGAGGTGCACCATGAGAGCTCTGACAGCCGTCGGGATCGTCCTCCTCCTGCTCGCCGGGTGCGCGACCGCGCCCCCGGCGCCGGCGAGTGGCGGCCAGACGTTCACGGGCGAAGTGTGGACGTGGGACCAGCCCAACAACATCGTGACCCTCTACCAGGGCGGCCAGATCGTCCGCGTGAAAACGACGCCCGAGCAGATGCGGAGCCTGCAGCTTCACCAGAACGCGAAGATCACCGGCGAGCTGGCGCCGCCGGCCGATCTCGTCACCGTGATCAAGACCGGCCCGACCAACCCGGTGCCGAAGGGCCCGGCCGAGGTGCTCGAGGTGCCAGGCACGGTGGCCTCGATCGATCCGAGCGGCCGGATGGCCATCACCAGTGACCGCGGTCCCATACACGTCTGGGTCGCCTCCCGCGCCGACCAGCGCTTCCAGAAGGGCGCGCCGGTCACGGTCAAGATGAGCGTTCAGCCGGTCGACATGGTCGCCGCCGCCGGTGGCAGCCAGGCGCCCGCCTCGACATCGTCACCGACCGCGCCGACGGCGGCGTCGCCGTCGAGCGAGCCGGGCGATCACGCCGTCGTCACCGGGCGCGTGATCGGCGTCAACCCGGGCGGCGTGCTCGTCGTCGAATCGCCGACCGGCCCGATCCAGGTCCTCGTCAACGACGGCAGCCGCTACAAGGTCAACGACTTCGTCCAGATCCACACGACGGTCCGCACGGCGCCCTGATCGGCGGCGACCGAGGACGACGGGGGACGCGGGCGACGGCTGCGCCCGCCGAACCCGTCGTCGGTTTTTGTCGCCGCGACTGAATCCCCGCTCCGGCCCGCCTCGTCCCACAAGGCAGCGGGAGGGCCGGAGCCATGATCGTGATGTCCGTGCTCGTCGCGTGGTTTCTGATCGTGCTCGGCGCCGGGACGGCCGGTGTCTTCGACTCGGGCCCCGGTCGCCCGCCCCTGCCGCTCCTGCTGGCGGTCGTCGGCCCGCCCCTTCTGTTCGCGCTCGCCTATCGCAGCTCGCGCGCCGTGCGCGACTTCGCCGTGCGCATCGATCTGCGCGTGCTCACGGCCATTCAGGCCTGGCGCGTGATCGGGATCCTCTTCCTCGGCCTCTACGCCTTCGGTCTGCTGCCCGGCGTCTTCGCCTGGCCGGCCGGCCTCGGTGACGTGACGGTGGGCGTCGCCGCCCCGTTCGCGCTGCTGGCGATCGTTCGCCGCACGCCGAGCTGGCCGA
>VBPC01000151.1 GCA_005887895.1 Candidatus Rokuibacteriota bacterium
CCAGTTCGTGCGCTGCCAGGCGCCGCAGCTGCTGGCGCACTCCGAGCGGCTGGCGTTGCCGGCGGGCGCCTCCTACATGCTCGACCTCGAGACGGTCTACAAGGCGCTCTACGACGTGGCGCGCGTGGAGGTCGGCGAGCGTGTCTTCGTCGAGGGCGCCGCCGGCGGCACCGGTCTCTACGCCGTGGCGTGCGCGGTGCTGCGGGGCGCTCGCGCGACGGGCCTCGTCTCGACCGAGGCCAAGGGCCGGCTGGTGGTCGATCGCGGCGCGGCCGCATTCGTCAATCGCAAGGATCCGGCCGTGGCCGGCGCCTTCGCGCCGGTGCCGCGCGAGCGCGAGGCGCGGGCCGGCTGGCGAGCCGCCGGCGACAAGCTGCTGGAGCTCGTGCGCGGCGCCAACGACGGCGCGCTGGTCGACGTCGTCGTGTCCTCGGTGGGCCGGGACCTGTTCGGCCGGATGATCGAGCTGCTCGCGCCCGGCGGCCGGCTGGTGTTCTACGGCGCCACCACCGGCTACACCCTGGCCTTCCTCGGCAAGCCGGGCGCGGCGCCGGCGCGCGAGATGCTGAGGCGCGCCGGCCTGCGTCCGATGCACGGCGTCCTCATCTACTGTGGCGGCGGCGCCGCCGACCCTGTCGGCGAGGATGCGATCACGACGGCGCTCGCCGCCGGCGCGCGGGTGGTGGCGGTGACGCCCGACGACGCGACCGCGGCGCGCGTGACGGCCGCGCATCGCGTGGCGGGCGTGGTGAGCCTCGAGACGCTCGCGCGCGGCGCCGGATTGCAGTGGCCCGAGGCGATGCCGGACTACGACACCGACCCCGACGGCTACCGCCGTTACCAGGACGTCACGCTGAAGCCGTTCGGCCAGGCGGTCGGCCGGCTGCTGGCCACGCTCGACAACCCGCGCGGCTATCCCGACGTCGTCGTCGAGCGGGCGGGACAGGACACGCTCGGCGTCAGCACGTTCCTGGCGCGGCCATTCACGGGCGTCGTCGTCTATCTCGAGGACACCGCGGCCGATCGCTTCTCGTTCTACGCGCCGAACGTGTGGATGCACGGCAAGCGCGTGCTGTTCCCCGGCTTCGCGATCCTGGGCAGCCATCTCTCCAACGCCCAGCAGGCCGACGAGGTCGTGCGGCTGATCGACGGGGGCGCCCTCGGGATCCACGCGCCGCGCGTGCACGCCTGGGACGAGCTGGCCGAGGCCCACCAGGCGATTCACGAGAACCGCCACGCCGGCACGCTGGCCGTGCGCGTCGGCGCCACCGCGGCCCTCGACGGCGTCCGCACCGCGCGCGCCGTCTACGAGGCCTGGGGCTCGCGCTTCCTCGACGGGCGCGCCGTGCGCGTGCGCATCGACCCCGTGCGCGCCGGCGGGGCCGCGACGGTGGCGCTGGTGACGCTCGACGCGCCGCCCGCCAACGCGCTCGGCGCCGCCACGCTCGACGAGCTCGAGCGCGCCCTCGACGCGCTGGAGCGCGAGCCCCACCTCGCGGCGATCGTCCTCACCGGCGGCGGCGCGATGTTCGTGGCCGGCGCCGACATCCGCCAGCTCCGCGCGTTCACCCGGGCCGAGGACGTCGAGGCCCTCGCCGCGCGTGCCCAGCGACTGTTCGGTCGCATCGCGCGCTCGAAGGCGCCGGTGATCGCCGCCGTCGACGGCTACGCGCTCGGCGGCGGCAACGAGCTGCAGATGGCGTGCGCCTATCGCGTGGCCTCGCGCCGGGCCGAGCTCGGCCAGCCGGAGATCAACCTGCACGTGATCCCGGGATTCGGCGGCACCCAGATGCTGCCGCGACTGGCCGCGCGCCGCGCGCGGGCCGGCGGCGGCCAGATGTATTCGTTGCTCATCGACGCGCTCGCCGTCCTGCTCGACGGGCGCCGGCGCTCGGCCGCGCGCGCCCACGCGCTGGGTCTCGTCGACGAGGTGGCGCCCGCCGACGCGCTCGGCCACGCACTCGGCATCGCGCGGCAGATCGCGCTCGGCGAATTCCGCGCGCCGCTGTGGTCGCCGCTCGCCGAGCCGGCGAGCATGGCGTTTCCCAACGTCGAGCGCGATCCGGAGATCCAGCGCCTGCTGGCCCACCACGCGCGGGTGCCGCGCGCCGAGCCGGCGCGCGCCATTCTCGACCTCGTGCGCCTCGGCTTCACTGACGGCCTCGAGGCCGGCCTCGCCGCCGAGGCCCGCGCCTTCGGGACCCTCGTCGTGTCCGCCGACGGGCGCGCGGGGCTCGACCGGTTCCTGGCGCGCCGATCGCTGCCGTTGCCGCTTCGCCGCGACGACCTCGGCTGAGGCCGCGGGCGGCCACCGATGCGCTGGCTCATCGACGGGTACAACGTCATCCGGCGCGACCCCGAGCTGGTGGCCGGCGAGGCCGCGGGGCTCGACGCGGGCCGCGCCGCCCTGCTCGCGCTGCTGGCGCGGGTCGCGCGGGACAGCCGCGAAACCTTCACCGTGGTGTTCGACGGCGCGCGCCGCACCGGCGGGACGCCGAGCCCCGGACGCGTGGCGGTGATGTTCTCGCGTCCGCCGGACACCGCCGACGACGTGCTGCGGCGGCTGGCCGCCTCGCTGCGCGACGGCGCCGTCGTGGTGACGTCCGACCGCGCGGTCCTCGACTCCGCGCGGCGCGTCGGCGCGGTGGCCGTCACCGCGGAGGCATTCCTCGATGCCGCCCGGCGGCCGCCGGACGACGACGTCGGCGACGATGACGACGAGCCGCCGCCCACCAAGCGCGGGCCGCGGCGACGGCCGTCGCGCGAGGCGCGTGACGTCGCGCGCGTGTTGCGCAAGCTCCGGCCCCGTTGACGGGTTCCGGCAAATGGGCTAGAACGATTTCGTGGGCCACCACCTGTTCATCGTCTCCCGCCAGCAGCCCGATCTCTATTCGTACCTGACCCGGGAATTCTCCGAGGAGCCCGACGTCCGCGTGATCCTCGACCGCCGCGAGGGCGAACGTCGGCGGTACCCCGCCCGCAGCGATGTCGTGGCCGGGAACCGGCGACAGGCCGACCGTCGCGAGAAGGTCGAGATCGGCTCCCGGCTGTCGACGCTCGGCTACGCGTTCGTCCGCCTCGACTAGCCGGCCGGCACCCGGCGAATGTGTGGTGCGCCGGGTGCAGAGTGGGAAGAAGTTTTCCGTGTCGTCTCGCGCGCCCCGCCCGCCGTGTAGGACTTACATGGATCGGCTTTTCTTTTGAAGGACCCACGCCTTGCGATGATGTGCAAGGCCGCGAGGAATAACGGTTCGGCCGTGGCACTCCACGTGCACTCCCTACGCGCGCGATGATAGTGGTGTGCGCGTGGTGTCAGGCGGAGGGCCGCCCGTCCTTCGTGGCCGAGCGCGAGCCGTACCAGGACCAGACCCTCACGCACACGGCCTGTCCGCAGCACCGGGAAGCGCTCTACGAAGAGCTGAAGAGGCTCGACGAGGGATCGGATGCGGCTTGACACCGGGGTGCTGCTGGCGGCGGCGCCCCGCCACCTGCCGACCGACCGTCCCGACCGTTCCGAGCGACCGCGCGCGCGGCGCGTCTCGCGCCCGCCGGTGCCCGCATCGCTGCCCTCGCCCCGCGTGGTGCGCGGCCGCCGGCGCGCCGGCCTGGTGCTGATCGTCGACGACTCGCTGCACACGCGCGAGCTCTACAACGAGTACCTCACGTTCCGCGGCTTCGCCGTCATCACCGCCCCCGACGGCGAAGCGGGGCTCGCGCTGGCGCTCACGATGAAGCCCGACGTCGTGGTCATGGACCTCGCGATGCCGGGGCTCAACGGCATCACGGCCACCCACCGCCTCAAGCAGCATCCGCGCACGCGGCGCATTCCGGTGGTCGTGCTCACCGGCTATGCGTTCCGGGCGATCCAGCAGGGCGCCCTCGAAGCCGGGGCCGACGTCTTCCTCACCAAGCCATGCCTGCCGGAGGACCTCGAGCGCACCGTTCGCGACCTGCTCGCCCGCGGGCGAAGATAGAGCCTCCTCCTCTATCTCCCGACAACGCGCGGGGGCAACCTCGGCGATGTCGGGCGGTTACGTGAGCTCCCGGCCGATCAGCCGGATGGCGTCCAGGTCGTCCATGTCGAGCAGCTGCAGCATGACACGGCCGATACCCGCCGCCTCCCAGCGCGCGAGGTCCTCGCGCACCTCGTCGATCACGCCGTGAAGGAATCCGGCCGCCCGCCAGCCGGCGGCATCCTCGGGCACCCGGGGAAAGTGGGCCCGCGCGCGGAGGCGGCGCGCGGCCCTTGGCGGCGAGCTCGTCCAGCGTGACGCGGGTGACGTTCCACTCGTCGGCGTGCTCGGCCACGATGCGAAGCGTCCGGCGCTCGCCGCGCCCGCCGACGATCAGCGGGACGGCGCCGCCGGGCGGGAGCGGAAACGACTGCGCCCCGCGCAGCGGGTAGTACGGCTGCTCGAGCGTCACCGGCCGGCCCTGCCACAGCGCACGGATCGCGCGGGCGCCGCACTCCAGCCGGTCGAGGCGCTCCTTGAGGGGCGGGAACGGAATGCCGAACATCGCGTGCTCGCCCTCGTGCCAGCCGGCGCCGATGCCGAGGTCGAGCCGGCCGCCGCCGAGGTCGGCCACGGCGGCGGCGCGCTTGGCCAGCAGCGCCGGCTGATAGAACGTGAGCGGGCACACCAGCGGGCCGAACCGCAACCGCCGCGTGTTGCCGGCGAGCCAGGTGAGCGAGGCCCACAGGTCGAGCGACGGCCGGCTCGAATCGCCGAACAGGCCGGTGAGGTGGTCGGAGCGGAAGAGCCCGGCGTACCCCGTGTCCTCCACCGTCCGCGCCAGCCGCTGCCAGCGCTCCCAGGTGAGGCCTTCCTGTCCCTCGATCATGATCGTGAGCTGCGGCGCCATGCGGCCCTCGCGCTGACGGCGTATTTGCGCCGCTTGGGCGCGGCCCGTATCATACGACCCATGCCGATCACGCGTGAGTTCTCCCTCGACGCGAAGTACCGCCAGGAGCACGGTGTCGTCTTCCTGTCCGGGATCCAGGCGCTGGTCCGGCTGCCGCTCGATCAGCACCGCGCCGACCGTCGTCGCGGCCTCGACACGGCGACGCTGATCTCCGGCTACCGCGGCTCGCCGCTCGGCGGCTTCGACCTCACGCTCGAGCGCAATCAGCCGCTGCTGCGCGAGCACAACGTCGTCTTCATCTCCGGCCTCAACGAGGACCTCGGCGCCACCGCCGTCTTCGGCAGCCAGCTCGCCAACGTCTTCCCGCAGCCGAAGTACGACGGCGTGCTCGGCATGTGGTACGGCAAGGGCCCCGGGGTCGACCGCACCGGCGACATCTTCAAGCACGCCAACTTCGCCGGGATCGGCAAGCACGGCGGCGTGCTGGCGCTGGGCGGCGACGACCCGCTGTCGAAGTCCTCCACGCTGCCCACGCACTCCGAGGTCGCCTTCTACGACGCGCTGTTCCCGGTGCTGTTCCCCGGCAGCGTGCAGGAGATCCTCGACCTCGGCCGGCTCGGCTTCGAGCTCTCGCGCTACTCCGGGCTCTGGGTCGGCTTCAAGATCGTCACCAACGTCGCCGACGAGATCGGCACCGCCGAGGTGGCCGCCGAGCGCGTGCAGATCGTCGACCCGGGCTTCGAGTTCGAGGGCACGCCGTGGCGTCACACGCAGAATCCGCTGCTGCTGCCGCCCTACGGCCTGGAGATGGAGCGCGAGATCCACTACGGCCGCCTGGAGGCGGCCAAGGCCTTCGCCGCCGTCAACGGGATCAACCGCATCGCGGTCGACACCTCCGACGCCTGGCTGGGCCTCGTCGCGGCCGGCAAGACGTACTACGACCTGCGCGAGGCCTTGCGCGAGCTGGGCCTCGACGACGCCGCGCTCGGCCGCCACGGCATCCGCATCCTCAAGGTCGGCATGCTGTTCCCGATGGAGCCCGGCATCGTGCGGCAGTTCGCCCGGGGGCTCGAGGAGATCCTGGTGGTCGAGGAGAAGCGCTCGTTCGTGGAGCTCTTCGTGCGCGACGCGCTGTACAACGACGCCGTCCATCCCCGCGTGGTCGGCAAGCGCGACGAGCAGGGCCGCCCGCTGGTCCCCGCCAACGGCGAGCTCGACGCCGACCGCATCGCGCAGCTCGTGGCCAGCCGGCTCGAGCGCAAGCTGCACCTCGGGTCGATCACCGCGCGGGTCGCGCTGCTGGAGGCCTTGCGCGAGCGCCCGCAGCCGATCACGCTGGCCCGCCAGCCGTACTTCTGCTCGGGCTGCCCGCACAACCGCTCCACGACGGTGCCGGACGGCTCGATGGCCGCCGCCGGCATCGGCTGCCACGGCATGGCCCTGTCAATGCCCGAGCGGCGCACGATGGGCATCACCCACATGGGCGGCGAGGGCGCGCAGTGGGTCGGCATGGCGCCGTTCTCGAACATGCCGCACATGTTCCAGAACCTCGGCGACGGCACGTTCTTTCATTCCGGCTCGCTGGCGGTCCGCCAGGCCATCGCGGCCGGGACGAACATCACGTACAAGATCCTCTACAACTCCGCCGTCGCGATGACCGGGGGCCAGGACGCCGCCGGCGCCGTGCCGGTGCCCGAGCTGACGCGCATGCTGGAGGCCGAGGGCGTGCGCCGCATCATCGTCATGACCGACGAGCCCGCCAAGTACGGCCGTAGCGCCCGCTTCGCCGACGGGGTCGAGGTCTGGCATCGCGACCGCCTCGACGAGGCGCAGAAGCTGCTGCGCGACACGCCCGGCGTGACCGCGCTCGTCTACGACCAGCGGTGCGCGGCGGAGAAGCGGCGGCTGCGCAAGCGCGGCCGGCTGCCGGACCCGGCCATGCGGGTGGTCATCAACGAGGCGGTGTGCGAGGGCTGCGGCGACTGCGGCGTGAAGTCCAACTGCCTGAGCGTCCACCCGGTCGAGACCGAGTTCGGCCGCAAGACGCAGATCCACCAGTCGTCCTGCAACAAGGACTACTCGTGCCTGCGCGGCGACTGCCCGTCGTTCCTCACGGTGGTGCCGCTCGGCGAGCCGAAGAAGAAGGAGCGCGCGCGCTTCAGCGTCGATCGCGTCCTGCCCGAGCCCGTCCTGAAGGTTCCCCGCGACGCCAGCGTGTTCATGATGGGCATCGGCGGCACCGGCGTGGTGACGGTCAACCAGGTGCTCGGCACCGCGGCGCTGCTGGACGGCAAGCACGTGCGCGGCCTCGACCAGACGGGGCTCAGCCAGAAGGGCGGCCCGGTCGTCTCCCACCTGAAGATCTCCGAGCAGCCCAGCGAGGTGTCGAGCAAGGTGGCGGCGGGCGCGGCTGACTGCTATCTGGGCTTCGACGTGCTGGTGGCGACGGCGTCGGTGAACCTCGATCACGCGGGGCCCGACCGGACGATCGCGGTCGTGTCGACCAGCCAGGTACCCACCGGCGCCATGGTCACGCACACCGACGTGCTGTTCCCCGAGGGCGGCGGACTGCGGACATCCATCGACCGCGTGACCCGCAAGGACGAGAACGTCTATCTCGACGCGCTGGGACTGGCCGAGACGCTCTTCGACGACCACATGGCGGCCAACATGCTGGTGCTCGGCGCCGCCTACCAGGCCGGCGCCATCCCGGTGAGCGCCGCCGCGATCGAGCAGGCGATCGTGCTGAACGGCGTGTCGGTCGGCATGAACACGCAGGCCTTCCGCGCCGGCCGGCTGCTGGTGGCGGACCCGGCGTGGGTCACGACGCTCACGCGGCACCGGCTGGGCGCGATCGAAAGCGCGTCGACCCTGACGGCGGCGGCCCGCGCGCTGGTCGAGCGCGTCGGCGCCGCCGGCGAGCTCGCCCGGCTGCTGGCCATCCGTGTGCCCGAGCTGATCGACTACCAGGACGAGCGCTACGCCCGCGAGTACGTCGACTTCGTCGCCCGCGTGCGCGCCGCCGAGCAGGCGGCGGTGCCGGGTGAGACACGCCTGGGCGAGGCGGTGGCGCGCTACCTCTTCAAGCTCATGGCCTACAAGGACGAGTACGAGGTGGCGCGCCTGCACCTCAAGACCGACGTGACGCGCGCGCTGGCCGAGGAGTTTCCGGGCGGCGTGCGCGTGCAGTACAACCTGCACCCGCCGCTGCTGCGCGCGCTGGGAATGACGCGCAAGATCAAGCTCGGCACCTGGTTCGACGGCGCGTTCCGCGTGCTGGCGCGCCTGAAGCGCCTGCGCGGCACCCCGCTCGATCCCTTCGGCCGCGCCGCCGTGCGCCGCGTCGAGCGCGCGCTGCCCGCCGAGTACCGCGCGCTCGTCGAGCGCGCGCTCGGCGGCCTCTCACCCGCGACGTACGAGCGCGCCGTGACGCTGGCGCGGCTGCCCGACCTGATCCGCGGCTACGAGGACATCAAGCTGCGCAACGTCGAGCGCTTCCGCGCGGAAGCCGCCAACCTAACTGGGGGCCCCGAGATGGCCCCCAGACCCCCAATCGCTCAGGCCGCCCCGGCGCAGCCGTGGCGGCCCTCGACGTAGCCCTCCACCAACGTTTCGCTGGGGCCCCGAGATGGTCCCCAGCTTCAATCATCGGCGGGGCGGCTCCGCCCGCGCTTCACGGCCGCCCGCTGGCGCTTCACGTCGAGCCGGCGCTGCTCGACGCCGGCGGGGGCCCGCGTCGGCACCCGGGCGCGTGGCCGCACCAGCGCCGCGCTTACCAGCCGTCGCACCTTGTCGCGTGCGTCCTCGAGGTTGCGGGCCTGGTTGCGGCCGGCCTGGCTGGTGACCACCAGTCGCCCGGCGGCGTCGAGGCGATGGCGGGCCAGCGCCACCAGGCGTGCGCGCGCCGGCTCCGACAGTCCCTCGATGGCGTCGAGGTCCACGCGGAGATCGATCTTCGTCGCCACCTTGTTGACGTTCTGACCGCCGGGGCCGGAGGCGCGCACCGCCCGCTGCGTGAGGGCGCGGGCCGGCACCCGCACGGTGTCGGAGACCACGATGGCCTCGCTCATGCGGTCATTGTAGTAGCCTGTGACCACGGAGGCGCTATGGCAACCCTCGAGAGTCGATGGAAGGCGCTGCAGCGTCAGCTCACCCAGCTCGGCCGGCAGGCGCGGCGCGCGCGTGGCGAGGCGCGCAAGCGGATGAAGCGGCTCGAGCGGCGCACGCGCGTGACGGTCACGCGGGCGCTGCGCACCGCCGAGCCCCAGGTCCGCCAGGCGCTGACCGAGGCCGAGCGCGTGGGCCGCAGCCTGCGGGCGGGCGTGCGGGCCGGCGCCGCCGCCTATCGCGCGACCTCCCCGAAGCCGCGGAAGAAGTGACGGCAGCGCCGGCGTGATGCCTCCGGCGGCTGCCCTCACGGTCGCCCAGCGCCGGCGACTCACGGCCGTCGCCCGCGGCGCGGCGGCGGCCGATCTCTACGTGCGCGGCGGCACGCTGCTCAACGTCTACACCGGCGAGATCTACCCGGCCAACGTGGCCATTGCCGGCGAGCGCATCGCCTACGTCGGCTCGCGCGACGACATGGTGGGCCCGCGCACGAGCACGCTCGACGCCGCCGGCCGCGTCCTCGTCCCGGGCTACATCGATCCCCACGTGCACCCCGCTCACATGGTCACGCCCTCGGCGCTCGCGCGCCACGTGCTGCCGCTCGGCACCACGACGGTGTTCGCCGACACGCTGCAGTTCTGGGAGCTCGGGGGCCTGCGGGCGTTTCGCACCGTCGCCGACGCGCTGGCCGGCTCACCCCTGAAGTTCTACTGGATGATCCGCGTGCACGCGCAGGCGCGCAGCCTCGACGAGCCGCGCCGCTATCCGCTGCGCGACCTCGCCCGCGCGCTGGCGCATCCGTGGACGATCGCGGCCGGGGAGGTGACGCGCTGGCCCGAGGTGTGGAGCGGCCGGCGCGACCTGCTGACGCGGCTGGACCTGGCACTGCGCCGCGGCCAGCGCGTCGAGGGCCACACCGCCGGCGCGGCCGGCGAGAAGATCGCCGCCATCGCCGCCGGCGGCCTCACCTCGGATCACGAGCCGATCACCGCGCGCGAAGTGCTCGAGCGGGCCCGGCAGGGCATCGCCGTGATGCTGCGTGAGTCCTCGCTGCGTCCCGACCTCGTCGGCCTGCTCGACGCCCTCAAGGAGGCGCCCGCCCTCGTCTCGCGCCTCATGCTCACCGCCGACGGCTCGATGCCGGCGTTCATCCGCGACCACGGATTCGTCGACCACCTGATCCGCACCGCGCTCGAGCGCGGCGTGGCGCCGATCGACGCCTACCGCATGGCGACGCTGAACCCGGCGCTGTACCTGGGCCGGGACGCCGACCTCGGCGGGATTGCCCCCGGCCGCTACGCCGACCTCTGCCTGCTGCGCGACCTGAGCGAGCCGCGTCCCGAGGCCGTGGTGGCGCGCGGCCGGCTCGCCGCGCGCGACGGCCGCGTGCTCGTCTCCGTGCCGGAGCCCGACTGGCGGCGCGCCTTCGGCCGGCCCGAGGCGCGCCTGACCGTCCGCTGGCGCGCCCGCCCGGAAGACTTCCGGCTGCCGCCGCGCCCGCAGTACCCGGTGATCCGGCTCGTCAGCGCCGTCATCACGCGGCTGGAGGAGCGGGCCCTGGCGCCCGGTGATCTGCGCGCCGCGCTCGTGGACCGCGCCGGGCGCTGGGTCGCGCCGGGGGTCGTGGCCGACTTCGCCGAGCGCATCGACGGGCTCGCCTCCACGATCACCACTGACTTCAACATCCTCGTCCTCGGCCGGAGTCCCGAGGCGATGGCTCGCGCCGTGAACCGGTTGCTCGACGTCCGCGGCGGCGTCGTGATCGTCGACGGCGAGCGCGTGGCGCTGGAGATCCCGCTGCCGCTGGGCGGCGTCATGACCCGCCTCGGCGTGCCGGAAGCCGCCGCCCGCGAGGACGCCCTGCGGGCGGCGCTGGTCGCGCGCGGCTACCCGCACCACGAGCCGCTCTTCACGCTGTTCTTTCTCGCCGCCGACTTCCTGCCGTTCGTGCGCCTGTCGCCGCGCGGCGTCTGGGACGTCAAGCAGGGCCGCGTACTGCTGCCCCGGCGCGCGCGCCGGCCCTGACGGCGACGATGGCCCGGGCGCTGGCCGGGTTGCTCGCCCTCGCGCTGGCGGCGGCGCTCCTCGGGGCGGCGCCGGCCGCCGGCACGTTCGGCCGCGACACGCTCGATGGTCGCGCCTATCGCGTCTGGATTCCGTCGCGGCCGGCGCCGGCCCGTCCGGTCGTCGTCGCGCTCCACGGCTGCTGGCAGACGCCCGAGGACTTCGCGCTCGGTACGCGGCTCAACGAGGCGGCCGAGGCCCGCGGCCTCGTCGTCGTCTACCCGGCCCAGAGCCGTCGCGAGAATCCGTACCGCTGCTGGAACTGGTTCGATCCCGCCCAGCAGCTGGCGAGCGGGCCCGAGACCGCCCAGATCCTGGCGATCGCGCAGCGCGCGCAGGGCGAGCACGGCGTGCGCCAGCCGAAGGTGCTCGTGCTCGGCTTCTCGGCGGGGGCCTGGATGGCGGTCAACCTCGCGTGCGTGGCGCCCGAGAAGGTCAGCGGCGTCGGGGCGCTCGCCGGCGGTCCGTTCAGGTGCGCCGCCGGTCCGGAGGCGGCGATCCAGTGCATGCGCGGCGCCGGCCGCAATGACGGCGGCGCCGGCGGCGCGTGCGCCGGCGGCCGCGCGGCGCACCTGCGCGCCTCGCTCTGGCAGGGCGCGCTCGATCCCGTCGTGAGCCCCGCCAATCTCACCGCGCTCGAGACGATGTTCGGCCGGCTGCTCGGCGTGAGCGCCGGCGCGACGAGCACCCACGAGGGCGCCGTGCACGCCGTCTATCGCGACGCGCGCGGCGCCGCCGTGCTGGAGTCGTGGCTCGTGCCGGGCATGGGCCACGCGTGGAGCGGCGGCGACCCGCGCGCGACGCACACATGGGCGCCGGGGCCCCGCGCCACCGAGCGGATGCTCGATTTCCTGCTGGGCGCGGAGCGCTCGTGAAGGGCCAGCGCCGGCTCGCGCTCGGCGTCCTGCTCGGTGCGGCCGGGCTGGCGATGGCTGCCGTTCCGGTGCGGGCGACCTGGTGGGGCGGCTGGATCCTGGCCATCGCCGAGGCCGGCATCGTCGGCGGGCTGGCCGACTGGTTCGCAGTGACGGCGATCTTTCGCCGGCCCCTCGGCCTGCCGATCCCGCACACCGGCCTCATCCCGCGCAACTGGGAGCTGATGGCCGAGCGCGTCGGCGTGATGGTCGGCGGGCGCGTCCTGACGAAGGAGTACGTGCGCGACGAGATCGCGCGGGTCGATCTGGCCGACCTGATCGCCCGCGGCGCCGAGCGTCTCACGCGCGCGGATCTCGAGCGCGCCACCCGCGTGCTCGCCGGCTGGGCCGCCGAGCAGCTGACGCCGGCCACCACGGCGGAGCTGCTCGCGCGCGGCCGGCGCGCGCTGGCGACCGAGCCGATGGCGCCGCTGCTGGCGGCCGCGCTGGGCGTGGCGCGGCGGCAGGGCTGGGACCAGCGGCTGCTCGACGGCGCGCTGACGGTGCTGGCCGGCGCGATGGAGCGGCCGGAGTTCCGCGAGGCCGTCGGCGACGTCGTGGACGACCTCCTCGCGCGCTACCGGGAGCGGCTCGGCGTCTATCCACGGCTGCTGATGGGCGTGGCGGCGCTGCTCGGCGTGCTCGATCGCGACCGGCTGGTGGCGGCGTTGCATGCCGGGCTGCGCGAGGTCGCCAAGGACCGCGAGCACCCGCTGCGGCGGCAGGGCATCGAGGTCCTCGCCGACCTCGAGCGCCGGCTGACGACCGATGCCGCGCTGGCCGCGCGGGTCGACGCCGCCGCGCGCGAGCTGCTCACCTCGCCGGCGCTGGCGGTGGTGCTCGACGACGCCGCGTCCGCGCTCACCCACGCGCTGCGCGCCGACCTGGCCGATCCCCGCTCGGAGCTCACGACGTGGCTGGGCGACCGGCTCGATCGCGCGCGGCTGGCGCTGATTGCCGACGCCGGGCTGCGCCGCGAGATCGACGCCTGGGCCAAGACGCAGGTGCGAGTGCTCGTCGAGCGCCACCACGCCCGCATCGCGGCGTTCATCGAGAACGGCGTCCGCGCGCTCGGTCCCGAGGGCGCCGTCGGCCTCATCGAGGAGCACGCCGGCGACGACCTGCAGTACATCCGCGTGAACGGCACGGTGGTCGGCGGTCTGGCGGGCGGCGTGCTGTACGCGATCCATCTGGTGCTGCGCGCGATCTTCTGACGCTCGGGGCGCGTGTTACACTTCGCGCAACTGCCGTTTCCCCCGTCGGAGGTGGTCATGCGCTCGCGAATGCTGCCGTCCCTCGTCGCCCTCCTCGCGATCCTCG
This sequence comes from Candidatus Rokuibacteriota bacterium, assembly GCA_005887895.1. GTDB lineage: Bacteria > Methylomirabilota > Methylomirabilia > Rokubacteriales > CSP1-6 > AR5. The sequence continues at coordinate 13,269 of VBPC01000151.1, forward strand.
ACGTCCTGGTCGGCGGCGCACCCGCGATCGGTCAGAATCCTCCGGCGTCGCCGACGCCCCGGAGCGGCGGCGTGCTCACGCTGGCCCAGCGCGAGGAGACGCCGCAGGGCTTCGCGATCCACGAGACGTCGACCGTCTCCACCACGTGGCCGGCCATGCCGTGCTTCAGCAACCTCGTGCTGTTCGACCCGCGCAAGCCGCAGGAGAGCGCCGACACGGTGCTCGGTGAGCTCGCCGAGAAGTGGTCGTGGCAGGACAACTATCGCAACCTCGTCTTCTTCCTGCGCAAGGGCGTGAAGTGGCACGACGGACAGCCGTTCACGTCGAAGGACGTCAAGTTCACGTTCGACATGCTCCGCGAGGCGCCCGACGCCCAGGGCAAGCTGCGGATCAATCCGCGCAAGGACTGGTATGCCAACGTCGTCAACGTGGAGGCGCCGGATCCGTCCACGGTGATCTTCCACCTCAAGCGGCCGCAGCCGTCGCTGCTGCTCATGCTGGCCTCCGGCTACACGCCGATCTACGCCGCCCACGTGCCGCCGGCGCAGTACCGCACCGCGTGCGTCGGCACCGGACCGTACAAGCTCAAGGAGTGGCGCAAGGGCGAGTTCATCGAGTACGTGAAGAACCCCGACTACTTCGTCAAGGGCCGGCCGTACCTCGACGGGCTGAAGTACGTCATCATCAAGGAGCGCGGCACGCGGGTGGCCGCGCTGCAGGCGGGTCAGGTCCAGGCGGCGTTCCCGGGCGACACCAGCAAGACGACGGCCGAGCAGCTCCGGAAGGCCGTGCCGCAGCTGGTCGTCACGCGGGCGGCCGAGAACGTCAACGAGAACGTCATCATGAACACGAAGAAGCCTCCCTTCGACAACGTCAAGGTGCGGCTGGCGGTCGCCCACGCCATCGACCGCCGGGCGCTGAACCAGGCCGTGCACCAGGGCGGCGCGGCCATCGGCGTCTCGATGCCGTCGAAGCCGTGGGGCATCTGGGGCCCCGCCGAGGCCACGCTGGCCACCCTGCCGGGCTACGGCAAGCCGGCGGAGGAGAAGGCCCGGGCGAAGAAGCTCATGGCCGAGGCCGGCCACAGCCCCGAGAAGCCCGTGAAGGTCGAGATCGTCACCCGCGCCATCGCCGTCTACGTCGACATGGCGTCGTTCATCGTCAACGAGCTGAAGCAGATCGGCATCGAGGCCACGCTGAAGCAGATCGAGACCGCCCAGTGGCACGCGATGGCGACCCGCGGCGAGTACCAGATCGGCGCCAACCTCACCGGCATCGGCATCGACGACCCCGACGCGAACTACTACGAGAACTTCGCCTGCAACTCGCCGCGCAACTACACGTTCTACTGCAACGAGCAGATCGCGGCGATGGTCGACAAGCAGTCGGGTGAGATCGATCCCCGCAAGCGGCTGGCGATCGTGCTCGACATCCAGAAGAAGCTCGAGGAGGAGGGCGTCCGGCCGACGCTCGACTGGCGCGTGGACAACTTCGCGCAGTGGCCGCAGGTGAAGAACCTGGTCCCGCACAACAACTTCTACAACTACGGCCGCCTGCAGGACGTGTGGGTCGACAAGTAGGAGTGTGAAGAGCTACATCGCCCAGCGCCTGGTCATCGCCGTCCTGACGCTGTTCGGCATGTCGGTGGTCATCTTCGTGCTGCTACGGATGGCCCCCGGCGACATCGTCGACGTGCTGTTCTCCGCGGCCGGCTACGTCAACCCGTCCGAGAAGCAGGCCATCCTCCGCGAGCTCGGCATGGACAAGCCGTACTGGCGGCAGTACGTGGAGTGGATCACGCAGATCTTCCACGGCGACCTCGGCAAGTCGTATCGCTACGACCTGCCGGCCTGGCAGATCATCCGGCCGCTGCTGCCGGTCACCATCGAGCTGGCGATGCTGTCCACCATCGTCGCGGTCGCGCTGGGCGTGCCCACCGGGATCGTCAGCGCCGTCCGCCAGGACGGCCTGCTCGACTACGCGATGCGGGTGTTCAGCCTGGCCGGGCTCTCGATGCCGTCGTTCTGGCTCGGCATGGTCATCATCCTGGCGCTCGTCTCCTGGCTGGCGTGGATCCCGCCGCTCACCTACGTGCGGCCGACCGAGAACTTCTGGCTGCACGCCGTGCAGTTCATGCTGCCGGCCCTGGCGGTCGGCTATCGCTCCTCGGCGCTGATCATGCGCATCACCCGCTCGGCGATGCTGGAGGTCCTGCGCGAGGACTACATCCGCACCGCCTGGGCCAAGGGGCAGGGCGAGTGGGCGGTGGTGTGGCGCCACGCGCTCAAGAACGCGATCCTGCCGGTGGTGACCGTCGTGGGCATCGAGTTCGCGTTCCTCATCGGCGGGCTGGTCGTGACGGAGACGGTCTTCAACCTGCCGGGCGTGGCGCGCTTCCTGGTGGAGGCGATCCTCTGGCGCGACTACCCGATCGTCCAGAACCTCGTCATGTTCATCGCCATCGTCGTGATCCTGTCCAACCTCGCCGTCGACCTCCTGTACGGCCTCCTGGACCCCCGCGTCCGCTATGCGTAGCAGGCTGATGAAAACGGCCCATCTGCGTCGTTGCCACCTCGCTCCTCCCTGCGGCGTAGGCGGCCTACGCCTCGGTCGTCGCTCGTCGGCGCCTAGCATCTGGGCCGTTTTGATCAGCCTGCTGGCGGCGCCGGGCTCCGTGGCCGCCAATGTCACATGGCTGTAAGGCCGATCGGGGCGGAGATCGAGCTGACGCGGCCGGCGATGGGCGTGCGCCGGGATTCGGTTGCGGCCGTCGTCCGGCGGTTCGTCAGGAAGAAGCCGCTCGGCGCGGCCGGCGGCGTGCTCGTGCTGATCATGGTCCTGACGGCGATCTTCGCCGACGTGCTGGAGACGCACGATCCCATCGCGACCGACGCCGCCGCCACGCTGGCCCGGCCGGGCCCGGCGCACTGGCTCGGGACCGACCACCTGGGGCGCGACATCTACTCGCGCATCGTGCACGGCGCGCGCGTCTCGCTGATCGTCGGCATCGGCTCGACGCTCCTGGGCTCGGTGCTGGGCGGGATCATCGGACTCCTGTCCGGCTACGCCGGCGGCAAGACCGATCTGATCGCCCAGCGGCTGCTCGACATCCTGCAGGGGCTGCCCCTGCTGGTGCTGGCCCTGGTGATGTCGGCCTCGCTCGGTCCGTCCGTCCAGAACGTCATCATCGCGATCTCGATTCCGATCGTGCCGCGGGCCGCGCGCGTCATCCGGGCCAGCGTGCTCTCGATCCGCGAGATGCAGTACGTGGAAGCCGCCCGCGCGCTCGGCCTTCGCCACCTGCGCATCGCCTTCCGTCACGTGCTGCCCAACACGATCGGCCCGTTCATCGTGCTGGTGACGGCCCAGCTCGGGGCAGCGATCCTCGTCGAGGCGGCGCTGTCGTTCCTCGGTCTCGGCGTGCCGGAGCCGTACCCGTCGTGGGGGCGGATGCTCTCGGTCTCGGCCGCCGAGTACGCCCAGAAGGCGCCCCACCTCGTGCTGTTCCCGGGCATCGCCATCAGCCTCGCCGTGTTCGGCTCCAATCTCTTCGGCGACGCGCTGCGCGACACGCTCGACCCGCGGCTGCGCGGCGGCTAGGCCCACCCCGCGGAACCCGAGGCGGGCGCCGCCATTCCTGACGGAGACCGGGCCCCCGTCTACCGGATCACGGTCGGCGACGGTCGCCCGACCGAGGCCCTGGTGGAGGCGGGCGGCTACGGCTACGCGCACTCCGCCGTCGTCTCCGAGAACTTCCCGGTGCCGAGGACCGGCGGCCGGCGCGTGCGCGAGGCGCATACATCGCGCCCTGGCGCGTGCCGCCGGTGATCACGCGGGCGCCGCTGGTGACCGCCTCCCGGATCCAGTCGTCCACGCGGGCCGCTTCCTTCTCGCGGATCATCGGGCCGATCTTGACCGACTCGTCGAGCTGGTTGCCGAGCTTGAGGCCCTCCACGCGCGGCTTGAGGGCGGCGAGGAAGTCGCTGTAGACCTTGCCGGAGGCCAGCACCCGCTGGGTCGAGATGCAGACCTGGCCGGCGTTGGCGTAGCCGGTGGAGGCGACCGCGGCGGCCACCTTGTCGAGATCGGCGTCCGGCATGACGATGACCGGCGCGTTGCTGCCGAGCTCCATCGTCACGCGCTTGATGCCGGCCAGCTTGCAGATGTGCTCGCCGACGTCGCGGCTGCCGGTGAAGGTGATCTTGCGCACGCGCCGGTCCTGCACGAGCCGTGGCTCGGTCACTTCGGCGGCCGCGACGTGCTGTGCCTGTGGGAGAACGCCGGCCGGCGCGAGCTCGGCCTGGACGGCTTCGACGACGTCTGGCGCCCGGGCGCGCGGTTCGCCTTCGTGCTCCCGGCGTCGCCACCGCGCCCGACCGCCTAACGATTGAGGACCGGCGACAACGGGCCTACGATAGGTCTGCATTCCGCACGGTGGCCCGCACACGGCGTCGGACGAGCAGGGGAGAACCGTCATGAAGATGTACGTGGCCGATGAGTGGATCGACAAGCCCCAGACGATCGAAGTCCGCAACTCCTACGACAACTCGGTGATCGACACCGTGCCGCGGGCCGATCGCGGCGCCGTCGAGCGTGCGTTGCAAGCCGCCGAGCGGGGCGCCCGGGCGATGGCCAGGCTCACGGCGCACGAGCGGGCGGCCATCCTGCGCAAGGCCGCCGATCTCATCGCGGCCCGGGTGGAGGAGTTCGGCCGCACGATCTCGCTCGAGGAGGGCAAGATCCTGGCCGAGGGGAGGCTGGAGGCCTCCCGCGCGGTCGACACGCTGAACGAGTCGGCCGAGGCGGCCCGCCGGCTGCACGGCGAGACGGTGCCGCTCGACGCGGTGCCGTCCGGCAAGGGGAAGTTCGGCGTCACGCTGCGGGTGCCGTGCGGGATCGTCGTCGCCATCACACCGTTCAACTTCCCGCTGAACCTCGTCTGCCACAAGGTCGGCCCGGCCATCGCCGGCGGCAATGCCGTGATCGTCAAGCCGGCGACCGACACGCCGCTGTCGGCGCTCAAGCTCACGGAGGTCCTGCTGCAGGCCGGGCTGCCGCCGGAGGGCATCAGCACGCTGACCGGGCCGGGCGGCGAGCTCGGCGACCTCCTCGTGCAGGACCGGCGCGTGCGCAAGATCACGTTCACCGGCAGCCGCGACGTCGGCGAGCACATCTGCAAGCTGGCCGGCATCAAGCGCGTGACGATGGAGCTCGGCAGCAACGCGCCGGTCATCGTCATGCCGGACGCCGATCTCGACAAGGTGGCCGCCGCGGTCGCCTCCACCGGCTACGCCAACGCCGGCCAGGTCTGCATCTCGACCCAGCGGGTGCTGGCCTCCGGCAAGGTCTACAGCGACTTCCTCGCCGCCCTCAAGCCGCGCGTGGAGGGCCTCAAGCTCGGCAACCAGCTCGACGAGTCGGTCAAGATCGGCCCGATGATCCGCGAGAAGGAAGCGGCCCGCGTGGACGACTGGATCCGGGAGGCGGTCACCAGCGGCGCCCGCGTGATCACCGGCGGCACGCGCCAGGGCGCGATGTATGCGCCGACCATCGTGGCCGACGTCAAGCCCGACATGAAGATCTCCTCCGACGAGCTGTTCGGGCCCGCGGTGGCGGTGACCCCGTTCACCGACATCGAGGAGGCGATCGCCCTGGCCAACGACACGAACTACGGGCTGGCAGCCGGCATCTTCACGGAGAATCTCGAGTGGGCGTTCAAGTTCGCGCGCGAGGTGCAGTCCGGCAACCTGCACGTCAACTGGGGCCCGCAGTGGCGCGCCGATCTGATGCCCTACGGCGGCCTCAAGGAGTCCGGCTTCGGCAAGGAGGGCCCGGCCTACGCGATCGAGGAGATGACCGAACTAAAGATGGTCGTCTTCCACCTGGCCGCCTGAACGCCCGGTACCGTCGGCGGGCACTTTAGGGTAGGGAAGTTCACGGTCGCCACGAGCGGCGGTGCGCAGCGCCGGCCAGCCCGGCGCTGCGTCGACGCGATACCATGGCCCACTCGGGGAGCACGGACGTGCCGACGCCAACCCTGACCGCGTAGGAGCCATCGCATGGCGAGTGACGAGCGGACGGCAGAGCTGCACTGGCAGTCGGCGACGACGCTGGCGCAGCAGATCAAGCGCAAGAAGGTCTCCCCGGTCGAGGTCGTCGACGCGATCCTCGCCCGCATCGACAAGCTGAACCCGACGCTCAACGCCTATGTCACGCTCACCGCCGAGACGGCGCGGCGCGAGGCGCGGGCGGCCGAGCGCGCGCTGATAAGGCGCGGCGCGACGCTGGGGCCGCTGCACGGCGTGCCGTTCTCCGTGAAGGACCTGGTGATCACGAAGGGCGTGCGCACGACGTTCGGCACGCCGCTCTATCGCGACAACGTGCCGAGCGAGGACGCCCCGATCGTGGCACGGCTGAAGGCGGCCGGCGGCATCATGCTGGGCAAGACCAACACGCCGACGATGGGCTGGATCGGCGCGACCCACAACCTGCTCTTCGGTCCCACCCGCAATCCCTGGAATCTCGAGCGGACGCCGGGCGGGTCGAGCGGCGGCGCCTCGGCGGCCTGTGCGGCGGGGCTCGGGCCGCTGCACGTCGGCACCGACGGCGGCGGCTCGATCCGCATCCCGGCCTCGTTCGCCGGCATCTTCGGCCACAAGGCCTCCTACGGCCGCATTCCGACCTACCCGGTGAGCGGCGCCTGGAGCCTCTCGCACGCGGGACCGATGACGCGCACCGTCGCCGACGCGGCGCTCATGCTGAACGTCTGCGCCGGACCCGACGAGCGCGATCAGTACTCGCTGCCCGCCGAGCGCGTCGACTTCGTGGCCGCCCTGCGCGGCTCGCTCGCGGGCTGGCGCGTGGCGTGGACCGACGACCTCGGCTTAGCCGACTGCGTCGACCCCGAGGTGAGCGCGGTGTGCGCGCGCGCGGCCCGCGCCTTCCGCGAGCTGGGCTGCCGCGTGGAGGAGGTGCAGCCGGCGTGGCCCTCGCCGCGTGACGCCTGGTACGAGATCTTCTGCGGCGGCATCGCGACGCGGCTGACGCCGTACCTAGATCGGCGCCACGAGATCGACGCCGGGCTCGTGCGGATCATCGAGGCCGAGCTGCGCAATCCGCCGTCGAAGTACGTGCAGGCGTGGCTCGATCGGCTGGCGTGGTGGCAGCATCCGCGCGCGTTCTTCGAGAAATACGATCTGCTGCTGACGCCGACCACCGCCTGTCCGCCGTTCAAGCTCGGTCTCGACAATCCGACCGAGATCGCCGGTCGCGCGGTCGGCGCCTACGCGTGGATTCCGTTCACCTACCCCTTCAACCTCACGGGCCAGCCGGCGGCGTCGGTGCCGGCTGGCTTCACCGCCGACGGCTTGCCGGTCGGATTGCAGATCGTCGGCCGCCGCTTCGCCGACGTGAGCGTGCTGCGCGCCGCCGCCGCCTTCGAGCGCCTCCGCCCGTGGGCCGCGCACCGACCGCCACTCGGCTGACGCGTGCCGTGCCCGCGCGCTCGTGACGGTCGATCGAGGAGCGAAGCCGCGCGTCGTTGAAGAGTGTGCCCGCTGGCGACCCCCGCGGTGTAGCGATTTCAACGTCGCCGGCGCGGGTCATCGGCATCGCAGTTGCGAGCCCTCCCGGCATCTCAAACCCCGAGGAGGGCTCCGCATGGGACGGATGACTCGCAGACTGATCGTCGTCGCGATGGTCGTGCTGGCGACCGGTGTCGCCGCGGCCCAGAGCATGACGGGCGGAACGACCGGCACGACCACGACGGGCGCCACCGGCACGCCGACGACGTCGTCGCCGTCGGCGCTGGCGACGGGCGGTCCCACGATCGACGAGATCGTGTCGATCACCCGCTCGGTCGACCCGGCCGCGAGCGCGACGCCGGCCTTCACGGTCCCGCCCGCGCGCCGTCTCGTCGTCACCGACGTCGTCATCACCAATCCCAATGCGACACCGATGTGCGGCGCCGCCGTGACGCCCGGCGGCGCCACGACCACCGGCACGGCGACCACGACGACCGGCACGGCCACGACGACCGGCACGCCAGCCACGACGGCGACGAGCGGCACCACCGCCGCGACCACGACGCCGACGGTCGTCGAGTCCGGAACCGGCCCGCTCTGCGTGCCGGCGCAGACGTCGACGTCGCTCACGCTCACGACGGGGCTCGAGTTCAGCGCGGGCCAGAGCGTGCTGCTCGCGAATCAGCCGGTGACGGCGAGCGCGACGACCGCCGCGACGACCGGCGCGACGACCGGCGCGACGACCGCGCCGACGACCGCCGCGACCGCCGTCGGCCCGCTGCTCTACCATCTCCGCGGCTTCCTGGTGTCGGGCGTCTGACGTCACCGCCGGACGGCGTCCGAATGATTGGACGTTGACGGGCGCACGCGCGCGGCTGCACGCTGCGCGCGTGACGCTCGCCGACATTCTCGTCTCGCTGGCGGTGGTCGGACTCGTCGTCGGCGCCATGCTGGTGACGCTCGAGCAGGGTCACCAGGCATGGTCCGTCGGCGCCGCGCGCGTCGAGGCGCAGCAAAGCGCCCGCGCCGCCCTCGCGTGGCTCACGGCCGAGCTGCGCGGCGCCGGCCATGGCAGCACGGCGCAGCCGGCGCTGTCCGTCGTCGAGCCCACGCGCCTCGTGCTCCACATCGATCGCAATCACGACGGCGTGTTCGCCGGCGCCGGCGAGATCGTCACCTGGAAGCTGGATCACGACATCCTCCGCCGGGACGCCGGCGCCGGCGCGCAGCCGGTGATCAACGGCGTGCGGGCGCTCGCCTTCCGGTACTTCGACGGTCACGGGCAGGAGACGGCCGATCCCGGCGCCGTCCGCCGCGTGCGCATCGTCCTCACGACCCGCGCTGACCACGCCCGCTCGCTCGCCACCGACCTTCTCGGCCCGACGCTCACCACCGAGGTCCGCCTCCGCAACCGCTGAGCACCCCCCGGGGCCCCGGGATCCCCGG
>VBPC01000242.1 GCA_005887895.1 Candidatus Rokuibacteriota bacterium
TCTTGTGGGCCGGAGTGTCGAGCGGCTTGGTCAGCACGGGGATGTAGCGATTGACGCCAACGAACCCCTCGACCTTCTGGGCGAGCACGGGCAGGTGCGTCGACTCGGCGACGGCGCCGTCGCCGGCGTACCTGGCCTTGCGCAGCAGGCCGAGGTCGTAGGCCTGGGTGGTGAAGGTCACCGCGTTGGCGCCGAACATGATGGCGAAGATGCCGTCGAAGCTGCCGGTGATCTTGGAGATGAACGCGGTCATGTCGGCGGTGCCGAGCGGGATGCCGGTGGTGCCCATGACCTCCCCGCCGTTCTTCTTGATCTGCTCGACGTAGGCGTCTCGCGTGGACTGGCCCCAGGCATAGTCGAGATAGACGACGTGCCACTTCTTGGCGACCTTGTTGACGAGGTAGGGTGCGAACGCCACCGCCTGGGACGGCGCGTAGTCGAACGGCCGGAAGACGTAGCGGCTGCACTTCGAGGTCGTGATCGTGGTGTCCAGGCACACGCCGATCATCCAGATGGTCTTGTGCTCCTCGAACACCGGCATGCAGGCGATGCAGACGTTGGAGAGGTAACCGCCCTCGCCGATGTCGACCTTATCCTCGACGAGCAGCTTCTCGGCTTTGCGCCGCCCAACGTCGGGTTTGGATTCGTAGTCGGCGACGACCAGCTCGACGGGTCGCCCGTTGATGCCCCCCGCCTTGTTGATGCGGTCCGCCGCCAGCTGCGTGCCGACCAGCGCGGTCTTGCCGCCGGCCGCCGCCGCGCCCGTCAGCGGCTGTAGGACTCCGATCTTGAAGGGCTTGGCCTGGCCGAAGGCCTCACGCCAGGGCGCCGGCACCAGCATGCCGCCGCCGAGCGCGCCGGCGGCGGCGGCCGAGAGGCCCAGAAACTTGCGCCGGGTGGTCTTGCCGCGCCACCAGATGTCCTTCGCCCAGGGTTCGTCGTGCCAGCGTTCGGCCATTGCTGACCTCCTCAGGGACGCCCGGAGAGCGGGCATCGGATACGGGGAGAAAGGTGCGGACTTTCTACACCGAACCGGTCAGACCATGCAAGCGTTCCCTCAGCGCAGGCCGGCGGCCTCCACCGCGCGGCGGATCGCGTCGCGCTCGTCCGACGGCACCGGCGTGAGCGGGGGACGCACGTGGGCGGCGGGAATCCGTCGCAGCGCGACCAGGGCTTCCTTCATCCGATTGTGCATGTCCACGAACGGCGGCGCGTAGAAGACGCGCACGAGCGGGTCGAGCCGGTCGTTGATGGCGCGCGCGCCGTCGAGGTCGCCCTTCTGGCAGGCCGCGAAGAGCTCGGCCTGGAGGTCGGCGGTGACGCTGCCCATGCCGGAGATGGCGCCGTCGGCGCCGAGCAGGAAGGAGGCCATCAGCGACATCGTGAACGCCGACAGGACCGCGACCGGACGTCCGGTGGCGCGAATGGCGCGCAGGTTGCGCTCGAACGCGACGATCTCGTTCGACCAGTCCTTGACGCCCGCGACCTGAGGGATCTCGCACAGCCGCGCGAGCGTCTCCGGGGCGTAGCCCAGGCCGGAGGCCGGCGGGTACTCGAAGACGATGATCGGCAGGTCGGCGTGCGCGGCGATCTCCGAGAAATGTCGGAGGACCATGTCGGGCTTGAGCTGGGCGCCCCACATGAACAGCGTCGGCGGAAACACCAGCACACCGGCGGCGCCGGCCGCCCGGGCGTCGCGCGCCAGCTCGACTGCCTCGGCGGTGCCGTCGGAGTACACGCCGGCGATGACCGGGCAGCCGCCGGCGATCTCGTCGAGCGCGATCGCCAGCGAGCGCTTGCGCTCCTCGCGGGTCAGCGACGAGACCTCGCTGGCGTGGCCGTTCGCCACGATGCCCGTCACGCCGCGCGTGTCGGCCAGCCAGCGCAGGTGCCGCCGGTAGGCCGGCTCATCGATCGACAGGTCGGCCGTGAACGGCAGCAGGTTGGCGGGCATCACGCCGGAGAATCGAAGCGGCTCGCTCATGACGTCACTCCTGGTCATCCGCCCTTGATCGCTGTGTTGTGCTCCCCGAGCGCCGGGGTGCCGCCCGGCAGTGGCGGCCGCTCGCCGTCGAAGCGCAGCGGCAGGCCCATCACGTCCATGTCGAGACCCGGCACCTTCTGGATCATCCCGCAGGCGGCCGTCTGCGGCTCGGCCAGCACGTCCTTCAGCGTGTTGATCGGCGCGCACGGAATGCCGGCCTCCTCCAGCCGCTCGAGCCACTCGGTGGCCGGGCGCGTCTTCAGCACGCCCTCGATGTCGGCCAGCAGGATTTCCTTGTTCTGGTGGCGATCGGCGTTCGTCCGGAAGCGCGGATCGCCGGCCCATTCGGGATGCTCGAGCGTGCGCGCCAGCGTGGCGAACAGGCGATCGTTGGCGGCGGCGATGACGATCATGCCGGTCTGCGTCTGGAATCCCTCGAACGGCACCAGCCGCACGCTGCCCGTCGGATGACGCCGGGGGACCTCGCCGGAGATGCGATAGCTGGCGAACTGGCCGGCGTTCCAGGCCAGGGCCGTCTCGAACAGCGAGGTGTCGACGACGCCGCCGAGACCGGTCTGGGCGCGCCGCAGCAGCGCGGCGAGGATGCCGATGACGGCCCACATGCCGCTGCCGACGTCGAGCGTCGGCACGCCGATGCGAAACGGCGGCGCGCCTTCGGTCCCGCTCACCCAGAACAGGCCGGCGAACGCCTGCATCATCGGCTCGTAGCCGGGCCGGTCCTTCAGCGGGCCGACCGGCCCGAACGCGCTGAGCGAGCAGTAGATCAGGCGCGGGTTGAGCGCGCGGAGCGCCTCGGCGCCCAGCCCGAGCTCTTCCAGCGAGCCCGGTCGCATGTTCTGGAGCACGATGTCGACGCCGCTCACGTATTGCTTGAGCCAGGCCACGTCGCTCGCGTTCTTCAGATCGAGCGTGATCGAGCGCTTGCCGGCGTTGACGCTGTGGAAGCCCGAGCCGACGCCGGCCAGGAACGGCGGCCCCCAGCCGCGCGCGTCGTCGCCCCCGTCCGGCCGCTCGACCTTGACGACATCGGCCCCCAGCCGAGCCAGCGTCTCGCCGGCGAACGGCCCGGCCAGGTTCTGCGCGAGCTCGAGGACCTTGATGCCGGCGAGCGGAAGGCCGGTCATGGTGTCGGCGATGGTAGCACGGTCAGCGCAGGCCTCAGTCGGAGGCGGCCAGCGCCAGCACGGCGAACGCCGTCGCCGCATCGGACATGAACAGCCGGCGCCAGGCTTCGCCTCGCTCCTCGCCGTGCTCGCGGTCGAAGTTCAGCGAGTAGGACTGCCAGGCAGGATACGTTCGCCGACCGACCGGGACGCCGTGCTGATTGGCGACGAGCCACTGCACGCCCCTTGTCACCATCGGGTGATCGCGGGGGAGACCGGTCTTCCGGAGCGTGTACACGATCATGCCGGTGGCGTACCCATCCGACCTCGCGAGCAGCGAGGCGTCCGTGGTGCCGGGGGGCTTGGCCGCCCGGAAGAGGGAGGGGGTCTTGCTCCATTTCCACGGACCGAGCGCCTGCAGGGACCAGCCGCCGTCGTCCCGCTGCGCCTTCTGGATCTCGGCGCTGAGCGCCTCTCGCTCCGGTCCGGTCAGCACGTCCTTCCACCGGGTCGACGCCAGCAACAGCGACACCCGGTTGAAGAGGCTTTGCTCGGCGTAGCGATCCTTCAAGTAGCCCCGCAGCTTGTCGACGCCCGCCGCCTCCGACGGCTGGCCGGTCGAGACCCCGGCGGTCCCGACAGCGAGCGCCGCCAGCGTGGCGCCGTAATACACGGCATCGGCGCTCTCGAAGGGCTCGAGCCCGAAATCGAGCCAGTCCCACGCCCCGTCCGGACGCTGGGTCTCCCACAACCTCCGCAGGGCTTTGCGGGTCGTCTCGCCGGGCGTCCGCCGGTCGTGATCGGCGTCGGCGCTGGCGAGGACGAGCGCGTTGAGCACCGCCTCGGTTCCCCGCGACTGGATCTGCTTCCGGTCGCTGACGTCGTAAAAGAGCTGGTTGTTGCCGTAGGTCTCCACGCGCCGGCTGATGCCCTCGAGGAGGCGCGTTTCCT
>VBPC01000253.1 GCA_005887895.1 Candidatus Rokuibacteriota bacterium
CTTCATGCTCGGCGCCTACGCGTTCTGGCTCGGCTACAGCGAGCTGGGCCTGCCCTACCCCGTTGCCGCGCTCCTGGCGCCGGCGGTCATGGTGGTGTTCGGCGTCGCCTATCAGCGCACCGTGATCCGCGCGATCCTGCCGCGCTCCTGGCACGTGCAGCTGATCGCGACGCTGGCGACCTCGATCGTGTTGACGAACCTCGCCATCATCGTCCTCGGCACCCAGCCCAAGGAGGTGCCCACGGCGCTGTCCGCTCGCGTCCTCGACGTGGGCGGGTTCCGCGTGGCGTGGCAGCGGCTGCTCGTGCTCGTCTCCAGTCTCATCATCTTCTGGGGGCTTCACCACTTTGTCGCGCGCACGCGCACCGGCCGCGCGATGCGCGCGATGTCCCAGAACCGCGAGGCGTGCGCGGTGGTCGGCGTGGACGTCCAGCGCGTGACGATGGTGACGTTCGCGCTCTCGTCGGCCCTGGCCGCGCTCGCGGCCGCGCTCGTCTCGCCGCTCTTCAACATCTTCCCCGACATGGGCACCACGCTGACCCTCAAGGCGTTCGCGGCGGTGGTGGCGGGCGGCTTCGGCTACGTCAACGGCGCGATCGCCGCCAGCTTTCTCATCGGTCTCACGGAGGCGGTGGCCGGCAGCTACGTGTCCTACGCCTACAAGGACGCCATCGCCTTTCTGATCATGATCGCGGTGCTCCTCTGGCGGCCGCAGGGCCTCTTCGGCCGACGGATCGGGATCTGAGGTGCGGCGGGCGGCCACGCTGGTCCTCGCGGCCGCCGTCGTGGCGGCACCGTGGCTGGTGGCGGTGGTGGTGCCGCGCCAGCAGCGCTACCTCCTGCACGTCCTCATCTTCACCGCGCTCTTCGCCACGCTGGCGCTGTCCTACGACCTCGTCGTGGGCCACGTCGGCAGCCTCTCGCTCGCCCATCCCGCGTTTTTCGGCGTCGGCGCCTATGCGGCGGCGATTCTCGCCACGCGCGCCCACTGGCCGTTCCTCGCCGACCTCCTCGCGGCCGCGCTGGCCGCGGCCGTCGTGGCGGCGCTCGTCGGCGTGCCGCTCTTCCGGTTGACCGAGCACGCCTTCGCCGTCGGTACGCTCGGCCTGGCGCTCGTCGCCGGGATCGTCGCGAACAACTGGGTCGAGGTCACGCGCGGGCCGCTCTGCATCACCGGCATCCCGAAGCCCGTCCTCGGCCTGCCCGGCGGACCAATGGTCGCCATCACCACGCTGCCCGGTTACTACTGGCTCGCCCTCGCCGCGCTGGTCGCCGTCGCGCTGCTCTATCGACGCTTGACGACCTTTCGGCTCGGGCGCGCGTTTCACGCCGTGCGCGACAACGAGCCGCTGGCCGGCGCGGCCGGCATCGATCCGCTCAGATACCGCATGCTGGCCTTCACCATCGGGGCTGCCCTCGCCGGCGTCGGCGCGCTGTACGTCCATTACCTCTCCGTCATGTGCCCGGAGGAGATGACCGTCGCTCTCACGGTGAACCTGCTGGTCATCGTCTTCCTGGGCGGCGTGGGCAGTCTGCGCGGGGTGCTGCTCGGCGCCGTCCTGTTCACGGCGCTGCCCGAGGTGCTGCGGCTGGCTCCGACGTGGCGGCTGGTGATCTACGGCGCGCTCCTGCTGCTCGTCGTCGTGCGTTCACCCGAGGGGATCGAGAGCCTGCTGCGCCGGGTGAGTGGCGCCCGCGCCGGCCGCTGATGGCGCTCCTGGAGGTTCGCGGCCTGGTCAAGCACTTCCTCGGCGTCACGGCCGTGGACCGGGTGGACCTCGTGGTGGAGCCTGGCGAGCTGGTGAGCCTGATCGGTCCCAACGGCTCCGGAAAGACGACGCTCTTCAACTGCATCACCGGCTACCTGGCCGCCGACGACGGGCGGGCGCTCTTCCGCGGCCGCGACCTCACCAAGGCCGCGCCGCACCGCGTGGCCCGCCTCGGCGTGGCGCGCACGTTTCAGCAGGTGAGCGTCTTCCCGCGTCTGAGCGTCCTCGATAACCTGCTCGTGTTCCTGCAGCAGCACCAGGAGGAGCATCTGCTGGCGCGGCTGCTGCGCACGCGGCGCGTGCGGCGGCTGGAGGCCGAGGCCGTCGCCCGGGCGCGCCGGATGCTCGACCTGGTCGGTCTCACCGCCCGGGCCGACGCCGCCGCCGGCAGCCTTTCCTACGGTCAGCGCAAGCTCCTGGCCTTCGCGGGCGCGCTGATGCCCGATCCCGACCTGCTCCTGCTCGACGAGCCCGCCGCCGCCGTCAATCCCACGATGATCAATCAGATGAAGGAGCACATCCTCGGTCTCCACCGCCAGGGCAAGACCGTGCTGCTGGTCGAGCACAACATGGACGTGGTCATGGACATCTCCCAGCGAGTCGTCGTGCTCGACCACGGCCAGAAGATCGCCGAGGGCTCGCCGGAGGCGATTCGCCGCGATCCGCGTGTCATCGAGGCGTACTTTGGCCGCTGACGCCGGCGCGCTCTTGGAGCTGCACGACGTCGTGGCCGGCTACGAGGAAGTGGAGGTGCTGCGCCGCGTCTCGCTGGCCGTGCGCGCCGGCGAGATCGTGTGCATCATCGGCGCGAACGGCGCCGGCAAGTCCACCCTGCTGCGGACCATCTTCGGCATGCTGCCGCCGCGCGAGGGCACGATCCGGTTCGCCGGCGCCGACATCGCCGGCCGGCCCCCGACGGAGGTGCTCAGGCGCGGCATCGGCTACGTCCCCCAGGGGCGCTGCAACTTTCCGGCGATGAGCGTCGAGGAGAACCTCGAGATGGGCGCCTACTTGCGCCGCGACGCGCGCGTTCGCCGCGACATCGACAGCCTGCTGGCGCGCTTCCCGATGCTCGGGGCCAAGCGCGATGATCCGGCCGGCACGCTGTCCGGCGGCCAGCAGCAGATCCTCGAGATGGCGATCGCGCTGCTGCTGCAGCCCCGCCTGCTGATGGTGGACGAGCCCTCCCTCGGCCTCGACCCCCGGATGGTCGAGATCGTGTTCGACACGATCCTGGCGATCAACCGCGAGGGGACGACCATCCTCATGGTCGAGCAGAACGCCAAGAAGGCGCTGTCGGTATCGCACCGGGGCTTCGTGCTCGAGCTCGGCCGCAACCGCTTCGAGGGCACCGGGCGCGACCTGCTGGAGGATCCCGAGGTGCGCCAGCACTACCTGGGCGGTTGACCGTCCTGCCGTCCGTAAGGTTTTGCGGCGTCCCCCGTCCTCGCGAGCCAGTATCGGTTCATCCCGGTCGGACGCGTGAGGTTCGAGCCGACGCTTCGAACGCACCACATGTCCGGCGGGTTATCGTACCGGTGCCAGGCGATGAGGCCAGGAGGCTTGTCCCGCGCCCTCGCGTGCCGTACATTCTAACCGGCGACCACGGCACGCTTCGCCACTACCGTTTCGCCGAGGGCACCCCATGAGCGTCGATCGAAGTTTTGTGGCCGTGAACGACGCGGAACGCACGCGGCTCCAGGCTCTCGTCAAGCGCCTGACTGACGCCGACCTCGGCCGCGCCATGCCCGCAGGCTGGACGGTCGGGGCAATCCTGGCTCACCTGGCGTTCTGGGACCGAGCACGCCGTTCTTCAACGTGGCGGTGACCCTGCTTCCGTCCACCGCCACCGGCAGCCGGACGCTGCGCAGGAACGCCCCGTAGGTCCGCTCGACACGGTGGTAACGCTCCTCCTTCTCGACGGTCTCCTTCTCTTTCTCACCCTTGAGGGTGAGCAGGTCGCCCGTGAGCACGATCTCGAGCTCCTTCGGATCGACCCCGGGCATCTCGGCCGTCACGACCATGGCGTCCTTCGTCTCCGACACGTTCAGCTTCGGCGCCCAGTCGCCGGCCGCCATTTCGAACGGCTCCCAGGCCGGTGCGGCGACGCGGTCGAAGAACCGCTCCATCTCCCGCCTCAGGTCTCCTCCGCCCCATGGAACCAGGGTCCGCATCGCGTCCTCCTTTCCCGGACCCAGGCACCGAGCCCGGCCGAGCGGTGAAGAGCTGCATAGGAACTGCCAGAGGACAACGTCGACCCGTCGCGCGGTTGCGAGCGCGCGCGCCGGGCGTGGTGCGGCCGTGCCCCATCCTCGTGGGACGCGGACGCACCACGGCGTCTCCTCGGCGATCGTGAGAGACCCGGCAAAGCTGCCGGCGGACGGCGTCGGTGAGACCTGTCGCGCGGCCCGCGGTCATCGGGCCGTGCGGATCGAACGATCAGGTCGACTCGCCGCTCGCGACGTCGGGCTCGCCGACGGCCGCCAAGCCATCGAACTCGAGACAGCGGCGGTCGCAGGTGATGGCAGTCGGCGGGTTGAAGGCCGAGCACCAGTTCACGCGTGTCACACGCTGACCCGAGTCGCGAGAAAACTCCGCGGCGACCTTCTCGTCGCGGGAGGGGCAGTGGAAGGAGCGCACGAGGGCGTCCCCGATCGGTCCTCCGACGAGACGGATCCGGATTTTCCCCTGGTGGGCAAGGAGCAGCAGGAGTGAGGTGACCCCGGCGGCAGAAATACCGAGGTGGCGGCCGATCTCGGCCGGGTCCATGGCTCCTTCGGCGATGCAGTGAAGCAACGCGTTGTCGAGATCACCCCACCAACTCTCTGCTTCCATCGTCCGACCCTCCAGCGAACAACGTGAATGGCCGGGCGTGCGACGATCGTGCCAGCCCCGACCGTCATCGGATCCGCGCTTTCGATCACTGGAGCGCCTCGACGGTGAGGCCCCGGCGTCCCACATCGCCCTCGGTCCGGTGCGCCACTGCCCCACTCGGGTCACCGTTGCCGCGCTGATCTCGGCCACGCGACCCGGGCCGGCGGTTCATTCGCATCGATTTGCTCGGCTTACCCGCGAGTCCGCACGGCTTCACTGGTCCGGCACGGCGCTTGAACCTCGCTGCAAAGATCGCGCGGCAGCGGAACCTCGGAAACACCAGGTGGCGGACGGGCCGACCAGTCCAGAAGGAGGGGCCATGAAACCGACACAGGCGCGGCCGGCAGTGAAGCTCGGGTTGATTCTCGTCGCCCTCGTCGCAGCGCTCGCGGTGACGCCCTCTGCGACGCAGGCGACGCCGGCCTACGCACGCCAGACTGGCGTCTCGTGCCAGGCGTGTCACACCGTGTTCCCCGAGCTGACGCCGTTCGGACGCAAGTTCAAGCTCAACGCCTACGTCTTCACCAACGTCAAGCAGCTGGCGCCGGTGAGCGAGCAGGCGCAGCGCACGCTGGCGCTGAGCGAGATCCCACCGGTGGCGATCCAGCTACAGGGGTCCAACACGATGCTGGCCCGCGCGCTGCCCGACAGCGGCCTCACCAAGGAGCTGTCGCAGAAGAATTCCACGGAATTCCCGCAGGCCCTGAGTCTCTTCTACACCGGCAAGATCGCCGACGAGCTGGGCGCCTTCCTGCAGCTGACCTGGAATCCGTCGAGCAATTCCGTCGGCATCGACAACTCCGACCTGCGCTTCGCCAATCACGCCTCGTTTGCCGCCGAGGAGACGCCCGACCTGATCTACGGCCTGACGCTCAACAACAACCCGACGTCCCAGGACGTCTGGAACAGCACGCCGGCCTGGGGCTATCCGTTCATCGTGACCAACGTCGGCGTGCCGCCGGTCGCCAAGGCGCTGCTCGACGGCCAGCTGGCCCAGGCGTCGGCGGGCTTCGGCGCCTACGTCTACCTGTTCGACCACCTGTACATCGAGGCGAGCGGCTATCGCTCGGCGCAGACGAGCTTCACGAATGCCACGACGGGCGGCCCGGGGCCGCTCGACAGCACGGCGCCCAGCGCGCGGATCAGCAGTCCGGTGGCGCCGTACTGGCGCGTGGCGTGGGAGCAGGCGTGGGGCAGCCACTCGCTGGAGGTCGGGACGTATGGCATCTGGGCGGAGACCCACCCGCCGGGCATCGGGGAAAGCGGGCCGAAGAACACGTTCACCGACGCGGCCCTCGACGGCCAGTACCAGTTCATCACCGACGATCACACGTTCTCGCTGGCGGCCACGTGGATCCACGAGGCGCGCAAGTTCGACAACATCACCCTGGGGTTCTCGACGACCGGCACCCGCGACGAGATCCTGTACGCGGCCGGCACGCCGGTGCTGGGCAGCGCCAAGGGACGGCCCGACACCCAGGGCGCCATCCTGGAGATCGACTTCCTGCCGTGGCTCAACACCAAGCTCGGCGCCCAGTACACGATGTACGGCAAGTTCAACGGCGGAACGCGGAACTACGACGGCTTCGGCCGGCGGGCGTCGGACAACAATACGCTGTTCCTCTTCGTGTGGACCTCGTTCTGAGGTCCGCGCCCAGGAAGGGAGCGCGCTCATGAACGCCAAGTTGCTGGTGGCCGGCATCGCGACGCTCGCGCTGTCGGCGGCGTCGGCGCACGCGGCCGACAATCGCGCCGCCCTCGAGCTGATCCGCAAGGAGTGCTCGAGCTGTCACGGTCCCCGCGGAATCAGCGTGTCGCCGATGTTCCCCAACCTGGCCGGGCAGCAGGCGCCCTATCTGGAGGCCCAGCTTCGCGCGTTCCGCGATCATTCGCGGGCCGATCCCCATGCGCAGGCCTACATGTGGGGCATGGCCGCCCAGCTGACCGACGACACGGTGAAGGACATCGCAGCCTACTTCGCCTCGCAGCCGCCGGCTCGCGGCACCGCCGCCGATCCCGCGGAGGTCGCGGCAGGAAAGAAGATTTACGAGAACGGCATCACCGCGCAGAATGTTCCCCCGTGCCAGAGCTGCCACACGCCCACGGCCGGCGGCAACGGGCCCTTCCCGCGCCTGGCGGGCCAGCACCGGCGCTACCTCGAAAAGCAGCTGGAGGTCTTTGCGGCCAACCTCCGGGCCAACGAGATCATGCACGCCAACGCCGTCAATCTGACCGCGCTGCAGATCAGCCAGCTCGCGGCCTTCCTGAGCTCGCAATAGTGGGGGCCTCGAGATGAGACGCGTCGTCGCGGCCCTCGTGGTCGTCGTCGCGCTCGCGCCGCGGCCGAGCGCGGCGGCGGCCTGTGACGACTGGGTCCGGCAGACCCGGTCGTTCACCGGATCGTACGTGACCGCGGGCGAGCCGTATGCGCGCGCGTTCGTGTTCGCGATGCTGATGGCGTGCAAGGGGAAGACCGAGGTCGTCACCGTGCAGAGCGCCACCCGCCGATTGCCCATCTGTTCCGAAGGACAGCCAGTGGAGCTCACCGGCACGCTCCTGTGGAACAAGTCGCTCGTCGACGGCCACTACGAGATCAACGATCCCTCCGGCGTGTCCTGCCTGGGCGTCCCACCGCCGGCCACCACGAAGACCGCCGAGGGACGCGCTCCGTCCGCCCCGCCCGCGCCGGAGCCGCGCGCGGCGGCACCGTCGCCACCGGAGCCTCGCGTGGCCACAGCGGCGCCGGCGAGCGGCGGCGGCATGTGGATCGGACGTTACCAGGACAGTCGCGGCGCCGGCGATGTGACGTTCACGCTCGTGCGGGGCACGTCGACCGTTTCCGGCACCTGGAGGATGCGGACCGGCGGTGGCGGCCCGGTGACAGGTCTCGTCGAGTCCGGCGGAACCCGGATCCAGATCCGCATGGAGAATCTCGTCGCCGACTGTCCGGGAACATTCGAGGGGGCCGGCGAGATCACTGCGACGACGCTGGCGGCGACCTATCGCGGCAAGGACTGCGAGGGCGCCGTGAGCGACGGCCGGTTGGAGCTCCGTCTGCAGGCCGTCGGGCGTTAGCCGGCCCGCGCGGAGACTTTGGCCAGCGCCTGACGCACGTCGCGCAGCGAGAAGGGCTTCTTCAGACTCGGCGCGCCGGTACGCGCGAGGAACTCGGCGGTGCTGGCACTCAGGGTGTCGCCGGTGAA
>VBPC01000254.1 GCA_005887895.1 Candidatus Rokuibacteriota bacterium
AGGCTCCAACCGACTAGTCGGGAGGTTCGGCCGTGACGGTTCAGCTCAAGATCGAGACCATCCTCGACAGCATCACCGACCAGTTCTTCGCGCTCGGCCCACTGGGCCAGTGGGTCGAAAACCACACGTACCCCAGCCCCGACGGCGGGCTGATGGCCTTGCAGAAGGACATCACCGACCGGAAGCGGACGGAGGCGGCGCTGGCCATCACCTCGCCGTCCCAGGGCATCATCGAGGTCAACGACGAGCTCTGCCGCATCCTCGGCTACGAGCGCGAAGAGCTGCTGCGCATGACGTGGACCGACGTGACGCACCCCGACGACCTCACTGCCGACGCGGCCAGCTTCAGCCGCGTCATGGCGGGCGAGATCGACGGCTATTCGATGGACAAGCGGCGGATCCGCAAGGACGGCCGGATCATCGACAGCATCATGGCTGCCCGGTGCGTGCGACGGGCCGAGCGCTTGCGGAGCCGTCGACCTCGGCGAGGTCCGTGTCGACCGCGCCGAGGGCGGGGGTCTGCCGCCAGTCGCGGCCGACCGCATCCAGCTGGGGCAGGTCATCCTCAATCTCGTGATGAACGCGATCGAGGCGATGAGCCCGGTCGCGGAGCGGATTCGCACGCTGGGGATCGAGGTCGCCGGGGCACGGCGGGGACGCGCTGTGCGTGGCCGTGCGCGATTCGGGAGTGGCCTCCCGCCCGCGCCCCACGATCGGATCTTCGAGGCCTTTCATACGACGAAGCCCCACGGCATGGGGCTGGCGATCAGCCGCTCGATCGTCGAAGCCCATGGCGGCCGACTGTGGGCGACCCCGAACGATGGCCCGGGCGCGACGTTCGCGTTCACCGTGCCCGTGTGGCCTCCGGACGCGAGACCGTGAGGGGCTCCGGCCGGGGCGCTGGTGCTAGGGATCTCGCAGTTTATGCAGTATCATTCGTGGTTGTTCCGCCCGATGATACCGAGTCTCCGGAGGTCTGATCGTCGATGACCCTTGCCCACGCCGCCGACATCGCGTTCGCGGCCGCCGCGCCGCCGGGCGGTGCGGGCGGACTGG
This sequence comes from Candidatus Rokuibacteriota bacterium, assembly GCA_005887895.1. Taxonomy (GTDB): domain Bacteria; phylum Methylomirabilota; class Methylomirabilia; order Rokubacteriales; family CSP1-6; genus AR5. Next base: position 1,057 of record VBPC01000254.1, read on the forward strand.
CGGCGTACGCGAGCACGCTGCTGCCCTTCGCGGCCATGGCCGCCATCTTCTACTTCATCGTGCTGCGGCCTCAGCAGCGCCAGAAGGCCGAGCGCGAGCGCATGCTGGGCGCGCTGAAGAGGGGCGACCGGGTGGTCACGAGCAGCGGGCTGCACGGCACCGTCACCGGGCTCGACAAGAACACGGTCACGCTGCGGGTGGCCGATCAGGTGAAGCTCGAGTTCGACCGCTCCGCCATCGGGCGCGTCGTGGAGGTCATGAGCGAGAAGGATGCCTAGACGTCTGTGGTTCCGGATCGGCCTGGTCGTCGTCGTCACGCTCGCGTCCCTCGGATTTCTCTACCCGCCGAAGAAACGGATCAATCTCGGCCTCGACCTGCAGGGCGGCATTCATCTCGTGCTGGGGGTCGACACCGACAAGACCCTGGCCGCCCAGACCGAGCGCGCCGCCGAGGACTTCAAGGCGGCGCTGGATCGTCGAGGTGTTCCCGTCCGGCGGGCCGCCGTCGAGCGGCCGGGCACCGTGGCGGTCGAGCTGGCGTCGCCGCAATCGTGGAACGACGCGCTGACCGTGGCCGCCGAGTTTCAGAACTTCGAGGTCCGCAACCAGGACCAGGCGACGGGGCGCTTCACGCTGAGCATGCGTCCCCGGCTCATGACCCAGATGCAGGAAGACACCGTCACCCAGGTGCTCGAGCGCCTGCGAAACCGCGTGGACAAGTTCGGGGTGGCCGAGCCGACCATCACGCGACAGGGCAGTGACCGCGTCCTGATCCAGCTTCCCGGCATCCAGGACATCGATCGGGCCAAGGCCATCATCGGGCAGACCGGCCTGCTGGAGTTCAAGCTCGTCATCCGCTTCCTCAACGAACCGGTCGACGTCGCCCAGCTGCAACGGGAGCTGCCGGCCGATCAGGAGATCCTTCCCCGGCGCGTCGTCGACCGGGCGACCAAGACGGAGCGGCTGGTGCCGTACGCCGTCGTGCAACGACGGCCGCTCCTGACCGGCGCCGGCCTCGCCTCCGCCAGCGTGACGACGGATCCGAACTCGCCGGGCGCGTGGCAGGTGACGGCGACGTTCAACGCGAGCGGCGCCCAGCGCTTCGCCGAGATCACCGAGCAGAACGTGGGACGCAACCTCGCGATCGTCCTCGACGGCGTGATCAACTCGGCGCCGGTGATCCGCGAGCGGATTCCCGGCGGCAGCGCCGTCATCACCGGGCAGTTCACTGCCGAAGAGGCCCGCGATCTCAAGATCGTGCTCAGCGAAGGCGCGCTGCCGGCGTCGGTCAAGATCCTCGAGGAGCGCACGGTCGGCCCCTCGCTGGGAGCCGACTCGGTGCGGCGGGGCATGATCGCCATCCTGGGCTCGGCGGCCGCCGTGGTGGTGTTCATGCTGCTGTACTACCGGCTGTCCGGTCTCATCGCCGACGTCGCGCTCATCCTCAACCTCCTGATCCTGCTGGCGACGATGGCGGCGCTGGGGGCGACCCTGACGCTGCCGGGCATCGCCGGCATCGCGCTGACGATCGGCATGGCGGTGGACACGAACATCCTCATCTTCGAGCGCATCCGGGAGGAGATGCGGGTGGGCAAGACGGTGCGCTCGGCCATCGACGCCGGCTTCACGCGAGCGCTGCGCACGATCATCGACACCCACCTGACCGTCATCGTGACCGCCCTCATCCTCTACAACTTCGGCACGGGGCCCGTGAAGGGCTTCGCGGTCACGCTGCTGGCCGGCCTCACCGCCAGCCTGTTCACGGCGTACTTCTTCACGCGGCTGCTCTTCGACCTCGTCTACCTGGGACGCCGCCGGCTGGAGACGATCTCGATATGATCGAGATCTTCCGGAGCCCCAACTACAACTTCATCGGCCGGCGCAAGTGGGCGTACATCGTCTCGCTGGCGGTCACGCTGATCGGCCTCGTCTCGCTCGGCGTCCGCGGCCTGCACTACGACCTCGACTTCACCGGCGGCACGCTGGTCCAGGTGCGCTTCGAGACGCCGCCCACCGTCGGTCAGATCCGGGCCGGGCTCTCCCGCATCCGGCTCGGCGAGAGCGTCATCCAGGAGTTCGGCGATCCCCGCGAGTACATCATCCGCATGCCGCTGACGGCGTCGAGCTCGGAGGAGCTGACCAAGCAGGTGACCGGCGCGCTCGCAAAGGAGTCGTCCCTCGGCAAGTTCGAGATCCGGCGCGTGGAGTTCGTGGGACCGCAGGTCGGCAAGGAGCTGCAGTGGCAGGCGATCCAGGCCGTGCTGTTC
>VBPC01000048.1 GCA_005887895.1 Candidatus Rokuibacteriota bacterium
GCAGCACGACGTCGCCGGCCTGGTGGCCATGGCGATCGTTGATGGCCTTGAAGGCGTCGAGGTCGACGAGCGCCAGTGAGAGCGGCTCGTGCGTCCGGACCGATCGGCTGATCTCCTCGTCCACCCGGAGATCGAAGTAGCGCCGGTTGTAGGCCCCGGTCACCGCGTCCTTGAGCGAGAGCGCCTGCAGCCGCCAGTTCCGGACGGCCACCGTGGCATAGGCGGCGATCACGCGAATGAGGTCCTCACGCTCGCGCGGGAAGCCCGTCCGGGTACCGCCGCGCTCGGTCGCGTTGAGCAGCTCCAGCACGCCGACCACGCCACTGGTGGCGTCGCTCAGCGGCACGCACAGGACCGAGCAGAACTGCGGTCGATACTCGGGACCGAAGTACGAGTCGAAGCGGTACGGCTGCCCCGGCCCGAGCGCCAGGGCGTCGGGGATGTTGAGGACGGCGCCCGCGCGCGCCGCATAGGCGGCAACACTGTCGCCGGCGAGGGCGACTCGCTGCGATCGAAACCGGCGGCTGAGGTCGGAGCCGACGTAACGCCGTTCGAGGACGGCGTTCTGGCTGACGGCGATTTCGAGGTGATCGCCCTCCACGAGAAAGATCGTCCCCGCCTCGGCGCCGGTGAACTGGCGCGCGCTGCTGACGAAGAGCTCCAGCAGCCGCGTGAGGTCGGGCTCGCTCGACATGGCGATGCCGACCCTCAGCAGCTCGCTGAGCAGGGTGCCGGTATCGGGCCCTATCTGGCTCGCGCCGTCACCGACGTTCACGCCGGAAGATAGAAACGACGACCGCCGTCCACCTTCGCGCGGGCCATCATCGTCTCGGCTTGCTTCAGCAGCTCGTCGGCGTTCGCGGCGGTTTTCGGATAACAGGCGCCTCCGGCGCTCCAGGGGATGCCCTCGAGGCCGGGCGTCAGGCGATCCATGATCGTCGGCAGATTGGTGTCCTCGGCGTCGACCAGGAGCATGGTGATGCAGTCGCCGTTGCGGGCCGAGATCGCATCGGTGGCTCGGATCGACGGCGCCACTCGCTGAGCCAGCTCCGACGCGGGCCAGGCCGCGCGGCCGGTCTCGTCGATGCCGAGGCAGACGAGCGAGACGACGTAGCGCATGCGCTGCGCCTTGCGGGTCTCCATCTCCACGAGGACCCGGAACAGCTCGGGGTCGACGATCTGGGCACCGACGCTCGGCGCAGCCATCCCTGGGCCTCCCCCTTCGCCCGGCATCGAAGACGATCAACTGCGTACCGGAGAGGGCGCAACCTCTCTGCCCCGACAGTCGACCACGACAAAGGGCGCGAAGTCGAGTTGTTCCTGAGCGGTCACCGGATCGCCGCGGGCGAGGGGTCACGATCGGCGTAACTATGCGACCCGAAAGGGTCGGGGAAACCCGGACGTCATCTGACCGGGCGTTTCCTGATCAGCGGGCTCCGAGTGCCGGGTCGGAGGCTCGTCGTCGGAAATGTTGCCGGGGATACGTGGCACCGACGTTGCTCTGATGTTTCGCATGGCGGAGGATCCGGCACACGCCCCCTCGGAGCCCGCGGGTCCGGTGCACCAGTTCACGGTGCATCGCGGGATGCTGATCGTCCTGGTGATCGAGACGACCTCCTGGTACGCGGGCCTCCTGCAGGCCGCCGTCGCCCGCATCGCGCTCGAGGGCCAGAACTAGGGCGATGCGGCGCCGGCTCGCCGTCCTCCTGGTCGTCGTGACCGGCGTTGCGGGCCTGCTGATCGCCACCGGCGTCCTGCGGCTGCGGGTGCGCCTCGAGCCCTCCGACTGGGTCAGCGCCTCCCCGTTCTGGCGGGAGGAACCGGGGCCCGCCGCGCTGCCGCCCCCGCTCGGCCTCTGGGTCGAGCTGGCGCGCGTGGTGAGGCCGGCTGTGGTCAACGTCAGCACCTTGCAGCGAGCGCCGCGCCAGGGCCCGGAGGACTTCTTCCGGCGCTTCTTCGGCGAGCCGGAGGCGGGACCGCGCGGCCGCCAGAGCCTGGGCTCCGGCTTCATCGTGCGGCGATCCCAAGACCGACATCGCCCTGCTCAAGATCGACGCCACCGGCCTGCCCACGCTGCCGTTCGGCGACTCCGACCGGCTGCAGGTGGGCGAGCCGGTGATGGCGGTCGGCAACCCGTTCGGCCTGGAGCAGACCGTCACCACCGGGATCGTGAGCGCCAAGGAGCGGTTCATCGGAGCCGGCCCCTACGACGACTTCATCCAGACCGACGCCTCGATCAATCCCGGGAACTCCGGCGGGCCGCTGGTCGACGCGCGGGGCGCGCTGATCGGCATCAACTCGGCGATCTTCTCCCAGACCGGCGGGTCGGTCGGCATCGGCTTCGCCATCCCGGTCAACATCGCCAAGGACGTTCTCCCCCAGCTGCGCGAGAGGGGCCGGGTGACGCGCGGATACCTGGGCGTCGCGGTGGCGCCGGTGACCCCGGACGTGCGGCGGGAGCTGCGCCTGCCCCCCGACCGCGGCGCGCTGGTCGCCGAGGTGGTCCCCCGCTCCCCCGCGGCAGCGGCCGGTCTCGCCCCTGGCGATGTCGTCACCGCGTTCCAGAACGCACCGATCCAGAGCGCGAACGAGCTGACGCGGCGGGTCGGCGGCACGCCGCCGGGCGCCCGCGTGACGCTCACGGTTGCGCGGCCCGGCGGCGAGCGGACGATCACCGCCACGCTGGCGCAGCTTCGAGACGAGCCCGCCTCCGAAGACCGCTGACCGCCCGCACGCTGCAGCCGAATGCGGGCCGCTGGTCCCCCACGTTCCCAAACGACGCAGTCCAGTGGTCATTGCAACTCTGGCCAAAAATGGGGCCGACGCGCTACGATGCCTCTGTGGGCCGAGCCCACGGACTTTGACCTCAGAGGGGAGGAGCGCTCATGAGAACACGCAGCCTCATCGCGTTCGTCGTGGCCATCGTCTTCGCGCTGGGCGCCTTCGGGACGCCGGCCGTGTTCGCGCAGGCGAAGACCGACACGAAGCCGGCCATGAAGTCGGACACGAAGAAGGGACAGGTCGACCTCAACAGCGCGTCCGAGGCCGAGCTCAAGGCGCTGCCCGGCATCGGTGATGCTTACGCGAAGAAGATCATCGAGGGCCGGCCCTACGCGCGCAAGGACGAGCTGGTGAAGAAGAAGATCGTCCCGACCGCGACCTACGAGAAGATCAAGGATCAGATCATCGCCAAGCAGAGCACGGCGGCCAAGCCGTCGAGCACCGCCGAGAAGAAGCCCGCGACGAAGTAACCCGTCATCGGGGGCCGGGCCCAGCGGCCCGGCCCCGCTCAGAAGAACCCGCGCCGCTTGCCCGGCGCCGTCCGCCGCTCGCAGTCGGGACAGAGGTCGGGGGAGACGTCTGCGGCGGACTCGCGCCGGACGTAGTCCTCGAGTGGGATCCACGCCTCGTCGTGGCCGCGCGCCCGCCGACACCACGCGCACACGTGGATGACGCCGGAGAGGATGCGGATGGTCTCGCGGGCCTCGCGCAGCTCCGCCAGCCGTCGCCACGTGAACACCCCGAAGGCGATGGCGACGATGAGCACGAAGCTGACGAGATCGTCGACGAGCTGCTGGTCGTGCAGCCAGAGCGCGAGATGGCCGAACACGTCCAGCGCCGCGGACAGCACGAAGACGATGGCGCCCACCACCGTCAGGATGATCACGTCGTCCCGGGCGCGGCTCGTCACCTCGATGCGGGGCTGGGGCATGACAGGCACCTCGGCAGTCGTCTTGGCGTGTCGGCCGAGACTGTGACGCGGCGCCCCGGTCGTCTATTCACCGCCGACGGGTGCCCGTGCGCGGCGGCCCGGCGATGCTAGAATCCGACTCGCCATGACGGACTCCCAGCGCGCCGCCCCGGGGCAGCTCCAGGCCGACCTCGCCGCCCTGGCCGGCGCCATCGAGCGCATGGGCGGCGAGCTCGCCCTCGGCGAGGAGCCGTCGAATTTCGTCGCGGCGCTCGACGCCGGAGCGCCGCGTGACTGACCTCACCCTCGGCGAGCTGGCCTCCGCGATCGCCGCCCGCAAGATCTCGGCGCTGGAGGCGACCGACGCCTGTCTCGAGCGCATCGCACGACTCGATCGGCGACTGCGCGCGTTCATCACGCTCGACGCCGACGGCGCGCGCGCCCGCGCTCGCGCGCTCGACGCCGACCTGGCGGGCGGGCGCCGCCGCGGCCCGCTGCACGGCGTGCCGCTGGCCTACAAGGACCTCTGCCACGTGCCCGGGCTGCCGACCTCGTGCGGCACCCGTACGCCGGAGTACTTCACGGGCGCGGTCGAGTGCACGGCGGTCGCGCGGCTCACGGCCGCCGGCGCGATCACGCTCGGCAAGCTCAACATGACGGAGCTGGCGCTGGGACCGTTCGGCGACAACCCGCATCACGGGGACGTCGACAATCCGTGGAAGGCGGGCCACGTCTCCGGCGGCTCGTCGAGCGGCTCGGGGACGGCGGTGGCGGCCGGGCTCGCGTTCGGGGCGCTTGGCTCGGACACCGGCGGCTCCATCCGGCTGCCGGCGGCGTGCTGCGGTATCGTCGGCCTCAAGCCGACCTACGGGCGGGTGAGCCGCGCCGGTGCGATGCCGCTGTCGTGGTCGCTCGACCACCTGGGGCCGATGACGCGCAGTGTGCGCGATGCGGCGCTGATGCTCGAGATCGTCGCCGGCCACGACTCGCGCGACGCGACGTCCAGCCCTCGGGCAGTCGGACCGCTGGTCGCCGCGCTGGAGGCGCCGGTGCGGGGTGTGCGCGTGGCGCTGCCGGAGAACTACTACTTCGACGGCGTGACGCCGGAGGTGCGGGCCGCCGTGGAGCACGCGGCGCGCACGCTGGCTTCGCTCGGCGCCGACGTGCGGACGCTGCGGCTGCCCGATCCGGCCCCGATGATCGACGTCTGCAACATCCTCGCGCGCTCGGAGAGCTCGACGATCCACGCGCGCGTGGCGCGCGAGCGCCCGCACGAGCTGGGCCCGGCGGTGCGCGCCCGCCTGGAGGTCGGCTTTCACATCTCCGCCCACGATTACCTGCAGGCGGCGCGTCTGCGCGCGCGCCTCACCCGCGCGTTCGTCGACGAGGTCTTCGGCGAGGTCGACGCGATCCTGGCGCCGACGATTCCCGAGCCGGCGCCCGCGCTGGCGACGGTGACGGCGCCGCCGGTCGAGGAGATCGTGCGGCGGATGGGACGCTTCTCTCGCCTGACGCGACCGTTCAACGGCCTCGGCCTGCCGGTGCTCGCCGTGCCCGCCGGCTTCGCGTCCGACGGCCGCCCGCTCGGCCTGCAGATCGTCGGTCGCCCCTTCGACGAGGCGAGCGTCCTCCGCCTCGGCCACGCCTGGGAGCACGCCGCCGACTGGCGCACGCGGAGACCGTCGCTCTAGGAATCCGCGCCAGACCGCGCGCCCCTGCAGAAGGCGAGATCAGACGGTCGCCACGGTTCCGCCGGCGCAGCACGCAAAACCGTTGTGGCAGCGCACGACAGAGGGGGCGCCCCGGCTGCGCCGAGGCGCCCCGAACGACTGGGGGCTTGGGGGCCATATCGTGGCCCGCATCTACGGTGGGCGCGAGACAGAGGGGCGCCGCGGCTGCGCCGGGGCGCCCCGAACGACTGGGGGCTTGGGGGCCATATCGTGGCCCCCATCTACAGATAGATGGAAAGTCGGGCGTGGCACGTGTTCGCGACGTACTTCGCGGCGGTGGCGGGGATCTTCGCCACCACCGGCGTGGCGATCGAGGTGCTGCGCGCGGTGTATCCCGACGTCCCGGAAGTGACGCTCGTGCGGACGCTGCCCGGGCTACTGGCCGGCAGCCTCGCCGCCTCCACCGGGCTCCTGCTGACGCTGCTCCTCGTGGTGCGCCCGCTCGATCCCGTGCGCTTCCGCCTGCTGCCGGGCTGGGAGACGGGCTCCACGCTGGCGATCGCCACGCTCGGGCTGCTGGCTCTCGGCCAGGCGCTCGACTCGCTCACCGTGCTCGTCCGCGTCGACGACCGCGGCTCGATCCAGCTCATCCGTCGCGTTCTCGAGGGCACGACCGGCCCCGACCTCTTCGCCGCCATCGTGGTCCTCGGCGTCGTGGCCGGCAGCGCCGAGGAGATCTTCTTCCGGGGATACATGCAGTCGCGGCTGCGCGAGCACTGGCGGCCGGGGCTGGCGGTGGTGGCGACCAGCGCGGCCTTCGCGGCCCTGCACATCGATGTCTCGGCCGTGCACATGGTATTGGCCTTTGCGCTCGGACTCTATCTCGGCTTCGTGGCCGAGATGACCGGCAGCACGCTGCCGTGCATCGTCTGCCACGTCGTGAACAACATCGTCTACACGCTGCAGACGGCGCTGAGCGTGACCGTGATCGGCCGCGACGCCAACGTCGTCGCGGCCGCGGTGTCGGGCGCAGTCTTCGTCGGCTGCGTCCTGTGGGTCAAGCGCACCGCGCCACCGCCGCCGACGCCGGCCTGAGCCTTGCGGCTCATCCGGCGGCGGGCGTACGCTAGCGATCACTTGAACCGTCTGGCCACCCTGTTTCGAGAGGCCCGCCGGCCGATCGTCTTCACCGGCGCGGGCGTCAGCACGGAATCCGGCATCCCGGACTTTCGCAGCCCCGGCGGCGTCTGGGCGCGGTTCGATCCGCGCGAGTTCACCTACCAGAACTTCGTGGGCAGTCTCGAGGGCCGGCGTCGTTACTGGCAGCTCGGGCGGGCCACCTATCCGCTGATCCGCGCCGCATCGCCCAATGCGGCCCATCGCGCGCTGGCCGAGCTGCACCGGCTCGGCCGGCTCGACTGCTGCATCACCCAGAACATCGACGACCTCCACCAGCGCGCCGGCCTGCCGGCCGCCGCCGTGATCGAGCTGCACGGCAACGCCACGCGCGCGCGCTGCCTGACGTGCGAGCTGCCCTATAGCCGGGACGAGCTGCACGCCTGGCTCGAGGACGGCCAGCGCCGCGCGCGCGCCGCCGACCTGTTCGTGGTCCTCGGCTCGTCGCTCGTCGTCTATCCCGCCGCCTATCTGCCGATCCACGCCAAGCGTGCCGGCGCCGCGCTGGTCATCGTCAACCTCGAGCCCACGCCGCTCGACGGCGAGGCCGACCTCGTGCTGCGCGCCCGCGCCACCGAGGTCATGGCTCACGTGCTCGACCACGTCCGCGCCGGCCTCGCGGAGAAAGGCTGAGCGACCCGTGGCCTCCGACGACCAGGCGCTGATCGACGAGTTCCTGCGCGCGCGCGTCGAGGCGCGCCCGCACCGCCCGCCCAGCGAGCAGGGGCGGCGCCTCGACCTGGGCGAGGCCTACCGGCTGCAAGACGCGCTGCGCGAGGCGCTGCTGGCACGGGGCGAGCGGCTGGCCGGCTGGAAGGCGGCGTTCACCAACCGCGCCGCCCAGGAGGCCAACCAGCTCGGCGAGCCGGGGTGCGCCTTCCTGCTCGCCTCCGGTGTGCTCGCCAGCGGCGCCGAGGTGGCGGCCGCGCGGTTCAACGGGCTGGCGGTCGAGGCCGAGGTCGCGCTGGTCATGCGGCGCGATCTGGCCGGGCCCGGCGTCACGGCGGCGCGCGCAGCCACCGCGGTGGAGGGAGCGCTGCCCGCGCTCGAGCTGGTCGACTTCCGCTACAGCGGCGAGGCCGTCGGCACCGACGTCATCGCCGAGGGGGTGTACGCCGTCGCCATCGTGCTCGGTGGCGCGCTGACGCCGATCACGGGCCTCGACCTCGCCCTGGAAGGGCTCGTGTACGAGCAGAGCGGCGCGATCGCGGCGACGAACACGGCGGCCGAGGTCATGGGCAATCCGCTCAACTCGCTGGCCTGGGTCGCCAACCATCTCGGCGCGCGGGGGCTCGGGCTTCGCGCCGGCGACATCGTCATGACCGGATCCGTGTCGAAGCTGCTGCGTCCGAGGGCGGGCGAGACCGTCCGCGCCACGTACACGCGCCTGGGCTCCGTCTCGGTCCGGTTCGTGTGAGCGGCGTCAGCGTCGAGGAGCTCGTCGCCGTCACCCGCGCGCGACTGGGCGGGCTCGCGCGGCGCGTGGTGCCGCCCGGCCCGCTCGTGCGCGCCGCCGTCCTGGTGCCGATCGTCGATCGCGGCGAGGCGCATCTCGTGTTCGCCAAGCGGACCGACCGCGTCGGCCACCACGCCGGCCAGATCTCGTTCCCCGGCGGTCGCGTCGACCCCGGCGACGCCGACGACCTCGCCGCGGCGCTGCGCGAGGCGCAGGAGGAAGTCGGGCTGGCGCCGGCGGCGGTCGAGCCGCTCGGGCTCCTCGACGACACCGAGACATTCGCCACCCAGTTCGTCATCACGCCGTGGGTCGGCCTGGTGCGCGGGCCGGTGGTGTGGCAGCCCGACGGCGAGGAGATCGAGAAGGTCATCGAGGTGCCGGTGGCGGCGCTCCTGGACCGCGGCAGCTTCCGCGTCGAGCGCTGGGAGCGCGACGGCGTCGCCCGCGACATCTACTTCTACGACTACCAGGACGAGACGATCTGGGGCGCGACCGCGCGCATCCTCAAGCAGTACCTCGACCTGGTCGGCGGGGCGTGACGGGCGGCGATGCCATGGACGCCGCCGCCGGGCTCTGCGCCGGGTGCCGCCACGGCCGCGTCATCGTCTCGGCGCGCGGCTCGACGTTCTGGCTGTGTGCACTGGGTGCGAGCGATCCGCGGTTCCCGAAGTATCCGCGCCTGCCGGTCGTGCGCTGCGCGGGATTCACGCGGCGCGACGACGACGAGGACGACCATCGGCCCTCGCCGCCGTCGCGGTGAACGTCAGCGCGGAGAGGCCGCGGGCGCGCCCCCGAACGTCATGTCGACCGTGACCGGATCGCCCTTGCGGACGACCGTGCCCGCCGGCATGCGCACCTCGAAGGCGTGGCCGTCCTGGGTGCGGATCTTGATCTCGTTGCGATCGACGTCGACGACGCGGCCATAGATCCGGACCGCGCTGCCCGGCGCGGCGACCACGGTGCCGGGCGCCGGCGCCGTCGTCACGTACTGGCCGTTCTGGTACACCACCGGCGTGCCGGAGACGATCGTCACCGTGCTGCCCGGCTGGACCGAGCTGAGCGCGGCCGGCCGCCCGTCGACGTACACGGCGTCGGGGCCGGCCACGCGGTACATCTGGCCATTGTCGAGGACGACCACCTGCTGCGGCTGGTCGACGCGGGTCACGGTGCCGCTCATCTGCGAGCTCAGCAACCGATTCTCCGGCTCGTCCTTGTCGAGATATGCGCCCCGGGGCGTCGCGCACGCCGCGAGGCCGGCGGCCAGCGCCGCGATGACCATTGCTCTTGTCACTGAACGCATTGCCGTCCCTCCTGGCTCACCCCTGAACGGGGGAGGCCTTTTCTGGACGGCCTCGCAATCCGCTTGCCAGCGAGACGGGGGGCCTGGGATCAGGGCGACCAGAGGTAGAGGAACTTCGGGCCGGCAGTGGTGAGGCCGGCCAGCTGCGACAGCGTGGCGAAGGCGCCAACGTCGCTCTCCGCGCGGGCGTAGTAGGTCGCGCGGTACTCGCGCGGGCGCTTGTAGACGATGACGCGGGCCTCGTCCAGACCGGCGGACTGGCGCGCGACGGCGATCGCGTCGGAGACGTAGCCGATGCGGTCGACGAGCCGATGGGCCAGCGCCTGGTCGGCGGTGTAGATGCGGCCGTCGGCCAGCGTGGCCGCCGTCGACGCCGGGATCTTGCGGCGCTCGACGACCTTGGCCACGAACTGCCGCTGCAGGTCGTCGATGACCGACTGGAAGATCGCGCGCTCCTCGGCGGTCACGGGACGGAACGGGCTGCCCATGTCCTTGCGCTCGCCCGACTTGATCGTGTTGGCGGCGAGGCCGACCTTCTGCATGAGCCCCTCGGCGTTCAGGCTGATCATGATGACGCCGATCGAGCCGGTCACCGTGGTCGGATGGGCGACGATGGTGTCGGCGGCCAGCGCGATGTAGTAGCCGCCGGAGGCGGCCACGTCCATCATCGAGGCGACGACCGGCACGCCGGTCACCTTCCGGAAATCCTGCAGCTCCCGGAAGATGATGTCGGAGGCGGTCACGGTGCCGCCCGGGCTGTTGATCCGCACGACCAGCGCGCGGACCCTGGCGTCGCGCTGCGCTTTCTTCAGCTCCTCCCGCACTCGCACCAGCATCGGCACGCGCGCCGGCGGCGTGCCGATCGTGAGCGTGCCGCCGGGCGTCTCGTCGGAGATGAAGCCCGAGACGTCCATCATGAGGATCTTGGCGTCGCCGTGGCCCTCGACGGTCTCCTCCTCGAGGGGACGCACGCGCGGCGTGAGATCGATGGAGATCACCGAGCAGCCGGCCAGCAGGAGCATCGCGGCGACGACGGCGGCGGGCGCGCGCATGGCGCTCAGTATAGCCCGCCTTGCAGCGTGCGGGCCCCCGCGGCATAATCGGCCGCCATGCCGGGATCGCTGACGCTCGACGACGTTCGCGCTGCCGCCCGCCGCCTCGGCGCGCGCATCCATCGCACGCCGGTCATCTCGTCGCAGTCCTTCGACGACGCCAGCGGCTTCCACGTGTTCTTCAAGTGCGAGAACCTCCAGCGGGCCGGCGCGTTCAAGATCCGCGGCGCGCTGAACAAGCTGCTGACGCTCACCGCCGCCGAGCGCGAGCGCGGCGTGGTGGCGTTCTCCTCGGGCAATCACGCCCAGGGCGTTGCGCTGGCCGCGCGCATGGTCGGCACCACCGCGATCATCTGCATGCCCAAGGACGCGCCGGCGCTGAAGCTGGAGGCGACGCGCAACTACGGCGCCGAGATCGTCTTCTACGATCGGCACACCGACGATCGCGAGCAGGTGGCGCGCGGGGTCGTGGAGCGCACCGGGCGCGTGCTGGTGCCGCCCTACGACGATCCGGCGATCATGGCCGGGCAGGGCACCGCCGGGCTCGAGTTCCTGGAGGACGTGCCGTCGCTCGACGCGCTGCTCACGCCGGTCGGCGGCGGCGGCCTCATGGCCGGCTGCTCCACGGTGGCCCGCGCGCTCTTCCCGGGCGTGCAGATCTTCGGCGTCGAGACGGACACCGCCAACGACACCTACCTCTCGCTCCGCAAGGGCGAGCGCGTGACGATTCCGCCGCCGCCCACGATCGCCGACGGCATCCGGCTCACGACCCCGGGCGCGCTGACGTTTCCAATCCTACAGGCCAACCTGACGGACATCCTGCTCGTCAGCGACGACGAGGTGCGGGCCGCCGTCCGCTTCCTGGCCCTCCGCGCGCGCATCGTCGTGGAGCCGACCGGCGCCGTGCCGGCCGCCGCCGTGCTGGCGGGCCGGCTGCCGCTCTCGCGCGGCGCGCGCGTCGGCGTGGTGCTGTCCGGCGGCAACATCGATCCGTCGCTGCTGATCGACATCCTCAAGGCGGGCTGACCGCGCGCACCGCGCCTGGGCGCGGCTGCTCCGGACGGGTCAGCGGCGCTGCAGGACGGGAGTGACCGTGGCGGTCGGCCGGCTGCGCTCGCGGAGCCCCGCCGACGCCCGGACTGCCAGCCGGGCCGGCAATGTCAGCACCGTCCCCGCGCCCCGGGCGGCGTGGCCCATGCGGTCGGCCCAGCGCTCGCGGCTGCGCAGGTGGAAGCCGGCGGCCTCGACGAGTCCGGGCGGCGCCGCCGCCGGGCGCAGCCGGCGCGCGCACACGTGGCGCACGAGCCCGTCGAGCCCGTGGTCGCGACGGACCCACGCCGCGACCTCGCGTGACAACGGCGCGTCGACCAGCGCGGAAGCGAGGGCGAGGCCGAGCCGGACCAGCCGCTCGATCCCATGCCGCCGCGCCTCGTAGCGCACGGCCGCGTGGTCGAGTGCCGGGTGGCGCTCGAGCAGCTCGGCGACGTCGGCGAGCCAGCCGATCCGTCCCCACACGTGCTGCCCGGCGTGGAGCGCGAGCAGCAGCAGGTGATCCTCGGGCGCCGGGATCGACAGCCGCAGCTCGTCGAGCGTTACCGGCCGACGGCGGACCCACAGCCCGGCGACGCTCGAGCGGGAGCCGAAACAGCGGGGGGCGATCGCCCAGTGCAGGTCGATCGTGGTGTCGCCGCGCAGGTAGCCGCGGGCGTACCGCGAGGACGGCTGCGCGCGATAGCCGAGATGGGCGAGCACGCGCTCGGCGGCGGCCACGTCGGCCCGGTGCAGCAGGATGTCGAGGTTCCGGAACTGTCGCAGCGTGACGTCGCCGTAGACGGCGGCGGCGAGCGCCGGGCCCTTGAACGGCGTCGCGCTGACGCCGGCGGTGCGGAACATCCTCATGACGTCCACGAGCTCGGCCGTCAGTGCGAGGCTCCGCTGAGAGGCCGCGGCGAACTCGCGCTCGAGGCGGTCCAGCGCCGGGCCCGGTGCGTGGAGCGCCGGCGTCTGGCGGTAGAGGAGCGGAATCAGGCCGTGGCGAACGGCCTCGTCGAGGACGACGTCCCAGTCGAGCGGTCCGGCCTGCAAGGTGGTCAGACGCGCGGCCGCGGACGAGGTGAGACGGGAGCGCGCACAGCAGAGCAGCAGCCGAATTTCCGGAGCCAGCGTCATCGTCCAGCGAGACAGCTCGAGGGGCAGCATCACGGCGATGTAATCACGACGACCCCGATCGTCTTGCAAGATTTCTTGCAGACGGCTCGGCCGGCGAACGTCTTAGCGTGTCCCCCAGGTCGCGATCGGCACGTAGCGGTCGAGATGCGCGTCGCCGACCACCACGCGCCCCTCGCTCTCGACCCACGCGTGGCTCTCGAGCGGCGCGCCGCGCTCGCGGGCGACGCCGATGCGAACGCCGGCCGGGATGCGCTGGCGGCCGAGCAGGATGCGGACGGCCAGCGCCTGCACCAGGCACGTCGCGTCGGGCACGCGGCGGGCGGCCGCGCCGAGCGCCCAGCCGATGCGATCGACGGCCGGCGCCGGGCCGCGGCGGGGGCGGGCCAGCCGGGTCACGAGCCGCTCGAGCAGCGGGAGCGGCAGCGGCGCGAGCGCCAGGCGCAGGATCACGAGGAGCCACGCCGCCCGGACGAGCAGGCGGCGCTCAGGCGGTGACAGGCGGATCAGGCTCGCCACGGCGCTCATCGGGCCGTGTCGGCGGCGGCGCGCATCAGCCATCTCGCCGGTGAAACGCCGGCACGACCTCGGTGGCGAGCTGGGCGAGCTGGTCGAGGGCGCGCTCGGGCGGGCCCATGGGTCGCAGGATGAACTTCGAACCGCCGGCCGCGACGTATTCCTCCAGCCGCTCGCGCACCATGTCCGGCGGGCCGAAGGCCGTGCAGCGAGCCAGCGTGGCGTCGTCGACCCGGCCGCGTGGGACGAAGGGCATCGCCAGCGCGCGAGCGGCGGCGGGATCGGTGTCGAGGCAGTAGTAGAAGAGCACGCCGAAGTGGTCGGCCGGCACGGCGCGGCCGGCCTCGGCCGCGAACGCCTGCGTCTTGTGCACGCCGACCCGGAGCTGTTCGGGCGTGATGAACGAGGGAATCCAGCCGTCGCCGAGTCGCCCGGCCCGCCGCATGGCGGCCTCGCTGTTGCCGCCGATCCACAGCGGCATCGGCTGCTGCACGGGCTTCGGCAGCACGGTGATCCGGTCCAGCCGCCAGAACTCGCCGGCGAACGTCACCTCGTCCTCGCTCCAGCACCGGCGCATGATGGCGATCGCCTCGTCGGTGCGCCGGCCGCGCTCGCGAAAGGGCACGCCGGCCGCGAGGAACTCGCGCTCCTGCTCGACGCCGATGCCGAAGGCGGGCAGCATCCGCCCGCCCGAGAGGTAGTCGATCATCGCGATCTCGCGGGCGGCCAGGACGGGCGTCCGGAAGGGCGTGACGAAGACGCTCGGCCCGAACTTGAGCCGCGTCGTGCGGGCGGCGATGGCCGCCATGGCCGTCATCGGCTCCGGCAGCGGCAGCGGCGAGGACAGGCGCTCGGAGAACCAGACAGAATCGATTTCGGTCTTCTCGCACAGGTCCACGAAGCGCCAGAAGAAGTCGCGGCCGGCCGGGCCGCCGGGCCAGGGGCCGGGCATGACGCCCACGCGATACTTGATCGGCATGGGCTGGACTCTAGCATGCGTTGACAGGCTTTCGCGCGCGCCCGTAGAATGAACCGCGATTCAGTCACTCGGCGGCGGACCGAAAGGCCCTCGACAATGCGAGATCCCGAGAAGCCCCAGCAGATCATCGAGGCCGCCATCCGCGTCTTCGCGCGCAACGGCTACTACAGCTCGCGCGTGTCCGACATCGCGCGCGAGGCCGGCATCGCCAGCGGCACGATCTACCTCTACTTCAAGACCAAGGAGGAGATCCTCGTCACGCTCTTCCGCGAGAAGATGGCGGCGTTCGTCGCCTACCTCCGGCGCGAGATCGCCCAGGTGCCGGAGCCCGAGGCCCGCCTGCGGCGCCTCGTGCTCCTGCACTTCACGGTCCTCGAGCAGAACCCGGCGCTGGCCGAGGTGGTGCAGGTCGAGCTGCGACAGGGCCACAAGTTCTTCCGCGGCGCCTCCGCCCACGAGGTGTCGGCGTATTTCGAGCTGATCGGGTCCATCCTGGAGGAAGGCGTGGCGGGCGGCCGCTTCGCGCCCGACCTGCCGGTGAAGGTCGCGACGAAGATGCTGTTCGGCGCCATGGACCAGGTGGCGACCTCGTGGGTGCTCGGCAAGCGCGGCTATCGCCTGGTCGACGCCGCCGACGCCGTCGCCACGATCTTCCTCAAAGGAGTCACCCGCAATGGGGTTTGAGACGCTCGTCCTCGCGCGCGAGGAGTCCTACGCGGTCATCACGCTCAACCGACCGCCGGCCAACGCGATCAGCGAGGCGCTGATGCAGGAGCTGAACGCCGCGCTGAGCTCCGTGCAGTCCGACGACACCGTCCGCTCGGTGATCGTCACCGGCAGCGGCGACAAGATCTTCTGCGGCGGCGCCGACCTGGGCTCGGCCTTCTCGGGCGGCGACATCGAGCACTTCATCCGCTTCGGCAACAGCGTGATGCGGAAGATCGAGCGCTTTCCCAAGCCGGTGATCGCCGCCATCAACGGCCACGCCATGGGCGGCGGCTGCGAGATCGCCATGGCCTGCCATCTGCGCCTGCTGAAAGAGACGGCGCGGATGGGCCAGACGGAATCGAATCTCGGGATCATTCCCGGCTACGGCGGCACCCAGCGGCTGCCGCGCCTCATCGGCCGCACCAAGGCGCTGGAGTTCCTGCTGCTCGGCACGCAGATCCCGGCCAAGGAGTGTCTCGAGCTGCGGCTGGTCAACCGCCTCTGCAAGGAGGGCGAGACGCTCGCCGACGCCAAGGCGCTCGCTCGCGAGCTCGGCAAGCGGGCGCCGCTGGCGATGGCGGCCATCATCAAGGCGGTCGACGAGGGACTCGACGCGCCGATGGCGCGCTCCATCGACGTCGAGCTCGACGCCTTCCTGCCGACGCTCCGCAGCGAGGACGCCGCCGAGGGAATCCAGGCCTTCTTCGGCAAGCGGCCGGCGCAGTTCAAGGGGCGCTGAGCCCCGTCATGGACCTCGGGATCACCGGCAAGGTTGCGCTGGTCACCGGCGCCGCCCGCAGCCTCGGCAAGGCCGACGCGCTCGTGCTGGCCGGGGAAGGCGCGAAGCTGGCGATCGTCGACCTCAACGCCGAGGGCGCCGAGGAGACGGCCAAGGAGATCAGCGGCGCCGGCGGCCACGCGCGCGGCTACGGCTGCGACATCCGCGACACCGGGCAGGTCCAGGCCGTCGTCGACCGCATCGAGCGCGAGCTGGGGCCGGTGGACATCTGCGTGAACAACGCCGGGATGATCTACACGGTGGGTCAGCTCAAGGACATGCGCGACGAGGACTGGGAGTTCAACCTCGGCGTGAACCTCACCGGCACCATGAAGATGACGCGCGCGGTGTTTCCCGGCATGCGCGAGCGCCGCTGGGGACGGATCGTCTGCATGGCCTCGATCGCCGGTCTCATGGGTGGCTTCGGCCAGACGGCGTACTCGACGAGCAAGATCGGCGTCATCGGGTTCGCGAAGTCGGTCGCGCTCGAGGGCGCGCGCTACGGCGTGACGTGCAATGCCGTGGCGCCCGGCATCATCGCGCCCAACGCCAGCCTGAGCCCGCTCTACGAGCGCATGGTCAAGCGCGTGGCGATGCAGAAGGAGGGCGAGCCGGAGGACGTGGCCAACGCCGTCGCCTTCCTGTGTTCCGAGCGCGCCCGCTACATCACGGGCGCCGTGCTGACGGTAACCGGGGGCATGGACCTCTTCACATTCTAATTGGACGGCGAATACAAAGGAGGCAGCAATGCCCACAGTGAAAGAGTCGTTCGACGCGATGTCCGGCCGGTTCCGGCCGGACAAGGCCACCGGCACCAGCGCGGTCATTCAGTACGACATCAGCGGGGACGGCGGCGGCACCTGGCACGTCGTCATCAAGGACGGCGCCTGCACGGTGAACCAGGGGGCGGCGACGAATCCCAACCTGACGCTGTTGATCTCCGCGCAGGACTGGACGGAGATGCTCTCGGGCAAGCAGTCGGGCCAGATGCTCTTCATGTCCGGCAAGCTCAAGGTGAAGGGCGACATGGGCCTGGCCATGAAGCTCGGCTCGATGTTCTCGATGTGAGCGCGGCCCCGGCGACGATTTGCCGCGGCGCGGAAACTGATTGACGCGCCGCGGCGTCGTCATGCGATACTGAGTCTGTCGCCACATCGCGCCCCGAAGGAGGCCCTCTCGATGGGTCAGGAACGCTTCGCGGACGTGGTGGAGCGGTTCACCAACGGCTTCGCCGCCGGTGCCGCCGCCGCCTCGCCCGAGACGGTCAAGCAGTGGCAGGAGGAGCTGGACCGCAACGTCCGACGTCTGACGAACCTCGGCAAGCTGGCGACCGCCGGCGAGCCGCGCACCGGCCAGACTCCGCGCCAAGAGATCTACAAGCGGAACAAGTCGCGGCTCTATCGCTACGCGTCGAGCCGCCGGCATCGCACGCCGATCCTGTTCGTGCCCAACCTCGGCATCAGCCGCCCCTACATCTTCGACCTGCTGCCGGGCGGGTCCTTCGTCGAGCACATGACCCGGGAGGGCTTCGACTTCTACCTGCTCGACTGGGGCGTGTTCGGCCCCGAGGACAACGACCTCACCTTCGAGGACTGCGTGGTCAAGATCCTGCCGCGCATGGCCCGCAAGGTGCTCGAGAGCTCGGGCGCCGAGGAGCTGACCGTGCTCGGCTACTGCATGGGCGCGCCGCTGTCGGCCTCGTTCGTGGCCTCGCACCCCGAGATCCCCGTCAAGAACTTCATCAACATGGCGGGACCGATCGACTTCTCGAAGATCGGGCTGTTCGGCCTCTGGCTCGACCGGAGGTACTTCGACGTCGACCGCTTCGTCGACACGCTGGGCGCGGTGCCGGCCGACCTCGTCAAGGCCGGCTTCAAGCTGCTGAAGCCGACGATGGATCTCTCCACCAACCTCAACCTCTGGTGGAACCTGTGGAACGACAAGTACGTGGAAGGCTTCACGGCCCTCAACAAGTGGGCGAACGAGTACGTGGCCTTCCCCGGCGAGTTCTTCCGCCAGTGGGTGCGCGACTTCTACCAGGGCAACAAGCTGTTCCGCGGTGAGCTGGTGTTCGGCGGCCGCCCGGTGCGCCTCGGCGAGATCCGGTGTCCGGTCTTCGTGGTCGGGGCCAAGGAGGACTACATCGCGCCGCCGGCCTGCGTGCGGGCGCTCATCGACGCGGTCGGCAGTCGCGAGAAGGACTATACCGAGCTGCCCGGCGGGCACATCTCGCTGATCGCCGGCCGGGGCGCGGCGTTGCACTGCTGGCCCAAGGTGTCCGGCTGGCTGGCGCCGCACTCGTGAGGGAATGACCATGACGGACGCGTCGGCGGCGACGATCCAGCTGTTCGACATGTGGCGCAAGCAGCTCGAGGAGTCCACCCAGGCGTGGACGCGGCTGGTGAGCCAGGCGCCGGCGCCGCCCCCCGATCCGATGGCCTTCTGGCGCCCGGTGCTCAACCAGGGGCTGGAGCAGTGGGCGCGGATGTTCGCGCAGACGCCCGCCAGTCCCGATCTCGTGACGCAGTGGAAGCAGTTCCTCGACCAGTGGATCGAGGCATGGTCGCGGGTGCTGGGGCAGGCGATGAACACCGAGGTGTTCGCGCAGCTCATGGGGCGTTCGCTGGAGGGCTGGCTCACCGCCCAGGCACCATTCAAGAAGGCGGGCGAGCAGGCGCTGGAGCAGGCCGTCACGACGCTCAACCTGGCCTCGCGGTCCCAGCTCACCGCGGTGGCGAAGCAGATCGTCGAGCTGGAGGAGCGACTCGAGCGCGTGGAGGATGGAGTGCAGGCGATCCTCCGGCGCCTGGACCACAAGGAGCGCGCATGATCGGCAAGACCATCGCGGATCTCGCCCCCGGCGACCGCGCGGAACTGACGCGTGTCGTCGAGCAGGACGACATCGCGGCGTTCGTGGAGGCCGTCGGCGACTACAATCCGGTCCACAGCGACGCCGCCTACGCCGCCGGCACGCCGTTCAAGGTGCCGATCGCGCCCGGCATCTACACGGCCGGCCTGATCTCGGCCGTCATCGGCACGGAGCTGCCCGGGCCGGGGGCGATCTACCTCTCGCAGTCGCTGAAGTTCGTGAAGCCCGTCAGGGCGGGCGACACGATCACCGCGCGCGCCGAGGTCATCGAGGTGATCCGCGAGCGCAATCGCATCCGGCTCCAGACGGTGTGCGTGAACCAGCACGGCGAGGAGGTCCTGTCGGGCGAGGCGTGGGTGATGCCGTCGAAGACCCGCGTGCTCTACGAGGGCCGGCCGACCAGCGCGGCCGCCGTGGCGGCGCTGGCGTGGACGCCGTGGGCATGGGCGGCCCAGGCGATGACACTCTGGAGCATGATGTCGCTGTCGATGCTTTCGAGCGGGCTGCCGCGCCGGAACTAGGCGGCCGAACAGTCCGCGGACCCCTGGCCGGTCAGCGGAGGGACATCGAGCCCATCGAGACGGTGTAGCCGCGGCGACGCATGCACTCGTTGAAGGCCTCGCGGTTCATGGTCTCGCCGAGATGGCCACCTTGTCCTCCAGGCTCCCCCACTGATCCGGCTCATCGCCCCGCACCCGCTCAGCACCCCGACCACTCCCACGACGATCATGAGGTTTCGCATGCCTGGCAGCGACGGCACGCGGCCTGCCAGCGGGCGACGATCACATCAGCAGGCCGCCGTTGATGGAGAGCTCGGAGCCGGTGATGTAGTCGCCGTCGGGCGAGACCAGGTACACCACGCAGCGGCCGACCTCTTCGGGGGCGCCGAAGCGCTTGAGCGGGATCTGCTCGAGCAGCCTGGTCTTCACCTTGTCGGGGATGTTGGCGATCATCTCGGTCTCGCTGAAGCCCGGGGCGACCGCGTTGACGGTGACGCCCTTGCCGGCCAGCTCCTTGGCCAGCGACTTCGTGAAGGCCGCCACCCCGGCCTTGGAGGCCGCGTAGTTCGCCTGGCCGAAGTTGCCGATCTGGCCGATGACCGACGTCATGTTCACGACGCGGCCGTAGTTCTGCTTGAGCATCTGGTCGATGAAGACCTTGGTGCAG
>VBPC01000255.1 GCA_005887895.1 Candidatus Rokuibacteriota bacterium
TGCGGAACCTGCAGCAGTTTCTGTTGCCGGCGGCCGTGCTCGGCTTCCGCCTGTCGGCGGCGACCATGCGCATGACGCGCTCCACCGTGCTGGAGGTGCTGCGCGAGGACTACGTGCGCACGGCCTGGGCCAAGGGTCTGGCCGGCCGCATCGTCGTCTACAAGCACGCCCTGAAGAACGCGCTGATCCCGGTCGTCACCATCGTCGGCGGGCAGATCGGCGTGCTGCTGGCCGGCACCGTGGTGGTCGAGTCGATCTTCGCGCTGCCCGGCATGGGGCGGCTGACGGTGGAGGCGATCCTGTATCGTGATTATCCGGTCGTGCAGACCAACGTCATGCTGGTGGCCGGCACGCTGGTGACGCTGAACCTGCTCGTCGATCTCTCCTACGCGTGGCTCGACCCGCGGATCCGGTACCGCTGAGGCCGGCCTCGGTGTCGACGGCGACGGCGCGCGTCGCGACGTTCGAGCCGGCCTCGGTCGATGAGGTCAGCCGCGCGCGCCTGCTGTGGGACACCCTCCGCCGCAAGCCGCTCGGTGCGGTGTCGGCGGCGCTCATCGCCGTGCTCGTGCTCACCGCGGTCTTCGCCGACGTGCTGGCGCCGTACGACCCGCTGGCCCCGCAGCCGGACATCCGCCTGTCGGCGCCCAGCCGCGATCACCCGTTCGGCACCGACGACATCGGGCGCGACGTCCTCAGCCGCGTCATCCACGGCAGCCGCATCTCGCTGTGGGTGGGACTGCTGGCGGTCGGCATCGGGACGGCGGCCGGCATGCTGATCGGCCTGATCTGCGGCTATTGCGAGGGGCGGGTGGATATGATCCTGCAGCGGGTGATGGACGCCGTCCAGGCGATCCCGGGCCTGGTCCTGGCCCTGGCGATCGTCTCCGTCCTGCGGCCGAACACGACCAACGCGATGATCGCCATCGCGATGGTGATCGTTCCCGGCAACTCGCGCATCGTGCGCGGCGCCGTGCTGTCGGCCAAGCAGAACCGCTACGTGGAGGCGGCCCAGGCGATCGGCTGCCGCCATCCGCGGATCATCGCGACGCACATCCTGCCCAACGTCACCGCGCCGATCCTCATCATCGCCTCGATCTGGCTGGGCAACGCCATCCTGATCGAGGCGACGCTGTCGTTCCTCGGCGTGGGCACCCAGCCCCCGACGCCGTCGTGGGGCCTGATGCTGAGCAGCACGGGCCGCGCGTTCATGGAGCAGGCGCCCTGGCTGGCGATCTTCCCGGGCCTGGCGATCAGCCTGGCCGTGCTCGCCTTCAACCTCTTCGGCGACACCCTGCGCGACGCCTGGGACCCGAAGCTCCGCCGCAACGGCTGAGACGCAGCTTCGGCGGGTATACTCGCTCGTAAGGAGGACGTCTCATGGCCACGGACGGCAAGCACGCCCAGACGCCTCGCGGCGTCAACCACCTGGTCCTCAACGTGCGCGACCTGGACGAGTCGCATCGCTTCTGGACGGAGATCGTCGGCTTCCGCTGCGTGGCCGAGCTGAAGCCCAAGCCCGGCCGGACGATGAAGATGCGCTTCTACAGCGGCGTCAGCGAGACGGGCGACGTGTCGCACCACGATCTGGCGCTGGCCCAGATCCCCGACGGCGCCCGGCTGGCGCCGCCGCCGTGGAGCATGAGCCCGAGCGGCATCGGCCTCAACCACGTGGCCATCTGCTATCCCGATCGCGAGACGTGGCTCGCGCAGATCGCCTTCCTCCGCGAGCGCGGTGTGAAGTTCCATCTGCGCGTCGATCACGGCATGACCCACAGCGTGTACATCTCGGATCCCAACGGCCACGGTATCGAGATCCTCTACGAGCTGCCGCGCGAGATCTGGGAGAACGACATCGAGGCCGCCCAGAACTACGCCGAGCGGTTGCCGCCCGACGCCGAGGCCTCGCTGGTCGACAGCACCGACTACCCGCGCTTCGGCGCCTCGGCCCGCGTGTCGTGAGGTCGCGGCGGTGCCTTCGCGACGCGACTTCGTCCGCCTGACGCTGGGGACGTCGGCCGCGGTGGCGCTGGGCGCCGTCGCCGCCGGCGCCCAGTCGCCGCGGCCGGCGACGCCCGCCTGCGGCGCCGACACGGCGCCCACGCCGGCGCAGACCGAGGGCCCGTACTTCAAGCGAAGCTCGCCGGAGCGCGCCTCGCTGCTGGAGCCGGCGCTGACCGGATCGCGGCTGGTGGTCACGGGCCTCGTGCTCGGCACCGACTGCCGGCCGGTGCCGCATGCGCTGCTCGATTTCTGGCAGGCCGACGGCAGCGGTCACTACGACAACGCCGGGCAGCGGCTGCGCGGCCACCAGTTCACCGACGCCGAAGGCCGCTATCGCCTCGAGACCGTGCTGCCCGGCCTCTATCCCGGTCGCACCCGCCACATCCACGTCAAGGCGCAGGCGCCCGGCCAGCGGGTGCTCACGACCCAGCTCTATTTCCCGGGCGAGATCATGAACGCCCGCGACGGCATCTTCGACCAGACGCTGGTGGTGGCGATGGCCGACAGCGCGACGGCGCGCTTCGACTTCGTGCTGCAGACGGGCGGGCGCGGCTAGCGCGTGAGCTCGGAGGTCAGCGCCGCGCCGGCTGGGTCGCCAGCGCGCTGGCCACGAGGTGATTGATGTAGTGGCTGGTGAACGGCTTGGGAATGTAGGCGAGCGCTCCGTGCACGAGCGCCTCGGCGGCGGCGGAATAGTGCGCCGCGGTGACCATGAGGACGGGGATCAACGGGTCGAGGTGCTTGATCAGCCGCAGCGCCTCCAGGCCGTTCATCCCCGGCATGTTGACGTCGAGGAGGATCACGTCCGGGCGCTCGCGACTGACCGCCACCAGGGCATCGGAGGCCGTCAAGGCGGCCTGCACCGAGTATCCCTGGTCCGACTGCGTGAGCATCTCGGTCAGGAGCTCCGCCACCAACGGCTCGTCGTCGACGATGAGCACCCGCTTTGACGTGGAGCTACCGCTCGCCATGTGCGCTCTCCTTCGCCATTCATGGCTCCGGTAGCCTGGCGGTCCGGCGTTTTCCTGGGGGCCGGACCCATGGCTTTGCGTCCCAGCCTCACGGCTGGTTTGCCTTTTTCAGGAGCGACCTGAGATCGAGCAAGCGGTGTACCAGGCCGCGGCGCAGCCGCGGAAGCCCGAGACGACGCGGGGTTGCCGCGCCTGGCTCGATCCCCCGGCGGCTTCTGCTGAGCAGTTCGTAGCCACGCCGAACAGCCGGGCCGGCCAATCGTTGCTCACCCGCGCCGGGACGGGTCGTTTCGCCACGTGCGCGAGGCGGCGTCGAGTCATGTTGACGAGGCGCGCTGGCCAGAAAGCCACCAGCGACCGATGTGCCGGCGAGAGCAGACGTCAAGCGCAGCGAGGCTTTAGCCGGACGGCGCGATACGGCATTCTCGTTGCTCTGTCCCGGCCCCGGAGGACGATCCTTGAGCCACTTCAGCCAAGATCCGAAGGCCGTCAGCCCCTTCAGCCGGGGCCCGAAGCCGTCGCGCGAGCCGGCGAACGGCACACCGGCGAACGGCACGCCGGCGACCGTACCGACGACGGCGCCGGCCGCCCAGGAGTCGCCGAGCGGTCGTCGATTCGGTGAGGTCCTGGTCGAGGAGAAGATCATCACCACCGCGCAGCTCGAGACGGCGCTGCGACTCCAGGCGGCGGCGCGGACCTACGTGCCCCTCGGGCAGGTGTTGCTGGCCAACAAGGTCATCACCCGCCGGCAGCTCAATGCGCTGCTGCACCGCCACAAGAAGCGCTCGCGCCTGGGCGACATCCTGGTCAAGGCCAAGGAGATCACGCCCGAGCAGCTGCACGAAGCGCTCGTCGAGCAGCGGAAGACGCCGATGCCGATCGGCCAGGTGCTGATCCGGCTCGGCTACGTGAGCGAGACGACGATGCGGGACGCGCTGTGCACCCAGCTCCACATCAACTTCTTCGATCTCGATCCGATCGCGATCGATCGTCCGCTCGCCCGCGTGATCTCCGAGCGGTTCGCGGCCCAGCATCTCATCGTCCCGTTGTTCCGGGTCGGCGACACCCTGGTCGTCGCGATGGACGATCCCTCACGGGCGGAGTTCATCGAGCGGCTGCAGTTCGATCTGAGCCTCCACATCGAGGTCGTGACGACGACGACGCAGAAGCTGAAGGCGGCGATGGCGCGTCTCTACGGACCCGCGGCGCTCCCCGACGTCGACGTCTTCGGGCGTCGGAGCCTCCTGATCGGCGCGATCCGCGACCACGTCGTGACCGACCTGGCCGGCAAGGCTCTGCGCGGCGTCAGCGTCGTTCCCTCCGGCTGGCAGTAGCCTCGCGCCGCGCCGGCTTCCTCACAGCAGCGTGCACGCCTCGTCGAAGTCCAGGCGCGGCAGCTTCGGCAGCACCTTGCCCGGATCGCCGTGGCCGAGGTTGCACAGGAAGTTGGACTTGATGCGGCCGTCGGGGAAGAACTCGGCGTCCACCTTGGCGTTGTCGAAGCCCGACATGCCACCGACGTCGAGGCCGAGCGCGCGGGCGGCCAGCAGGAAGTAGGCGCCCTGCAGGGTGCCGTTGCGGAACGCCGTGATCTCGGCCAGCGCGGAATTTTTCGCGTAGTTCTCCGCCATGTCCGGGCGGTGGGTGAACGTCTTCTTCGGCATCCATTCGAAGAACCGCGTGTCGTAGCCGATGATCGCCGTGACCGGCGCCTGCTTCGTCTTGTCCACGTTGCCGGGGCTCAGGGCCGGCAGCAGCCGGGCCTTGGCGGCCGGCGTCCGCAGGAACACGCACCGGGCGGGGAGCGAGTTCGCGCTGGTCGGGCCCATCTTCATGATGTCGTAGAGGCGCCGCAGCTCGTCGTCGCTGACCGGCGTCGGCAGCCAGCCGTTCTGCGTGCGCGCCCGGAGAAACAGCAGGTCCAGCCCGGCAGCGTCGAGTGTCGGCACGGCGTCCTCCTGGCGAATGGTTCGTTGCGAGACGGGTCAGGCGCGGCGGGCGTCCTGGATCGCCCGCCACACCCGGGCGGGCGTGGCGGGCATGTCGAGCGCGCGCACGCCGAGCGGCGCCAGCGCGGCGATGACGGCGTTCATCGCCGCCGGCAGCGCGCCGACCGTGCCCGCCTCGCCGGCGCCCTTGGCGCCGAGCGGGTTCAGCCGGGTCGGCACCGGGTGACTCTCGATGTGCATGTCGGGCAGGGTGTCGGCGCGCGGCATCGCGTAGTCCATGAAGGAGGCCGTCAGCAGCTGGCCGGAATCGGGATCGTAGACGACCTCCTCCATCAGCGCCTGGCCCACGCCCTGGGCGACGCCGCCGTGGATCTGGCCCTTCAGGGTCACCGGATTGATGACGGTGCCGACGTCGTCGACGATGACGTAGCCGACCAGCGCGACGGCGCCGGTCTCGGCGTCGACCTCCGCCTCGCACACGTGGCAGCCGTTGGGCCAGGTGTCGGTCGCGGGGACGAACGTCCCCGTCTCGTACAGCCCGGGCTCGAGACCCTTCGGCAGCTGGCCGGGCTGGAACGCGGCGCGGGCGACGTCCGTGAGCGGGATCGTGCGGTCGGTCCCGGTCACCCTGAACTTGCCGTCGGAGAACACGATGTCCTCCTCGGCCGCCTCTAGCAGGCGGGCGGCGATCTTCCGCCCCTTGGCGAGGATCTTGTCGGCGGCCGTCCACAGCGCGCTGCCGCCGATCACCGTCGAGCGCGAGCCCATCGTGCCCATGCCGAACGCCACGCGATCGGTGTCGCCGTCGATGTACCGCACCTCGGCCGGATCGAGGCCCAGCCGCTCGTGCAGGATCTGCTTGAAGGTCGTCTCATGGCCCTGCCCCTGGTTCTTGGTCCCCATGAAGACGGTGGCGGTGCCGCTCGGCGCGAAGCGGATCTCGGCGAACTCCGGCTGGGCGCCGGCCGCGCGCTCGATGGCGTTGACGACGGCGAGGCCGCGGAGCTTGCCGCGGCGCAGCGCCTCCTCGCGCCGGGCGGGGAATCCGGCGACGTCCGCCAGCTTCAGCGCCTTCTCCATGTTGCTCGCGAACTCGCCGCAATCGTAGGTCATGCCGAGCGCGGTCTTATATGGCATCGCCCCCGACGGGATGAGATTGCGCCGCCGCAGCTCGACCGGGTCCACGCCGAGCTCGCGGGCGGCGTCGTCGATGAGGCGCTCCAGCACGTAGGTCGCCTCCGGGCGGCCGGCGCCGCGGTAGGGCGCGGTCGAGTTCGTGTTGCTCAGCACGCTCAGCACCTCGACGTGGGCGGCCGCAAACGTGTAGACGCCGACCAGCGTGACGATGTTGCTGAACGTC
>VBPC01000256.1 GCA_005887895.1 Candidatus Rokuibacteriota bacterium
CGGTGCGCTCGCTGTCCACGCCGACCGCCGCCGAGTAGCGCACGCCGGGCACGTGGTCGACCACTTCCTCGATGTCGGCGGGCAGGACGTTCTCGCCGCCGAGGATGATCAGGTCCTTGAGCCGGCCGCTGATGAAGAGGTAGCCCTCGTCGTCGACGAAGCCGAGGTCACCGGTGCGGAGCCAGCCGTCGGCGCTCAGCACCCGGGCGGTCGCCTCGGGATTGTTGTAGTAGCCCTTCATCACGCCGGGGCTCTTCACGCAGATCTCGCCCTCCATGCCACTGGGCAGGAGCGCGGTGCCGGCGCCGTCCTCGCCGGCCGGCTCCATGATGCGCAGGGACACGCCGCGGCACGGCTTGCCGACCGAGAGGAAGCGCCCGCTGGCGTCCTGGCGCAACGCCGTATGGCGGGGCCAGATGGCCACCGCCAGCGTCGCCTCGGCCAGGCCGTAGCACGGGCAGATCACGCGCTTGACGCCGAAGTGCTGCTCGAACGCCTCGATGGTCGACTGCCGCACCGGCTCGGCGCCGGACAGCGCCGCCTTCAGCGAGGTGAGGTCGAGATCCGAGGCGTCGCGAACGTGGCGCACGCAGTTGCGATAGCCGAAGTCCGGCGAGACCGTGAAGGTGGCTTTCACCTTGGTGATCAGCTCCAGCCATTGTCGCGGGTTGCGCAGGTCGGGCGGGAGCAGCCACAGCGGCGTCGCGGTCAGCGGCGGCGTGAACGAGCAGCCGATCAGCCCCATGTCGTGGTAGAGCGGCAGCCACGACACGACGCGATCCTCCACCGTGATCCCGGCCGCGTCCGACATGAACTTGCATGTCTCGGCCACGTTGCGATGCGTGAGCATGACGCCGCGCGGCTGGCCGGTGCTACCCGAGGTGTACTGGATGAACGCGAGGGCGTCGGGCCCCGGCTCGTGGTCGTGCGGCGCGGCTCCGTCGGCGTCCAGCTCGTTCGGCTCGAGGATCGTGCGGACGTTGGCCGCCAGCGCCGCGCTCTCGTCGACGCCGGGGCGGAACCACCCGATCGTCACGACGACCACCGCCTCGGCGTCGCGGAAGATGTTGCCGGTCGCCTCGACGCCGAGCGTCGGATAGAGCGGCACCGGGACGGCGCCCAGGCGGACGCAGCCGAAGAAGGTGTAGAAGAACTCGGCGCAGGTCGGATAGATCAGGCAGACCTTGTCGCCCGCCCGCACGCCGGCCCGGGCCAGGCCCGCCGCGTAGCGGCCGCTCCGCTCCCACATCTGCCGGTACGTCACCGTGTCGTCGAAGACGGTGAAGTACTGCAGATCGGGCGAGCGCTCGGCCCGTCGGCGCATCATCTCACCGAGCGTCGAAGCATCGCGCGGATCCAGGTCGGCCATCGCTGATCCTCTCAGTGGCGCGCGCCGAGCGTCGCCGTGGTGTCGTGTTCGAGACCGTCGCGCAGGTAGATCACGCCCACGGTGTCGCCCGGGTGCCGGTCGCGGAGCGCCGTCAACAGGTCCTCGAAGCTGTCGAGCGCGCGGTCGCCGAAGCGCACGAGGACGTCGCCGTCCTTGAGCCCGGCCCGGGAGGCGGCGCTGTCCGCGACCACCTGCCCGAGGCGCAGGCCGTCCGACTCGCCGGCATCGCCGCCCACGCCGAAGAACACCCGCGAGGCGCCCACGGCCCGCTCGGGCCGCGACGCGGAGGGGCGGGCCAGCGCGACGTACGCGGGCCGCGGGCCGGCGGCGAGCCGCTCGACGAGGCGGGCGCCCAGCGCGGCGACGCGCGCCATGCCGGCCGCGTCGATCTTGTCCGCGGTGTCGCCGGGCCGGTGATAGTCCGGATGTCCGCCGGTGTGGAAGAACAGCACCGGGGCGCCGGCGCCGTAGAACGGGCTGTGATCGGACGGCCCGTACGGCGAGTCGCGCAGGCTCGCCGACACGCCGGCGGCGTTCGTGGCCTCGCGCACGGCGTCGCGCAGCCCGCGTCCGCTCTCGACACCGCTGACGGTGAGCGTGCCGTCGCGCAGGCGCCCGACCATGTCGAAGTTCAGCATGGCGACCGTGCGCCCCAGGGGGATCGTCGGCTCGCGGACGTAGTGGCCGGAGCCGACGAGGCCGATCTCCTCGCCAGAGAACAGCGTGAACACGAGCGTGCGCTCGCGGGGGCCGGTGGCGAAGGCGCGCGCCAGGCCAACGACGACCGCGGTGCCGGAGGCGTTGTCGTCGGCGCCGGGAAAGACGGTGCCGCCGGTGACGCCCAGATGATCGTAGTGGGCGCCGAGCACGAGCGCCTCGTCCGCGAGGGCGGGATCGGTGCCGGGCAGCACGCCGATCACGTTGGCGGCCATCCGGTCGGTCGACTCCAGCGCCACGCGAAGCTCGACGCGCCCGGCGGCGCGGGCCACGAACGATGCCGGCGCGCGGCGTTCGGCGATCGCGGCGCTCAGCCCCGCCAGCGTGGTGCCGGTCGGCGCCAACAACGCGTCGGCGGCGGCCGGCGTGACGCTGCCCGAGACGATGCGCACGGCGGCGGCGGTGGCGGCGAGCGTCGGCAGCGGATCGCTCACGATCAGCAGCGCGTGGGCGCCGCCGCGCCGCGCGGCGATCAGCTTCTCGAGGCGGGACGACCTCACGCCGGCGAGGAACGGGGGCGTGCCGCTCAGCGCGAGCGCCACCCGGTCCCGCACGTCAACGCCGGCCCAGTCGTCGTAGCCGGCCTCGGGGGCGCTCACGCCGTAGCCGACGAAGACGATCTCGCCGCTGACGGCCTCCTGCTGCGAGCCGCCATGCGGCATCCACTCCCGGCGCAGGTCCAGCATCCGACCATCGATCGCAAGCGCGGTGCCCGCGGCCACGCGAGAGACCCGGCCGACCGAGAACGGTTGAAAAAATGACTCTCGCTCGCCCCCGGGATGCAGCCCGGCGGCACGGAGCCAGCCCGCGATGCGCTCGGCGGCAAGATCGCCCCCCGGTGTGCCGGAGCGACGGCCGTCCATGCCGGGTCCCGTCAGCGCCTCCACCGTCGCACGCAGCTCCGCTTCGCCTGGCGCGACGACCGCCGGCCGCGCGAGCGCGGTGGCGGAGGCGAGCAGGAGCAGGACGACGAGGGGCAGGGCGATGCGCCGCGGGATCACCCGCCTATTCTAACTGACCGGCGGCGCCGGGCGGCTGACCGGCGGCGCCCGGCCGGCGCTTACGCGACGGTGACGACGCGCCCGGCGGTCATCCTGACGAGCTCGGCGGGCGTGAGGCGGAAGACCGTGTTCGGGTGGCCGGCGGCGGCCCAGACTTCGTCGAAGGCGAGCAGGTGCTCGTCGACGAGCGTCAGGATCGGCTTCACGTGGCCGACCGGCGCCACGCCGCCGATCGCGAAGCCGGTCTCCGCGCGCACGAAGTCGGCGTCGGCGCGCTCGAGCGTCTCGCCGACGAGGGCGGCCACCTTGGCCTCGTCCACGCGGTGGGCGCCGCTGGTGGCGACGAGGAGCGCGCGCCCGGAGTCACGCAGCCGGAAGACGAGCGACTTGACGATCTGGTCGACACGGCAGCCGACCGCGCGGGCCGCATCGGCCGCCGTGCGCGCGGACAGTCCCAGGTCGACGACCTCGTGCGCGCCGCCCATCGCCCGCAGCGCCTCCCGGACCCGCTGGATGCTATCGCTGGAATGCGCCACGTACTTTAGCGGAGCGTCACGACGTAGCCCTCGGGATGGTTGCGCACGAGAGGGACGCGCAGCAGCGAGACGTAAACCAGCGTGGCCCGCATCAGCCCATCACGATGTGATCGAAACACTCCGCGTAGGCGTAGTCCTTCGCCTTCCCGAGCTCGGCCGCCCGCTGGCGCACGCGCTCCTGCAGCGCGGCCACGTCGGAGAACTGGCTGGCGTGGCAGGCCAGCGCGCGCAGCTTCACGTCGATGACGTCGGTGATGTCGACGACGAGCTGCGGGTTCTGCCACTGCATCACGTATACGTGCTTGACCTTGTGGGGCTCGAACTCGGGGCCGAGGTTGTAGGTGCGGTTCGGGTTCTGGCAGATCAGGAGGTCGGGGCGCCACTTGCGGATCTGCCGGGACACGTCGCGCCGCAGGTCGCGCGTGTCCTCGACCTCGCCATCCGGATAGCCGAGGAGCTCCACCCGGGCCACGCCGAGCGTGCGGGCGGCGTTCCGCTGCTCGTCGGCGCGGATCGCGGCCAGCCGCTCCGGCGTCATCGAGCGGTCGCTGGACCCCTTGTTGCCGTTGGTGACGACGACGTAGGTGACCTCGCAGCCGTCCTTGACCAGCTTCGCCACGGTGCCGCCGGCGCCGAACTCCGAGTCGTCAGGATGCGCCGTCACCACCATCGCGCGCGCGATCCGGTCCGCCATGCACGCTCCTCACAGGCCGATGTCGCGATTGAGACGCCGCGTTCCAGCATACCGATTCAGCGTGGACGCCGCGTTATAATCGCGCGATGTCAGTCGCCGGCGGGCGCCGGACGGGGATCATCGCGCTGCTCGTGCTCCTCGCGGTGGCGCCGCTGCTGGCGCTGGCTCCCGCCGCCCCCGGCGCGGTGCGTCTGGCCGGCGTCAGCCTGCTCTGGTGGTACGTCGGCGTCGTCGCTCCGTTGCTCGCCACTGCCCTCGCGCTCGTCCTGCTGCTGCGCGACGCCGGATGACGGCCCTGGCCGCAGTCGCGGCCTGGCTGCAGCCTGCCCTGCTCGCCGCGCTCGCGTTTCGGGTCACGGCCGGCGAGGCCGACGCGTCGTGGCTCGCGCTGGGCGCGCTCGTCGCGCCGCTGGTCGCGCTGCTCGCACCCGCGCGGCGCCCGGGCGCGACGCCGGCCGTCGGCGCGGCCGCCGCGCTGGCGATCGGGGTCGTGCTGGCCGCCGACTTCCTCGTGGCCGGCGACGTCGCCACGCTCTTCGGCGGCGCGCGCTGGCCGGGCGTCGCGCTGGCCGCGCTGGCGGCGCTGGCGGTCGCCGCGTGGCCGCGGGCGCGGCGCCTGGCGTCGCCCGCGCTGGTGACGGCGCTGGGCCTGCTGGCGCTGGCGCCACTCGGCGTCGCGCTCGCCGCCGGCGCGCCGCCGTGGACGGCGTGGCCGCGGCTCGCGCTGCGTCCGACGCTGACGTTTTCCGAGCGCAGCCGCTGGGTGGTCGCGGGCGACCGGTTCGCGCGCAGGACGACGCTGCGCTTCACCGAGGGCCAGCGGGTGACCGCGCTCGCCGACGGCGTCTACCGGGTGGTGGAGCACGACGCCGCGCCGCCGACGGTCCGCGAGTGGCGGCTCGCCGCCGGCGACGCGCTCACGCTGCGTCCCGGCGACGAGCTGTCGGTGGAGGCGGGGGCGCGCGTCCGCTTCGAGGCCGGGCGGCGCGTGCCCGGCGCGCCGGCGTCCGGCGTCGAGTGGGCCGACGCGCCGGCGCGTGGCCCCGACATGTTGCCGGCGGCGCTCGGCGCGCTCGTCACGCTCGTCGGCGCCGCGCTCGTGCTCGTCCCGTCGCCGCGCCAGGGCGCGGCCGCCGCCGGGCCGCTCCTGCTGCTGGCCGGCGTCAGCGGGGCGCTCACGTGGGGCGTCTGCGCGGCCGCGGCCTTCCCCGACCTCGCG
>VBPC01000257.1 GCA_005887895.1 Candidatus Rokuibacteriota bacterium
CCTGCGAAGAGCCCCCATCCCATCGAGCCCCGGAAGTCGCAGATCCAGAATGACGACCTCCGGCACCTCTGCACTCACCTGCTGGAGGGCAGTTCCGGCGTCGCCCGCGCTGACGACCTCGAACGCCTGTAGCGCCAGGGCGTCGATGAGAAAGGAGCGCGTGAGGGGATCGTCGTCGACGACCAGGATTCTCGGCTTCGCTTGGTCCATTTCTCGCAGCAATGCGCAAATCTGGTGCCACGGGAACCGCCAGGCAAATCGGGATCATAACGCCCGACGCGTAGCGACCAAATGGCCCTTCGAGCGACACACTGTCAGGACACCGACGAGAGGACAGGTAGCGGCGCTCCGCATGGCGGCTTCCACAGCGCCGCCAAGCATCGCCTCCGCCGGCAGTATCCTACGCCGGATGCGCGCGTTCCAACTGTCGCTGTTCCGGCTGCGCGATTTCCGCGCGCTGGGGGCCGCGATGGTCCTCAACTCGGTTGGCATGATGGGCGAGAGCGTCGTGCTCGGCTGGCTCGTCCTCGAGCTGACGAACTCGCCGCTGCTGGTCGGGGTGGCGATGGGCACGCGGACGCTGCCACTCTTCTTCGCCGGCGTGCCGGCCGGCGCGCTGGCCGACCGCTTTCCGCGCCATCGCCTGCTGATGGCCACCGGCGCCGGCCAGGCGCTGACGGCCGCCGCGCTGGGCGCGCTGACGCTGCTCGGGCGCGTGAGCCTGGGCCGGGTCCTGGTGCTGACGTTCGTCGCCGGCCTCGTCCGGGCCGTGGAGCACGCGGCCCGCCAGAGCTACACGCACGACGTCGTCGGCGCCGGGGCGCTGGTGAACGGCTTTGCGATCCTCGGCGTCGCGATGCGCGGAGGCTGGCTGCTCGGCTCGCTCGGGGTCGGCGCGGTCATCGCGCGCTTCGGCACCGGCGCCGCCTACCTCATGGTCGCCGTCGGCTTCCTGGCGGGCGCGGTCGCGCTGCTGCCGGCTGGCGCGCCGAGCGCCACCGTGTCGGCGAACCCCGCGTCGCTCTGGCGCAGCGTGCCGGAGTTCTTCGCCGCGATGCGGACGGACCGGGGCCTGCTCGTGCTGATGCTGCTGACCGCCGCCGCCGAGATGCTCGGCTTCTCGCACCAGGTCCTGCTGCCGAGCCTCGCGCGCGACGTCCTGCACGCCGGGCCCGAGGGCCTCGGCGCGCTCAACGCCGCGCGCTCGGTCGGCGGGATCCTCGGGCTCCTGGTGGCCTCGGTGCGTGGCCCCGTCCACGGCACCGGGGCCCTGTTCCTGGCGATCCTGGTGACGTTCGGCGCGACGCTGATCGGCCTGGGGATCGCGCCGTTCGTCCTCGGCTTCGCGGGCGTCGTCGTCATCCTGACGGTGGTGAACGGCATCGGCGCGCTCGCCGACCTCTTCGCCCAGAGCCTGCTGCAGCTCAGCGTGCC
Source organism: Candidatus Rokuibacteriota bacterium (assembly GCA_005887895.1). Classification (GTDB taxonomy): domain Bacteria; phylum Methylomirabilota; class Methylomirabilia; order Rokubacteriales; family CSP1-6; genus AR5. The sequence continues at coordinate 1,435 of VBPC01000257.1, forward strand.
GCGCCAGCTCCGCGGCCGCGCCGGCGGCGCGTGGGTCGTCGCCATCGGGCTGGCGCCGCTGGGCCAGCTGCAGATCGGCGCCCTCGCCTCGCTCTTCGGCGTGAGCGTGGCGTTCGGGGCGAGCGGTCTCGCCCTGGCCGTGCTGGCCGGGACCACCGCGCTCCTGGTGCCGCGCGCGCGCCGCCTCTGACCGGCGGCTGAGAAGGGGCCATCTGCGTCGTTGGCTCAGTCGCCGCCTAGCATCTGGCCTCTTCTCAGCCGCCGGTCGCTGCGGGCTGTTAACATCCGGGGCCACGATGTCGACTCCGCTGGCCGTGACCGACGCGATTGCCGCGCTGGTACCGCCGCTGCTCGAGGCGCTCGAGCGCATGGTGTGGGTGCAGCGTCATCTGCATCCGCCGCTCGCCGCGCGGCTGGCCGACCGGCTGGCGCCGAAGGCCGAGGCGCTGCGAGAGCCGCTGGCCGGGTGCGAGCGGGTCGACTGGCCGGACGACCTCCACTTCCTGCGGGACCGCCTGCTCGACGTCACCCGGCGCACGCTCGAGATGACGACATCGTTCGTCGATGCCGCCCGCGGCGCCGGCGACGTCTCCGAGCTCTTCCGTGCCCTGCGCCGCTTCGGGCGCGTGCAGGAAGCGCTCTACCCGCTGGCGCCGGCCTTCGACGCGGTGAGCCGGTGGTTCCTCGAGCCGGCCCGGCGTGACGACGAGGCGCTGGTCGCCCGGCTGCGGGCGGCGGCGTTGCGCGAGGATGGCGCCCGGGTTGGCGCCCTCCACGCCGAGAACGAGCGCGACGCGCGGGGCGGCTTCTCGCTCTACGTCCCCGAGTCGTGGGACGGCGCCGCCGTGCTGCCGCTCGTCGTCGCCCTGCACGGCGGTCACGGGCACGGCCGCGACTTCCTGTGGTCGTGGGTCCGCGAGGCGCGCTCGCGCGGCGTGCTCGTGCTGGCGCCGACCTCGCGCGAGCGCACGTGGTCGATCATGGGCGGCGAGGACGTCGACGCCGAGGCGCTACGCCGGATGATCGCGCTGGTCGCCGAGCGCTATCCGGTCGACCGTGCGCGCGTGCTGCTGACCGGCATGTCCGACGGCGCGACCTACGCGTTCCTGTGCGGCCTGCGCGAGGCCATGCCGTTCACCCACCTGGCGCCGGCCTGCGGCGTGCTGCACCCGTTCTTGCTGGGCGACGGCCTCGCGCGAGCGCGCGACCGCCCGATCTATCTGATCCACGGCGCGCTGGACTGGATGTTCCCGGTGCAGACCGCGCACCTCGCGCGCGAGGCGCTGACGACGGCCGGCGCGAAGCTCGTGTATCGCGAGATCGAAGACCTCTCGCACACGTATCCGCGCGACGAGAACCCCGGGATCCTGGACTGGCTGATGGCCCCCTAGGGGTCTCCGGCGCCCCCTGTGAGGGCCTGCTTCACACCCCGCTGTGGTCTGCGACAACCCGCCGGATGCTGAGTGCCCCGTCGGTAGCTGTGCAATTTCTCGGGGGTCTGCGCACGTCGCCGGTGTGGCACGCGATCTGCTCCCCCGGGCCGCTCGGACAGTTTGATTGGCGCCGCGGCCGTGGAGCCGCGGCAGAAGGGGCCACTATGATGCCACCGAAGAAGTCGACCCTGCTCGCCGTCCTGGTCACCGCCGTTCTCGTCGCGGTCGCCGCTCCCGCCGGGGCCACCGACCTCACCGTCGACGTCGTGGCCGCGAGTCAATTCGACTCGGGACTCTTCATTGCGATCGTGGGCGCCCACGGGCCGAACCCCATCATCGACGCGCAGCTGGTGGTCAACAGCACGGTCCTCGTTCCCGACAAGGTCGAGGACTACAGCTTCGACCACACCCGCAACGTGACCCTCTTCAAGATCGTGAAGTACGGTCAGGTCGCGAAGCCCGGCGACACGCTGACGGGCATCGTCACCGATACGCTCGCCGACCACGCCAGCCACACGTCCGTGTGCGGGCGGGGATTGCCGGCGCTGCACATCACGTCCATCTGCAGGTAGCGGCCGCCCGCGGCGGGGTCAGGGACGGCGGCCTGACCCCGTCGGGGCAACGCGCCTACGCGCGAAACGACGCACGCTCCACCGTCCACTGCTCGAGCAGGTCGGGATCCGGCGCCTGCGCGATGCCGGGCACGCGCGAGGTGGCGATCGCCCCGCCGGCGACGGCAAGCTCGGGCTTGCCGAGGTCGTCGTCGTAGAAGTACGACGACGGGAAGATGTCGCCGGCGTAGGTGAAGTTCGGCAGCGTGGCCAGCTCGGCGCAGATGGCGCCGCCGACGGCGGTCTCCAGCATGCCGCCGACCCAGCACGGGATGTCGTGCTGCGCGCACAGGGCCTGGATCGCGCGCGAGGCCGTCAGGCCGCCGACGCGCGCCATCTTGATGTTGACGACCTGGCAGCTCTTCAGCCGGATCGCCGCCTGCACGTGGGCCAGGCTGAGCGCGCTCTCGTCGAGACAGATCGGCGTCTCGAGCTGTGCCTGGAGGTCGGCGTGATTGACCAGGCTCAGGCCGTCGTCACGTGAAGTCGGGGAACGTGGAGCGCACGGCGGCGACCATGTCGACGTCCCAGCCGGGGCGGAACTTCAGCTTGATGCGCGGGAAGCCGGCCTCGACCGCCGCCTGGATCTTCCGCATCAGGATGTCGAGCGAGTCCTGGATGCCGAAGTCGGCGCCGACCGCCACGGTGTCGCCCTTGCCGCCGAGCGCGACGTGCAGCGGCATCCCCCGGCGCGTGGCGTCCAGCACCCACCAGGTGATCTCCAGGGCCGCCCGCGCGAACTGATTGCCCTTCACGAAATCGAGACGGCGCAGCAGGTCCTCGGCCGAGCCGACGTCCTGCCCGATGACCCGCGGCGCCAGGTGCTCGCGCACGGTGTGGAACGTGGCCAGGGTGTGCTCGGCGGAGTAGTTGGGGATGTACGGGGGACAGCTCTCGCCCCAGGCGTGATGCCCCTCGCCCTCCATCCGGACCAGGACGGTGTCGGTGAAGCGCTGGTCGCCGTACGACGTCTTCCACACGAAGGCCAGCGGGACCCGCGCCCAGTAGACGTCGATCCGCTCGATCAGCATCGCGCCGTCTCCGTCACGGCGCCAGCGCGATGACCCGCAGCGGCGAGCCGGTGGCGCCCTGGATCTTCAGGGGCGTGACGACCAGCGCGACGGTGTACGCCCGGGCCGCCGACAGCGGCTCCAGGTTCATGTTCTCCACGATGTAGATGCCGCTGTCGGCCAGCAGCATCATGTGCACGCTGAACAGCTCCTTGCCGTAGGCGGCCGGCCGCCGCTCGAACGTGGCCGTGTCGTCCCCGGCCAGCCGAACGCCGTGCGCGATGATCCACTTCGCCGCGTCCGGCCCCGGGCCCGGCGACTGCTCGCCCAGATACTTCGCGTTGTCCGTGCCGAAGAGCGGGCCCCAGCCGGTGCGGATCAACAGGCTGTCGCCCTTGCGCACGTCCACGGCCTGCGCGCCGAGGGTGTCGTCGAGATGCTTCGCCGTGATCTCGAAGCCGGGCGGCAACGGGTCGGGCCGGCCGCCGGCCACCTGCCGCGCGACGTCGAGGAACACGGCGCGACTGATCATGAGATCCACCGGGAAGCTGTCGATGCCGAGGCCGGCGCCGATGCCGCCGGGCGTCGAGGTCGCGGCCACCGCGTCGACGCCGCCGTAGAGCTTGAGGTCGCGGCCGATGTGACCGATCGCGTCGATCGTCGGCGCGCCGTGCTGCCCGCTGAAGTACATGATCTCGGACGCCCACGACACGCGGCTGCCCGGCGCCTGCCCGAAGATCTCGTGGGTCATCTTGTGGGTGCGATTCAGCGCGAACGAGTACGGCGGGTTGAGGCCGAGCACCGGCGACTGCTCGTTCCACGTGAACGACAGGTCGAAGACGCGGGCAGCCTTCAGCGTGCCGACCAGCGCGTCGGCCGAGCGCGGCTGCGCGCCGGCCACCTCCGGATCACGCAGCTCGGAGCCGCCGACCGCCGCGAGAGCGGTCAGCCGGCCGGCGGCGCCCAGCCACTGCCGTCGAGAAAGATCGTCCATGTCCGGCGCCTCCTACTTCGGCAGCAGCCCGGTGAACTTCGGCATGACCTCGCGGGCCAGCAGCTCCATCGAGTGGCGCCAGGGCCCGGGATTGTCGGCATAGTCGAAGCAGAAGAGGAGCAGCGTCCCGAAGCCCCCCACCTCCTCGTAGATCGCGTGGAGCCGCTCGATCACCGTGGCCGGCGAGCCGACCAGCCAGTTGTGGCGGGCGCAGTACTCGGGGGTGACGTCGGCATCCGGCACGTCCGGCCGGTGCTTGAGGAACTCGGTGAACCCGAACGAGGCGAGGAGCGGCAGGAAATACTCGCGCATCTGCCGGCCCATCATGCCGCCGGCCGACAGCCGCATCGCCTCGGCGTCGGTGTCGGCGATGAAGATCTCGCGCACGAGGCGCCAGTCGGCGCGCCTCGGCGTCCGGCCGCTCCGCGCCGCGCCTTGCTCCACGGAGTCCCAGTGGCTCGCGACGTAGGCGGGATTCAGGTTCAGGCTCATCGGCCAGAAGCCGCGCTCGCCGGCGAGCTTCAGCGTATCGGAGCCCTTGCTCACCCCCGCCACGCCGATCGGCGGATGCGGCTTCTGCAGCGGCTTGATGTGCGGCCGCAGCGTGTCGAGCATCGGGCCGGTCTTGGTCACGTGCCAGTACTTGCCCTTGTGGTCGAACTCGGCCTCGTCGCTCCAGAGTCGCAGCACGATGTCGAGCGCCTCGCGGGTCATCTCCCGGTGCTGGCCGGAGTTGCCGTCGACGTTGAACATCGCCCAGTCGCTGGGCAGCCCGCTCGCCGCCACGCCGAAGTTGAGCCGGCCCTGGGCGAGATGGTCGAGCATCGCGACGCGGTTGGCGAGCTCGGCCGGGTGATGGTAGGGCATGAGAAAGCCGCCGGGCCCGATGCGCATGCGCCGGGTCTGCAGCAGGGCTTGCGCCACGAGCAGGTCGGGCGCCGGATGCGGCTCCCACGGCGCCGTGTGGTGCTCGCCGATCCACGCCTCGCTGAAGCCGAGCTCGTCCGCCCAGCGAAGCTGCTGAAGATCCCACTGGTGGCCATCGTAGAGGCCGCGCTCGGGCGGGTGAGACGGCATCGTGAACAGTCCGTAATCCATGCGAGCCTCCTGGGTCCGGGTTCGGTGCGGGGATTGTACGCCGGTCGGCCGCGATACTATAGGTCTCGCCCGTTCCGCCGAAGGAGGACCCGGGGATGCTGACCGCCGAAGAGAACGCGCAGCTGACGCGAGTGGGGCCGGGGACGCTCATGGGCGATCTGATGCGCCACTACTGGATCCCCGTGGTGCAGTCCTCCGAGCTGATCGCCGGCGGCCGGCCCAAGCGCGTCAGGCTCCTCGGCGAGGATCTCGTGGCCTTCCGCGACCCGGGCGGACGCGCGGGCCTCGTCAGCGAGTTCTGCGCCCACCGGCGCGCCTCGCTCTACTTCGCGCGCAACGAGGAGCGCGGCCTGCGCTGCGTCTATCACGGCTGGCAGTACGGGCCGGGCGGCCGCTGCGTCGACATGCCCAACGAGCGGCCGGAGTCGAATTTCCAGGACAAGGTCACGCTGACCGTCCAAGTTCTGGCAGGGCTGCAACTACCTCCAGGCGCTCGAGGGCGGCGTGGACCCGGCGCACATCTCGTTCCTGCACGGCATCCTGGATACGCGTGACGAGGCGGCCCGGCGCGTCCTCGACAGCGCCGCGGCCGGGTTCGGCTTCGCGTCGCAGCTCGAGCGGGCGCCGCACATCGAGGTGACTGACACCGCCAGCGGGCTCCTGATCGGCGCGCGGCGCGAGGCGCCGGCCGGGCAGTACTACTGGCGCATCACGCAGTACCTGCTGCCGTTCCACACGATGCCGCCGCCGGAGGTGGGGGACGATCCGCTCCTGCACACGCACGTGTGGATCCCGATGGACGACGACCAGCTCGTCAACTGGTGCGTCTCGTGGCATCCCACCCGTGCCATCACCGCGGAGGAGCGGGCCGAGTTCCGCGCCGGCTCCAGCATCCACGTGATGCAGTACGCCCCGGCGAGCAGCGAGGCCTACGGCGACATCCGGCCCGCCGGCCATCGCGCCAACGACTACCTCGCCGACTGGGAGGCCCAGCGCACGCGGAAGTTCTTCGGCGTCCCGGGCGTCGGCGCGCAGGACAAGGCCATCACCGAGAGCCAGGGGGTCTTCGACCGCTCGCTCGAGCGCCTGGGTCGCGCCGACGTCGGCCTCATCCGCGTGCGCAAGCGCCTGCTCGATGCCGCCCTCGCCCTGCGCGCGCAGGGCGGGCCGCCGCCCGGGCTCGATCCGCGCGGCTACCACGTCCGCCCGGCCGCCGTGCTCCTCGCCAAGGACGTTCCCTGGGTCGAAGGGGCGAAGGACCGGCTGACTCCCGCCTAGCGCGACGGCCGGAGCCGCAGGTCCTCGTAGGGCGCGGAGTAGGAGAAGCCCCTGATGTGATCGACGGCCGCCTCCTCGACGCGCGGCCCGATCCCCCACAGGAACGCCAGCTCGTAGATGGGCACGTGCAGCACCCGGTCGTGCATGATCTGCTGGATCTGGGCGAGCAGCGCCTGGCGTTTCTTGCGGTCGAGCTCGCGCGCCTGGCGCTGGAAGAGATCCTCGATCTCCGGCACGACACCCGACGCGTAGATCCCGTTCCTCGTCACGTAGACCTCGATGCGGGTCG
>VBPC01000258.1 GCA_005887895.1 Candidatus Rokuibacteriota bacterium
GCCTCAGCATCGATCAGCTCATCACTCCGGAGCTGGGCGTGTTCTTCCGCGCCGGGCTCAGCCGCAGCGACGGCGAGGACCTGACGTCCCGCGCGCTGTCGGCCGGCGTGCAGGCGACGCCCTCGTGGCTGGGGCGCGCCAACGACAAGGCGGGGATCGGCTACAGCATCCAGCGCGAGCCGCCTGGCGAGGAGCAGCTCGTCGAGGCCTACTACACCGTGGCGCTCGCCAACTGGGTGTTCGTCAGCGCCAACGTGCAGTGGGTGGTGTCCGGCCCCAACCAGGTCACGGGCGGCACCAACCGCCACGTCGTGGTGCCCGCCCTGCGGGCGCTCCTCTTGTTTTGAGCGCCGGCGTATCCTTGACAGCGTTCTCACCCGTCGGTCACCGATGACAGGAGGTGGCTCATGACGATCCAGCTCGATCACCTGATCGTCCCCGCGCGCGATCCGATCGCGTCGGCGCAGCGCCTGGCCGGCCTGCTGGGCGTGCCGTGGCAGGCCTCGCAGGGCCACTTCACGCCCGTGTACGTCAACGACGGCACGACGCTCGACTTCGCCCCCCGCGAGCCGGTCGAGGCGCTGCACGTGTGCTTCCGGATCGGCGACGCGGAGTTCGACGCGATCTTCGCCCGGCTCGAGCGCGCCGGCATTCCGTACCGGAGCCAGCCGCGCGGCGAGAACGACATGACGATCAACACGCGCCTGGGCGGCAAGAACGTCTACTGGGAGGACGCGGACGGTCACCTGTGGGAGATCCTGACCGTCAGCTACGCGCGAGCCGAATCGCCATGGCGCGGCTGACAGCGTCGATCGTCCTCGTCACCGCCGTGCTCGCCGGACTCGCGCTCGGCCGCGCGAGCGCCCAGGGCCCGCCCGAGGGCCAGCTGACGGTCGCCTTCGACGCGTCGATCGCCCCCACGTTTCTCGATCCCGCCGAGACGCCCGGCATCGGGACGCCGTTCGTCTTCCTGTATGCGCTGCACGACGCGCTCGTCAAGCCGATGCCCGGCAACGACATGGCGCCGAGCCTGGCGACGTCCTGGAAGGAGAGCGCGGACGGGCTCACCTACGAGTTCAGGCTGCGCGAGGGCCTGAAGTTCCACAACGGCGATCCGTTCACCGCCGAGGACGTGAAGTTCAGCTTCCACCGCTACCGCGGGGCCGCCGCCAGGCTGCTGCAGGAGCGCGTCAAGACGGTGGAGGTCGTCGATCCGGGGCGCGTGCGCTTCGTGCTGCAGGCGCCGTGGCCCGACTTCCTCGCGTTCTACGCGACCCCGGCCACCGGCGCGGCCTGGATCGTGCCGAAGAAGTACATCGAGAAGGTCGGCGAGGACGGCTTCAAGCGCCAGCCGATCGGGCTCGGCCCCTATCGCTTCGTGCGCATGACGCCGGGCGTGGAGGTCGTGTTCGAGGCCAGCGAGCAGTACTGGCGCAGGAAGCCGACGATCAAGACCGTCGTCATCAAGGGCGTGCCCGACCGCACGACCCGTCTGGCCATGCTGAAGACCGGCGAGGCCGACATCGGCTACCTCATGGTCGGCGTCGAGGCGGCGACCATCAAGGCCGACCCGCGGCTGCGCCTGGCCCAGACGATCCCGCCCGCGACGTGGTGGCTCGAGTTTCCCGAGCAGTGGAAGCCGAAGTCGCCGTGGCACGATCGCCGCGTCCGGCTGGCGGCCACGCTGGCCGTCGACAAGCCGACCATCAACGAGGCGGAGCGTCTCGGCTTCTCGCGACTCACGGGATCGATCATCCCGAGCATGATGGAGTTCGCGCTGAAGCTCGAGCCCTATCCCTACGACCCCGCCCAGGCCCGACGCCTGCTGGCCGAGGCCGGCTATCCCGGCGGTTTCGACGCCGGCGACCTCACGCCGCTGCCGCCCTTCACGACGTTCGGCGAGGCCGTGACCAACTCGCTGGCCGGCGTCGGCATCCGCACGCGCGTGCGCGAGATGGAGCGCGCGACCTTCATGGAGGCATGGCGCGGCAAGAAGCTGACGGGGATCATCGCAACGGTCTCGGCCGCGCCCGGCGGCAACGCCGCCACCCGCATCGAGAGCTTCGTGCTCAGCACCGCGCCCTACGCGTCGGGCGGCTACCCCGACATCGACGACCTCTACCGCCAGCAGGCGCAGGAGCGCGACCGCAAGAAGCGCGAGGCGGCGCTGCACCAGATCCAGCGCCTCATGCACGAGCGCGTGATGTTCGGCCCCATCTGGGAGCCGGCCACCCTGCACGGCATCGGCCCGCGCGTCGAGCAGCCGGCGATCGGGCTCAGCCCCCAGCTCTACTTCGCCGCGCCCTACGAGGAGATCCGGCTGAAGAAGTGATCTACCCGGCCAGCGGGTGCAAGACGTCGATCGCGTAGCGAACGTCGAAGCGCTCACCCATCCAGTCCGAGCTCACGACCCGCGCGTGCCCACAGCCGGCGTCCCTGTCGTTCCGGCTGCGCAGCATCTCCACGACATCGCCCGGGACATGTGGCGCTGGCGGAACCTCCGGCAGGAGCCGGCCGTCGGGGCGCTGGAACCTTAGCTCGCCACCGGGCTCCCGCTCGACCGTATAGCCTTCTTCGTGGACGGCTCGATGGTGCCGGCGACACAGCAACGCAAGGTTCGACAGCGTCGTCGGGCCCCCATTCGCCCAGTGACAGATGTGATGGCCCTGGCCGACGGACAATCCGCACCCCGGGAAGCGGCAACCGCGGTCACGATGGTGAAGCGCACGGCGCAGCGCCGGTGGAATCGTGCGCGTCCGCGCGCCGACCTCCACGACGTGGCCGTCCGGGTCGTGCCGCATCACCACGCGACTCGCGTCGCACGCCAGGCGGCGGGACGTTTCCGCGGAAACGTGCGTGCCGTCTTCGAGCGCCGACTGGCCGGGCTGATCGGGATCCGCGAGCGCTGCGGCATCGACGTGGACCACGACCTGATACCGCTCGGCGGGAGCGCCGGGCTCGACGCCATGGTGCAACGCCGTTTCCGCGAGGAGCGCCAGCGCGTCGGCCTGCTGCTGCGCCATCGTCGGCGGCTCGGTCTCCGCATTCGTGGTGCGAGCTCGCTGATAGATCGTTTCACGGGCAGCCGTCAAGGCCTGTATCACCAGCGCACCGACTTCGGGTGTCAGCCGCCCACGCAGGACCACGGTGCCGTCTTCGTCTTGATACATGTGAAGCGCTCGGCTCGCGTGCTGCCGGGCAGTCTCGCGAGCTTCGGCCTGCCGGTCGACACGCCGCCAACCACGCACGAGGCGCTCGACATGAGCGGCAGTGCCGACCTTGCCGAACGCCAGCAACCGCTCCTCCGTCTCCGGCGTGGCGACTCTCGTAAGCGCGCGCACCTTGGCGTACGAGAGCTCGCCGCTGCCGAGTGCTTCGGTCAGGCGCGGCAGCGTCGCGAGAGCGCGCGCCACCCGGACGCGTTCGCGCGCGGCGCCCAGGTCGAGCCCGACGCGCCACGCCAGCCAGGCGGCTCAGGAACGGAAGCCGATGTTCCAGCCCTCCCGGGCATCGAAGTCGCGAATGAGGTCGAGCAGACGAGCAGTCGCGGCGTCGAGGTGGGCCGATAGCTCGGCGATCTCGTCGCCGAGTCGGTGGAGCTCCGTGGTCGCGGGAATTCCGGACGAGCGCGTGGGCATGCGAGTCTCCCTTCTGCTGGGGAAACTCTAAACCCCGTTTTCGGCGCGGCCTGCGAGCCTCGCCAGCGCGCGATCATGGCGCGATCCGCGTTTTTCGCGAGAGCGCGCGCCATCGCGCCTCAGCGCCTTCCTGCGACCCGCAGGACGGCTATTTGAGGGCGTTGACGAACCGCGACCGAGTCGCAGTCAGAAACTTGTCAAGCGTAAAATGCGCGACTCGCGGCCGAACAGCCTCACGGAGCTGGCGTCATCGTGACGTCGATGGTGCAGCAGCCCGCACGGCGGATTCGCGGAT
>VBPC01000049.1 GCA_005887895.1 Candidatus Rokuibacteriota bacterium
CGAGCGCGCTCTTGAGCCGGCTCTCACGCTGCTCGATGCCGACCAGCTCGATTTCGGCGCCGACGAGGTCGATGTCCGATGGTAGCAGGCGCAAGAAGGAGAGTGTCGTCGGCCGAATCGCCTTGTCGAGAGGCTCGGCCCCCAGTAGGACGTGGTACACGGTCGGAAAGAGGCCGGTCTTCTCCACGCCGAGGCCCGTAGTGGCGTTGCCCTGAGGATCGAGGTCTACCAGCAGTGTCGTACGCTCCGCAAGCGCAAGGCCTGTCGCCAGGTTCACCGCGGTCGTTGTCTTACCAACGCCGCCCTTCTGGTTTACGACCGCAATTGTCTTATGCACTGTCACCGTGTTCCACGGCTCACATTATACCAATCACGAGTTGGGTGTTTTGCGATTTCCCGGTGCCGGCGCGACTGTAGCCTGATGTTCCACGATTCACAAGTGAGTTAGACCTGATACACGGCGAACCCGCGCTCGCGCCCGGCGTGCAGCCCGGGGACATTGACCCACCCCCCCACGGCGAGCCGGCCGCGGCTACCGGCGGGGGGGCCCGAGGCGATCACCATCCCGCCGGGAACGACGAGGGGCCCGGCCGCCATGGCGAGCTCCGAGAAGTGGCCTGCGCACCGCATGACGACGGCGTCGAACTGGCGTTCCATCTGTCGAGCGACTTCCTCGACGCGGCCGCTGACGACGCGCACGTTGTCCAGAGGCAGCTCGCGAACGACGGCCGCGAGGAACGAGGCGCGCCGCTCCCTCGATTCGATCAGCGCCAAGCGGAGATCCCCCCGCACAATGCCGAGAGGCACACCGGGAAGGCCAGCGCCCGAGCCGACGTCGGCCACCGATGACGCTCGGCCGGGCACGACCCGCAGGAACAGCAGGCTGTCGAGAAGGAGGTTGTCGACGATCCAGCCCGGGTCTGTCGAGCCGACCAGCCGCTGAGTACTTTGCCATTTGACCAGCAATTGCATGTACTTATGGAACCGGCCCAGTTCCGGATCACTAAGAGGCCGACCCAGGATGGTGCGCGCTCCGTCGGCCAGCCGCTCGAGTGCGGCGTCCATCGCTCGGAGCGCTTACCTGGGCAAGAGACTAGGCAGCCGCCCCGCGAGGTGGGCGGGCCTTGGACCGGTCCATGTACCACTGCTGCAGGATCTGGAGAACGTTGGACACGGTCCAGTACAGAACGAGGCCAGACGCCAGGCTGAAGAACATCCACGTGAAGAAGAAGGGCATGATGAGCATCATCTTTGCCTGCCGTGGGTCACCACCCACCGGGGTCATCCGCTGCTGCACGAACATCGTCACGCCCATGAAGACCGGGAGAATGTACGTCGGGTCGTGCGCGGCCAGGTCACAGATCCAGACCGCGGCTTCGCCCAGGCCTGGGACCCAGGAGGGCAGATGCCCGAAACAGAGAAACGGTGCGCCCTGGAGGTCGGCCGCGTTGTCGAGCGCAAGGTACAGCGCGTAGAAGACCGGAACTTGCGCGAGCATCGGCAAGCACCCGCCGACGGGGTTGACCTTGTGCTCGCGGTAGAGCTCCATCGTCTCCTTCTGCAGCCGCGTCGGGTCGCTCTTGTGCTTGTTGCGGAGCGCATTGATCTGCGGCTGGAGCGCCTGCATCGCCTTCATCGAGCGCATGCTCTTCACCGTCAGCGGGTAGAACAGGACCTTGGAGACGACGGTGAGAAGAATGATCGCGAGCCCGTAATTCCCGACGTGGCGGTAGACCCACTCCATCAGCAGGAGGATCGGCACCGCTAGCCACGCCATCGGCAACACCGGCTGTCCACCGGTCCACGACTGCGGAATGAGGAAGCTGCCGAAATTGAGCGTGCCTTGAAGACCGAGAGCCCGCAGGCGCTCGTATTCCTTGGGCCCGGCGTACACGAGCAGCCCGCCGTCCCAGGCCTGCCGCGGGGCCAGGTCGGCGGCGGCCTGGATCGCGATGGTGGCGCGGCCGATGGGGTTGGGCTCGTTCTTCGCCTCGCACACCTTCTTGTCCTCGGCCTGCGCCACGAGCCGGAACTCGCTGTTCTTCGGCAGGAGCGCCGCCGCGTAGAACTTGCTGTCGAGCGCGATCCACGGGCCCTCCGCGCTGATCTTGGGAACGTCGCACAGCGACTCGATGCGGTGCACGCGCCCCTCCGATGATTCCCACACGATCTCGATCGGATGCTGGCCCGCGAATTTCTCCGGAGTCGCGTGCCAGGCCTGCCGCGTCGACCAGGGGAAGGCGATGGCCACGCGCTGGGTCGCCGCCGTCGCGTTCTCGACACGAAGTCGGATCTCGATCGTGTAGGCATCGGAGCGAAACGTCAGGACCTCACGAACGCGCAGTCCCTCCAGCGTTCCGTCGAGGACCAGCTCCTGCGGAGGCTGACCCGCCCCCACCGTGACCGTCTCCGCCGAAAGCTCCATCGGGACGACCTGGGCGGTGGCGCCGCCTTCTCGCGACATGACGAGCCCCGATGGTCCCAGCTCGCCGGTGATGATCATCGGCTTTTCGCCGCGATACTTCAGCGTGAGCTCCTGGAGCTTGCCGCCCTCGCTGCTGATGGACGCGTCGTACAGCGGGGTGGTGACGCGCGCCAGACGCTGCGGCGGCCTGCGCTCGCTCGCCGCGGCGGGTGATGGCATCAGCGGAGCGGTCGGTACCGCTGCGTTGGGTGCCGGCGCGGGTGTCGGCGCCGGTGCGGGCGTCGGCGTCGAGACCGAGGGCACCGGCGCCTGGGGGGGCGCCTGCGCGTCGCGGGTCAGCGGAATCATCTGCGAGAGGATCAAGACCGCCGCCATCAGGACGACGGCCAGGAACACGCGCTGCTCTGTCGTCACGGCGTGGCGCGCTCCCGGACCGGTGGCGGGTCGTAACCACCTGGATTAAAAGGATGACAGCGGGCTAGCCGCCCCAGAGCGAGCCACGTCCCCCGCCCGACGCCATGCTCGAGCAGCGCCACGCGGGCGTACTCCGAGCACGTCGGAGCGAACCGGCAGGCGCGCGGCAGCATCGGGGAGACGAGCCGTTGATAGACGACCACCAGCGCCGCCGCGGCCCGGGCGAGGCTCATCGGGTCGTCCGCCCGCCAGGGATCGCGGCCAGGGCACCGCGCAGTTGCGCTGTCAAGCCGCTGAACGGCTCGCGCAGCGCCGCCGGTCGGCCGACGATCACCAGCGCGGCGCGCGGAGGCGCCGCATCGCGGCTCGCGCGATACGCCTCGCGGAGACGCCGGCGGGCGCGATTGCGCTGCACGGCGCTCTTCAGCTGGCGGCTCACGGCGAAGCCGGCGCGGGTGGGCTCGGCGGTCTCACGCCAGAGCACGATCAGGGCAGGCCGGTCGATGCGTTTACCTCGCTGGAAGAGCGCCTGGAAGTCGGCGCTGGTGGTCAACCGCTCGCGTCGAGGAAAGCGTCCCGCTAGACCGTGAGCCGTTTGCGCCCCTTCGCCCGCCGTCGCCTCAGCACCTTGCGTCCGCCCTTGCTGCTCATGCGGGCGCGGAAGCCGTGCGTCTTCGCCCGGCGGCGTCGATTTGGTTGAAACGTCCGCTTCATGTGCGCGCTCTCCCTTTCGCTCGATGAGCCGACACAGTGTAGGCACCGCATCGAGCGCAGTCAACCGACGAAGGCCTTGCGGGCTCTTCTGACCGTGTGCTACCGTGCCGCATCCGTCGCTACGGTGAATCGTGAGAGGTGGCGTGTCCCGATGTGCGGGCGACCGACGCGCCTCCTCGACTCTGCTTCGAACAAGCTCGCTCCGGCCGTGATGGACTCCTGGGTGCGTCCCTGCCGCCTGCTGGCGGTGGAGGGTGACCACCTCCGGATCGGCGCGCCGAATCGCTTCTCGCGCGACTGGCTGACGCAGCATCACCTCGACGCGCTCCAAAACGCCGCGGCGGAAGTCATCGGGGGGCAGCCGCGCGTCACGATCGTGGTCGACGACTCGATCGCGCCGGCCAGCGACGACGCGGCGCCGGCGGCGCCGCGCGGCCGCCCGTCCGGCGGCGGCACGACCGACGGCCTCAACCCGCGCTACACCTTCGACACGTTCGTCGTCGGCTCGTCGAACCAGTTCGCCCAGGCGGCCTGCCAGGCGGTGGCCGAGCTGCCGTCCAAGGCCTATAATCCGCTTTTCATCTACGGCGGCGTCGGTCTGGGCAAGACGCATCTGCTGCACGCGGTCGGCCACGAGACGGTCCGCCTCTTCCAGGGCATGACGGTCGTCTACCTGTCCTCCGAGCGCTTCACGAACGAGCTGATCAACGCGATCCGCTACGACCGCACCGCGGAGTTCCGGGCGCGCTATCGCACCATCGACCTCCTGCTGATCGACGACATCCAGTTCATCTCCGGCAAGGAGCGGACGCAAGAGGAATTCTTCCACACGTTCAACGACCTCTACGAGTCCCGCAAGCAGATCATCGTCTCCAGCGACTGCTCGCCGAAGGACATCCCGGAGATCGAGGAGCGGCTGCGGTCGCGATTCGAGTGGGGCCTCATCGCCGACATCCAGCCGCCGGACTTCGAGACCCGGGTGGCGATCCTGAAGAAGAAGGCGGCGGTCGAGCGGGTCCGCCTCGCCGACGACGTCGCCTATCTGATCGCCAGCCGGATCAAGTCCAACATCCGCGAGCTCGAAGGCTCGCTCACGCGGATGATCGCCTTCTGCGCGCTGACCGGTCGCGAGATGAGCGTGGACCTCGCGCAAGAGGTGCTGTCCGATCTGTGGGGCGACGAGGAAAAGGTCATCACCATCGAGCAGATCCAGCGCAAGGTGAGCGATTTCTTCGGCGTCAAGCTCTCGGATCTCAAGGCCAAGAACCGCACGAAGGCGGTGGCGTTCCCGCGTCAGATCGCGATGTACCTGTCCCGCCAGCTCACGCACGCCTCGCTGGCCGAGGTGGGCCGCGCCTTCGGCGGCAAGGACCATACGACGGTCCTGCACGCAGTGGATAAGATCCAGACATTGCTGCAGGAAGATCCCAAACTCCGCAAGACCGTCGACGGGCTTATCCAGGGCATCACGCTGTGATCCCCAGCTCTGCCACTGATCTCCACCGTCTTATCCCCGGCCGCCCGGATTCCCGACATCCATCATCGCCGTGGCTTACGTCGCATCCACTCCGTGCACAGCGCTTGACGACTACTCGTACTACTGAGTTGTTGGTCTTCTTCTAAACAACAACGGAGACCCGTATGGAAGTCATCCTGGACCGAGACGCGTTTCTCAAGGGCCTCCAGATGGTCCAGAACATCGTCGAGCCACGGCAGACGCTGCCGATCCTCGCCAATGTCCTGCTCGAGACCGAGGAGGGGACCGTCCGCCTGACCGCCACCGACCTGGAAGTCGGCGCGCGGGTCTCGATCCCGGGCCGCGTCGTCGGCAAGGGCGCGATCACGGTCTCCGCGCGCAAGCTCGCCGAGATCGTCAAGGAGCTGCCGGCGGCGGCCGTGGCCATGAAGGTCGGCGACAACGCGGCCGTGAGCCTGCGGTGCGGGGGCGTCGTGTACAAGCTCGTCGGTATGCCGCCCGACGATTTCCCAGCGGTGGTGCCCGCCTCGCCGAGCGCGTGGATCACGCTCGAGGCCAAGACGCTGCGCGACATGCTGACGCAGACCAGCTTCGCGATCTCCCACGACGAGACCCGCTATGCGCTCAACGGCGTGCTGTTCGCGCTCCAGGGCAAGGAGATGCGCTTGGTGGCGACCGACGGTCATCGCCTGGCGCTTTCGGTGCGTCCGCTCGGCGAGGTCGGACGCCCGGTGACGGGCATCGTGCCGCGCAAGGCGATCGCCGAGATCATGCGTGTGCTCGGGGCCGGCGAGGAAGTACAGCTCGGCATCACCGAGAATCAGTTCGTCCTCCAGATGCCGAACTTCGTGATGACGGCCCGGCTCATCGAAGGCCAGTTCCCGAACTACGAGGCCGTCATCCCCAAGAACCATCCCGGCAAGCTCGTGATCGCCCGGGCGGCGCTGGGGTCGGCGCTTCGTCGCGTCTCGGTGATGGCGGAGGAACGCAACAAGCCCGTCAAGATGGGACTGGCCCCTGCCGTCCTCCGGCTGACGGCGTCCAGCCAGGACCTGGGCGAGGCCGAGGAGACGCTGGACATCGATTACGCCGGGGAGGAGGTCGCGATCGGCTTCAATTCGCGCTATCTGCTGGACGCGATCGGGCCCGTCGAGGGGGAGCAGATCGTCCTGGAATTCAAGGACGCTTTGAGCCCCGGAGTGGTCAGAAGCGTCGCCGACGAAGGGTACTGCTGTGTTATAATGCCTATGCGAATTTAGTGAGGATTTTCGCTCGAAAAATGGGAGCCTTAGAGGGTGCAGATAGGGTGTGTTCAGCTACTCGAATTTCGTAACTATCGCACCCTTTCGTATCGCCCGTCGGCCCGCGTAAATCTCCTCACAGGACGGAACGCCCAAGGTAAGACCAATCTCCTGGAGGCCCTGGGGGTCCTACTGACAGGTCGTTCATTCCGGACGAGCCGCCTGGCCGAGCTGCCGTACTGGGGTGCCGAGGCGGCGACTCTCAGCGGCGACCTTCTGAGGGCCGAGGGGAGTCGTACGGTGCGTCGCACGCTGCAGCGCCAGGAAAGTGGGACCTGGCTGGCGAGCGGCGAGAACTGTCCCTGGGCGCGGGTCATCGCGTTCGGCTGGCAGGATCTGGCGATCGTGCACGGTGCTCCATCGGCCCGCCGCAGCTTCATCGACGGCTTTGCCGCTCGGCTGTATCCGAGTCATCTGGCGGCGCTGTTGCGCTACCGGCGCCTGATCGAACAGCGTAATCGGGTGCTGCAGATGCATCCGACGTCCGAGCGACTGGCGCCGTGGGACGAGCAGGTGGCGACGGTCGGCATGGAGCTGATCGATCGCCGGCGGCGCGCGGTGGCGGCACTCCAGGGTGAACTGGCCCGCGTGTATGCCGCGGTGAGCGGCGAGCGACAGAAGCTCCAGATCGGCTATCGCAGCGTGATCGGCGAGGCCACCGAGCCGGCGGTGCTGGTGGCGGCCCTGCAGCAGGCGCGGCCGATCGAGCTGAGGCGCCGGCAAACGCTGGCCGGTCCGCATCGCGACGACCTCGGCCTCGAGCTGGACGGCGTGGATGCGCGGACGTTCGGCTCGCGCGGCCAGCAGCGGTTGCTCGCGCTGGCGCTGCGGCTGGCCGAGGTGCTCCCGGTCGCGGAGGCCGCCGGCACGGCGCCGGTGCTGCTGCTCGACGATGCGCTCTCCGAGCTGGATCCCGGGGTGCGCGACAACGTCCTGCGCGAGATCCAGGGAGCCGAGCAGGTATTTCTGACCTCGCCGGAACCGCTCGCCGTGAGCGGCGCCGCGCGCTGGGTCGTCGACGGAGGAGGGATCGCCGCCGCATGAGCGCCGACTACACCGCGAGTGACATCAAGGTCCTCGAGGGCCTGGAGGCGGTCCGCAAGCGCCCCGCCATGTACATCGGCGACACGGGCGCCTACGGCCTGCATCACCTCGTGTACGAGGCGGTGGACAACTCGGTCGACGAGGCGCTGGCCGGCGAGTGCGATTCGATCAAGGTCATCCTGCACTCCGACGGCTCGATGTCGATCGGCGACAACGGCCGCGGCATTCCCGTCGACACGCACAAGGAGACCGGCAAGTCGGCGGCCGAAGTGGTGCTGACCGTCCTGCACGCCGGCGGCAAGTTCGAGCACTCGGCCTACAAAGTCTCGGGCGGTCTGCACGGCGTCGGCATCTCGGTCGTCAACGCGCTCAGCGAGTGGCTCGAAGTCGAGATCCGCCGCGACGGCAAGGTGTGGACGCAGCGGTACGAGAAGGGCGGCGTGCCGACCGGCCCGCTGACCCCCGGCGAGAAGACCCAGACGACCGGCACGATCATCAAGTTCAAGCCGGACGGCGGGATCTTCGAGACGACGGAGTTCTCCTTCGATACGCTGTCGAACCGGCTGCGCGAGCTGGCGTTCCTGAACAAGGGCCTGAAGATCGTCATCGAGGACGAGCGTGACGGGCGCAGCCACACGTTCCTCTACAAGGGCGGCATCGTCGAGTTCGTCAAGCACCTGAACCAGAACAAGACGCCGCTCCACCCGAAGGTCCTCTACTTCGAGGGCAAGAAGGGGGACATCGAGGTCGAGGTGGCGCTGCAGTACAACGACGGCTACCAGGAAAGCGTCTTCTCCTTCGCCAACAACATCAACACGCGCGAGGGCGGCACCCACCTGACCGGCTTCCGGGCCGCGCTCACCGGCACCCTGTCGAACTACGCGCAGGCCAACGGCTTCCTCAAGAACTTCAAGGGCGGCGTCAGCGGCGACGACGTGCGTGAAGGGCTGTGCGCGGTCGTCTCGGTGCGACTGCCCGAACCCCAGTTCGAGGGCCAGACCAAGGCCAAGCTCGGCAACACCGACCTCAAGGGCCTCGTCCAGCAGGTCGTCAACGAGAAGCTAGCCGAGTCGTTCGAGGAAGATCCGACGACGGCCCGCAAGATCGCCGACAAGTGCGTGCGGGCGGCCCAGGCGCGCGAGGCCGCGCGCAAGGCGCGCGAGCTCACCCGCAAGGGCGGCCGCGACGACGAGGGGCTGGCCGCCAAGCTGGCCGACTGCTCCGAGCGCGATCCGCAGTACCGCGAGCTGTTCATCGTCGAGGGCGACTCGGCCGGCGGCTCCGCCAAGCAGGGCCGCGACCGCAAGACCCAGGCGGTCCTGCCGCTGCGCGGAAAGATCATCAACTCCGAGAAGGCGCGCTACGACAAGGTGCTGTCCCACAACGAGATCCGGCTGCTCATCTCGGCCATGGGCACCGGCATCGGCATCGACGAATTCGACCTCACCAAGCTGCGCTACCACAAGATCATCCTGATGACGGATGCCGACGTCGACGGCGCCCACATCCGGACACTCCTGCTCACCTTCTTCTTCCGCCACATGAATGCGGTGATCGAGGCCGGGCACCTGTTCATCGCCCAGCCGCCGCTGTTCAAGGTGAAGAAGGGCAAGGTCGAGCGCTACCTCATGAACGAGCGTGAGTTCGAGGACTTCTTCCTCTCGTCGTGGGTGACGACGGCCAAGGTGAAGGTCCCGGGCACGAAGGCCCCGGTCACCGGCGACGGCCTGCTCGACCTGCTGCACGCGATCGGGGAGTACCGTGGTCTGTTCGCCAAGCTCACCAAGCGCGGTGTGCCGGCCGACGTGCTGCGGGAGCTGCTGCGCCAGAAGTTCCGCGGCAACAAGCGGGGCGTCGGTCACGCCGACATCGCCGAGGCCATCGTCGCGGCGGCCGCCGCCGTCAACGGCCACAGCATCGAGGTGCGCCCGGCCGAGAACGGCGACGCGCGAACGGTCGTGGTGGCCGGACCGCCCACGGTCTCCTTCAGCACCGAGCTCTTCAAGTCGCCCGACTACGTCACCCTGCTCGAGCTGTGGGAGAAGCTGGCCCCGGCCGCCAAGGGACCGACGGTCGTCCTCGACGATCACGACGCCGAGATGCCGGTCAAGAGCCTGGACGAGCTGTGGCACGTCGCGCTCGAGCGCTCGCGCCAGGGCGCTAGCTTCCAGCGCTACAAGGGCCTGGGCGAGATGAATCCCGAGCAGCTGTGGGAAACCACCATGAACCCCGAGACGCGAACGCTGCTGAAGGTGAGCATGGAGGACGCCGTCGGCGCCGACGAGATGTTCACCGTGCTGATGGGCGACGCGGTCGAGCCCCGCCGCCTCTTCATCGAGAAGCACGCGCTCGACGTCGCCAACCTGGACATCTAGATGCCCGATCGTCAGATCAACGCCCCGATCGAAGAGGAGATGCGGAAGTCGTATCTGGACTACGCGATGTCCGTCATCGTCGGACGCGCGCTGCCCGACATCCGCGACGGCCTCAAGCCCGTCCACCGCCGGGTGCTGTACACGATGCAGCTCCTCGGCCTGGCCTCCAACCGCGGCTACAAGAAGGCGGCCCGCGTGGTCGGCGACTGCATGGGCAAGTTCCACCCCCACGGCGACTCGGCGATCTACGAGACGCTGGTGCGGATGGTGCAGGACTTCTCGCTGCGCTATCCGCTGGTCGACGGGCAGGGCAACTTCGGCTCCATCGACGGCGACCCGGCGGCGGCCATGCGCTACACCGAGGCCCGCATGGCCCGGATCGCCCATGAGCTGCTGGCCGACATCGACAAGGACACCGTCGACTTCGTCCCGAACTACGACGACAACGAGACGGAGCCGGTCGTCCTGCCCACCCGGATCCCGAACCTGCTCGTCAATGGATCGGCCGGCATCGCCGTCGGCATGGCCACGAACATCCCGCCGCACAACCTCACCGAGGTCGTGGACGGGCTGGTCGCGCTCATCGAGCAGCCCGACACCACGATCGAGCAGCTGATGAAGATCATCAGCGGGCCCGATTTCCCGACGGCCGGCTACATCTACGGCACCGGCGGCATTCACGAGGCCTACACGACTGGTCGCGGCACCATCACGCTGCGGGCCAAGGCCCACGCCGAGAAGCTGCGGGGCGCCCGCGAGGCGATCATCATCACCGAGCTGCCGTACCAGGTGAACAAGGCCAGCCTCATCGAGAAGATCTCGGAGCTCTCGCGCGAGAAGAAGATCGAGGGCATCTCGGAGATCCGCGACGAGTCCAACCGCGAGGGCATCCGGGTGGTGCTGGAGCTGGGGCGCGGGGAGCTCCCCCAGATCCTCCTCAACCAGCTCTACAAGCACACCCAGATGCAGACGACGTTCGGCATCATCATGCTGGCGCTGGTCGACCGGCGGCCACAGGTCGTCAACCTCAAGGAGATGCTGGAGGCGTTCATCAAGTTCCGCCGCGAGGTCGTCACGCGGCGGACGCGCTTCGACCTGGCCCGCGCCGAGGAGCGGGCGCACATCCTGGCCGGTCTGCGCAAGGCGGTCGAGCAGCTCGATGTCGTGATCCGCATCATCCGGGAGGCCGCCAACGCCGACGCCGCCCGCGACGCGCTCGTGCGCCGCCTGGACCTCAGCGAGATCCAGGCCAAGGCCATCCTCGACATGCAGCTGCGCCGGCTGGCCGCGCTGGAGCGGCAGAAGATCATCGAGGAGCACGAGGAGACTCTCAAGCTCATCGAAGAGCTGAAGAGCATCCTCGCCTCCGACGCGAAGCTGATGGCGATCATCAAGGAGGAGCTGCAGGCCGTCAAAGAGCAGTACGGCGACGCTCGTCGCACCGAGATCCTCACCGAGACCACCGAGCTGACGATCGAGGACCTGCTGGCCGACGAGGAGATGGTGGTCACCATCACGCGCTCGGGCTACATCAAGCGCACGCACGTCGAGGCGTACCGCAGCCAGCGGCGGGGGGGCAAGGGCGTGACGGGGATGGATACCAAGGAGGAGGACCTCGTCGAGGACCTGTTCATCGCCTCGACCCACTCCTACCTGTTGTTCTTCACCAACCTCGGCCGCGTCCATCGGCTCAAGGTGCACGAGATTCCCGAGGGCGGCCGCGCCGCCAAGGGCAAGGCGATGGTGAACCTCCTCGCCCTGCGCGACGGCGAGCGGGTCGCCACCTGTGTCCCCGTCCGGGACTTCGCCGCCGGCGTCTACATCCTGCTCGCGACCCGACGGGGCGAGGTCAAGAAGACGAAGCTGGAGGCCTACGCGCACATCCGCGCCGGCGGCATCCAGGCCATGGACCTGGAGGCCGGCGACGAGGTCATCAGCGCGCGCCGGACCGACGGCACTCGCGAGGTGATGATCGCGACGAAGCTGGGCATGATCATTCGCTTCTCGGAGGAGGAGATCCTGTCCAAGAGCCGGGGCGCCGGCGGAGTTCGCGGCATCGACGTCGAGGACGACGACGCCGTCATCGCCGCCGAGGTGGTGCAGGAGGGCTCGCAGATCCTCACCGTCACCGAGCGCGGCTTCGGCAAGCGGACGCCGCTCGAGGAGTATCGGCTCACGGGCCGCGGGGGCAAGGGCATCATCGACATCAAGACGGCTGGGCGTAACGGCACCGTGGTCGGCATGCTGCAGGTGCGGGCGGGCGACGACATCCTGCTCGTCACCACCAAGGGCAAGGTCATCCGCATCCCCGCCGACGAGGTCTCCTCGCAGGGGCGTAACACGATGGGCGTGCGCATCATCGATCTCGACGCCGACGACAAGGTCGGCTCCCTGGCCCGCGTCGAAGCCGAGACGCCGGCACCCGCCGAAACCGCCTAGCTCGAGGGCGCGACCGATGCTGGACATCAAGCTGATCCGCGATCAGCCCGACGCCGTGGCCACCGCGCTCGCCGACAAGGGCGGCGCCGAGCTGATCCACGAGATCCTCGCGCGCGACGCCGAGCGCCGCCGTCTCATCAAGGATGCCGAGGATCTCAAGGCGCTGCGCAATCGCGCCTCGGAGGCGATCGGCCAGGCCCGGCGCCGGGGCGAGGATGCCTCCGCCGAGCAGGCCCGTATGCGCGAGGTCGGCGACCGCATCAAGGCGCTCGACGCCGAGGTCAAGACCGTCGACGCCGCGATCGAGGCGCTGCTCGCCCAGGTCCCCAACGTTCCCCATCCGTCCGTCCCGCGTGGCAAGAGCGACGCCGACAACGTCGAGGTGCGCCGGTGGGGGACGCCGCGGGACTTCGCCTTCGCGCCGAGGCCGCACGAGGAAGTGGGCGAGGCGCTCGGCCTGCTCGACATGGATCGGGCGGCGAAGATCGCCAGGGCGCGGTTCGCCGTGATGTGGGGCGCGCTGTCGCGGCTGGAGCGGGCGCTCGGGCAGTTCATGCTGGACCTGCACACGCGGGAGCACGGCTACACCGAAGTGTGGGTGCCGCACCTCGTCAGCGGAGAGACGATGCTGCGGACCGGGCAGCTTCCGAAGTTCGAGGAACAGCTGTTCAAGACGGTCGAAGCCGACGAGGGGCGCACGCTCTACCTCATTCCGACCGCCGAGGTTTCGCTGAGCGCGCTGCACGGCGGCGAGGTGCTGGCCGAGCGGACGCTGCCGCGGCGCTACACCGCCTTCACGCCCTGCTATCGCCGCGAGGCCGGCACCTACGGCAAGGACATGAAGGGCATCTTTCGCAACCACCAGTTCGACAAGGTCGAGCTGGTGAAGCTGGCGACGCCGGCTCAGGGTTACGAGGAGCTGGAGTCGATGGTGCGCGAGGCCGAGACGGTCCTGCAGCGGCTGGAGCTGCCGTATCGCGTCGTCGAGCGCTGCGCGGGCGACGTCGGCTTCAGCGCCGCCAAGGGCTACGACCTCGAGGTCTGGCTGCCGGGACAGGGCAAGTACCGCGAGATCTCGTCCTGCTCGAACTACGCCGACTTCGGCGGTCGCCGCGTCGACATCCGCTTCAAGCCGGAGGGCGGTGGCAAGCCGGACTTCTGCCACACCCTGAACGGCTCCGGCCTCGCCGTCGGCCGCACCGTCATCGCCGTGCTGGAGAACTACCAGAACGCCGACGGCACCGTGACGATTCCGCCGGCGCTGCGGCCTTACTTGCCCGGCCTCGACCGCCTCACGCCGCGCGCCTGACGCGACCGCTCCCGCGCGAGGCGCCACGACCGACGAGATGGCGCGGATCGCGGCGTTCTCCTCCGGCCGCCGCGTCTTCGAGGTCGCCTGCGGCACCGGCTACTGGACGCAGCAGGTCGCCGGCGCGGCGGCGTTGTGGCTCTCGCATGTCGACCGCGCCCGCATGGCGCAGTTCCTGGAAGGCGTTTCACTCGCATCTGGTGCCGGGCGCGGGTGTTCATGTTCGACGAGCGCGACGCGCCGGAGCGGCCCCTGCCCATGAGCCGGCTGGATGCGGCCGGCAACCGTTACGAGATGCGCCGGCTCGCCAGCGGCGAGCGCTTCGAGATCGTCAAGAACTTCTACGAGAGGGTCAGGTGCGACCGCCTGGTGGGACCGTACGCCCATGACGTCGAGGTCCAGACGCTCGCGTGCTTCTGGACGCTGGCCTACGCGACGCGGGTAGGGGCGGCCCTGACGCATCAGCGCCCGTCGAAGTCCCGGTACGGCCACCGGCGCTCCTCGTCGCGGGTGCGGTCGCTGTCGTCGCGCCGGTCATAGCCGCGCCGCTCGTCCTCGCGCCGGCCGTAGTCGTCGCGATCGTAGCTGCGATCGTAGCCGGCATCGGAGCCGCGCTCGCGGACGACGCATCCCGAGGAAACCAGCGCGCTGACGAGGCCGAGCAGCACGGTCGCGCCGAGGCGGCGACCGATCCGCGAGGCGCACCTGGGTGAGAGCATCGAGGATCCTCCCTCCACGAGTCCTTCGTCGTTGTGTCAGCAATTCACGAGCCACTGCACGGTCGGGACCGGTGCCTTCGCTGGCACCGCTCTTGCCCCTTGCAGAGAGCCGTGAAGGTCTGCGGATCGAACGTCCGGCGCTGGGGCGCTGGCGTCGCCGGTCTCGTCCTGTTACTCGTCGCCGGCGCCGCGTGGGCGGCCCCGGCGTCGGAGGCAAAGGCGACACTCACGCCCGAGCGCGTCCCGGGCTCGCTGAACCAGGCGCTTGCCTGGTACCGGCAGGCCCGCGTGGCGATGCAATCGGTCGACGACGGCTCGGGCTTCGCCGACACGCGCGAGGACAAGCAGACCGCGCTGGCGATCCTTCACCGCGCCTTCGACGTCGCGCGCGCCGAGGCCGCCGCGCTGGCGAGCGAGCCGTCCGCGGCCACGGCGGAGTCGGACAATGGCACGGCGCCGGCCGACCTGAATGCGAAGATTCGCCAGGACCAGCAACTGGCCGAGCGGCTGGCCAGCCGTGCCAGGAACGCCCCGGCGAGCCAGCGGGCGGCGCTCGAGCGCCAGGCCGCCGCCGCGCGCAACCGTCTCGAGCTCGACCGCGCCCGCGCCGACTTCGTCACCCGACTGCAGCAATTCGACGCCGCGCTGCCGTCGGCGCCAGCCGACCTCACCCACCAGATCCAGGCGCTGCAGGATGCCGTCCCCGAGTTGCGGACCTCGAGCGAGGCGGCCGCGTCGGCGCCGGCCCGGGCGGAGCCGGTCGTGGGCACATGGCCGCTGATCCACCGGCTGGTCACGCTCAATCACGCGCGAGGCACTCTGGACGACCTCGGGGGCGCTACCACTGCGCGCGCGCAATCGGTCGATCGCGAGCTGCAGGCCGCGCAGGCCGACCTGCGACCCCTGTTCACCCGGCTGCGCACGCTGGCGGACAATCCGGGCGCCGGCGGTGATCTGACGGCCGACGAGCGAGAGTTCCACGACACCCTCCAGCGCGGGCAGCATCTGGCCGCCGTGGTCGTGCCCGCGCGCGAGGAAGCGGCGCTGCTGCGCCGGTACGTCGGCGACCTGCAAGAGTGGCGGCGGGCGGTGGAGGGTCAGACGACCCAGGTTCTCCGCGGCATCCTGGTCGAGCTGGTCCACGTCGTCATTGCCGTCGCGGTCATCCTGGTGGGCGCCGTCTTCTGGCACGTCGCGGTGATGCGCTACGTCACCGACCGTTATCGCCGGCGCCTCCTGCTCACCGCCCGCAACGTGGTGGCGGGCGCCGCCATCGCCCTCGTCGTCACGTTCCACTTCACGAGCGAGCTGGCGACGCTGGTGACCGCGCTGGGCTTCGCGGCGGCCGGCGTGGCGTTCGCGCTGCAGAACATCATCCTGGCTGTCGTCGGCTACTTCGCCATCGTGGCGCCGAACGGCATCCGGGTCGGCGATCGCGTCAGCCTGCAGGGCCCGTTCTCGTACGTGCAGGGCGAGGTGGCCGACATCGGGTTCGTGCGGATCAAGCTGCGCGAGCTGGCCGGCGACCCGCCGCAGCCGACCGGCCGCATCGTCGTCTTCCCCAACTCCGTCGTCTTCACCGGCAGCTTCTTCAAGCACCCCGCCGCCGCGGCGAGCTGACGCGGCCCCGCGACGACCTTGCACGAGCTGGCGCGACGAAGTTCGCCAGAACGCGCCCCCTCCCACGAGGCAGCCGTGCGAAACTACGGTCCACGGAGGGCTAGCCTCAACTGGCAAGGCAGTGGACTTGAAATGGGGCCGGCGATCGGCGCTCCGTCCATCGTCGTCGCGGTCAGTCGTCGTGGGGCCAGTGTTCATGCGGGTTCGCTGGCCCCACCGGACTTCGGCGATGGTGACGGAGTGCGACCGCCAGCGACGAGCGGCGACATGGAACTAGCCCGAGAGTAGCCCGCCGCCGCCTCCGAAAAATGCAGCGCGCGCCCGGTGCGCCACATC
>VBPC01000050.1 GCA_005887895.1 Candidatus Rokuibacteriota bacterium
GCTCCGGATCGTGCTGCCAATGACATGGGGGCCCCGAGATGGCCCCCGACCCCCCCAAGGCTCGGGGCTCCCCGGCGGAGCCGTGGCGCCCCTCGACACCCGCTAGTCACCGCTTCTCGTAGATCGCCTCCCAACGGTACTCCGCCTCCCGGCGCTCGGCGGTGAGCGGGTCGGCCACCGCGCGCTCAGCGGCGCGGCGCGAGGGGAGCCAGGGCCAGGCGCAACGCGTCGACGGTGTACGGCTTGGCGATGACGAAGTCGACGGCGCGCCGCTCCTCGTCGCTCATCTGGAGCGCCACCGCCCAGCCGGTGACGAGACCGACCGGCAGGCCCGGGAACTGCGTCCGCACGCCGCGGGCGACGTCCCAGCCGGTCATGTCGGGCATCCCGAGGTCGGTGATGACGACGTCCACGCGCGCGCCCCCGCTCAGCCGCGCGAGACCCTCCTTGCCACTGGCAGCCTGGATCACGGTGTGGCCCTCGTCGGCGAGCGTGTCGGCCAGTGCCTCCCGCACGGTGACCTCGTCGTCGATGACCAGCACACGCAGCGGCGGTCCGAGCGGCGTCGGCGCCGGCGGCGCTCCCACGGCCGACGACACCGACTGCGGCAAGCGGATCGTGACGACGGTGCCGGCCGGCTCGTTGTCGCGCAGGCTCAGCTCGCCGCCGTGTCGCTGCACGATGCCGTGGGACACGCTGAGCCCGAGCCCGGTGCCTTTCGGGCCCTTGGTGGTGAAGAACGGCTCGAACGCGCGCCGGCGGACGTCCTCGCTCATGCCGCCGCCGGTGTCGGTGATCGAGCAGTACGCCCAGTCGTCGGCGGCCCACGTCGCGATGCGGATCGTCCCGCTCTCCCGCATGGCGTCGATGGCGTTGAACAGCAGATTCATGATGACCTCGCGCAGCGCCGGCGCCTCGCCGGCCACCCGCGGGATGTCGCCGAGCTCGAGCGACACGTCGAGCGCGATCGCGTGCATCTGCGCCTCGTCGCGCCAGCGCGGACGGGTGAGCTCGACGACCTCGCGCACCACCTCGTTGAGGTCGACGGCAGCCTGGGCGGTGACCGGTTGAATGGCGGTGAAGCCCAGCACGCGGCGCACCACGTCGGCGGCGTCGAACGTCGACCGCTGGATGATCTCCAGCGGCCGCCGGATCTCGGGCTGGGTGAAGCGGGCCAGCAGCAGCTGCGTGCGGCCGGAGATCACCGCCAGCAGGTTGTTGACGTGGTGGGCCATGCCGGAGGCCATCTGGCCGACGGCACGCAGCGTCTCGCCCTCCACCACGCGCGTCTGGGTCGTGCGCAGGTCCTCCATCGCGCGCCGCAGACGATTGGTCGAGAGCTGCGCCTCCGAGAGCAGGCGCGCGTTGTCGACGGCGTAGGCGATGTGGGTCATCAGCGTGTTGAGGAACTGCAGGTCGGTCGGCGTGAACGCCGGCGTCGACGGCGCCGCCGCGCTCTTGGCGAGGTTCACCACGCCGATGATGCGGTCCTCCACGCGCACCGGCAGGCACATGAATGCGTTGGTGCCGTACTTGGGGTCGTTGGGGCGGTTGAACCGGGGATCGCTGGCGATGTCCTCGACCAGCACCGGCTCGCCGAGCTGCACCACCTTGCCGGCCACGCCCTCCCCCACCGCCACCTCGGCGTGGCCGACCACGCCGTCGGGCAGACCGCGCGCCGCCACCACGCGCAGCACGCCGCGATCGTGGTCGAGGAGCATGATCGAGCCGATGGTGGCGCGCACGGTGCGCATGGTGCGCTCGAGGACGAGCGAGAGCAGATCGCTGAGCTGCGGGATGCGCGAGGCCAGCTCGACCACCTCGTTGAGCGTGCTGAGCTTGAAGACGAGGTCCTCGAGCCGCTCGGTGGAGCCGCGCAGGTCGGTGAGCAGGTGCGAGAAGGCGTCGCCGATCTGACCGACCTCGCCCGCCGTTCCCGATGGGCTCAGCCCCCTGGCCAGCCGGGCGATCTCGTCCGTGAGGCGGCGCAGCATGACGAAGCCGAGCACGGCCAGCGCCACCGCCAGCAGGAGCGCCACCTGGGTCCAGGGGCTGGCCAGCAGGCCGGCGCGGTGCAGCAGCGGCAACACGGTGAGCAGCGGCAGGACGGCCACCAGCGCGAAGATGATCGCCGCCGCGCGGCGGAGACCCACGTTCTGCGAGAGGAACCGACCGAGCCTCACGGGCCGCATCCTGGTCCGGCTATTCTACGGCGAAGCCCATGATCTTTCCGAGCGGCCTGCGCGCCCTCAACCACGGTGACTTCCGGCGGTTCTTCGTGGCGCAGCTGGCGGCGCTCGTGTCCGGCTGGATGCACACGGTGGCGCAGTCCTGGCTGGTCCTGCAGCTCACCGACTCGCCCCTGCGCCTCGGCCTCATCGGCACGCTGCAGTTCGGGCCGATCTTGCTGTTCTCGATCGTCACCGGCGCCTTCGCCGACCGCCTGCCCAAGCGCCGCGTCCTCTTCGTCACGCAGCTCACCCTGGCGGCGCTCGCGCTGGTGCTGGCGGCGCTGGTCGTGTCCGGGCGCGTGCGGTACTGGCACGTCGGCGTCGTGGCGGTGCTGGCCGGCCTGGCGCAGGCGTTCGACATGCCCGCCCGCCAGTCGTACATGGCCGAGATGGTGGGCAAGGCCGACCTCGTCAACGCCGTCGCGCTCAATTCGGCCGCCTTCAACGCCGCGCGCATCGTGGGGCCGGCGGTGGCGGGCCTGATCATCGCGCGCTTCGGCGTCGTACCGGCGTTCGTCGTCAACGCGCTGGGGATCCTGGCGGTCGGGCTCACGCTGCTGACGCTGCCGGGCGGGCGCGTGGCCGCGCGGCGGGGCACGACGATGGTGGAAGAGATCGCCGAGGGGCTCAGCTACGCCGCGCGCACGCCGGTGATCCGCCTCGTGCTCGGCATGCTGCTCGTCGTCAGCATCACCGTGTTCAACTTCACCGTGTACGTGCCGTTGCTGGCGCGGCACGTGCTGGGCCTGGGCGCCGAGGGCTTCGGCTTTCTCATGGCGGCCCTGGGCGTGGGGGCCGTCGCCGGTGCGCTGACCGTCGGCTTCTGGCGGGCGCCGGAGCTGCCGCTGAGCGGCATGCTGACGGCGTCCGCGCTCGCGCTGGCCGGCCTGCTCTCGCTCTCGGCCGCGCGCCACGTGCTGGTGGCGGTCCCGCTGCTGTTCGTGACCGGATTCTTCGGCCTCGTGCTGGTCGCCAGCTGCAACACGCGACTGCAGCTCGCCGCGCCCGACGAGCTGCGCGGCCGGATGATGAGCCTCTACGCGCTCGTGTGGGGGGGCGTCTTCCCGATCGGCGCCTTCTGCGTCGGCGCGATGTCGGAAGCCTGGGGCGTCTCCACCGCCTTCGCCGTCTCCGGCACCACCGGCCTCACCGCCCTCGCTGCCCTCACCTTATGGTGGCGAAGCCGCTGACCGCGCGATCGATCCGAGCGTTGGGGGTTCGGAGCCGTTGTGTGGCCCTCGCGGTCGCCGCGCGTGATCGAGGAGCGCCCCGGGTTTCCTGGCGCGTGACGAACGTTGGGGAGTGTGGGGGCCATTTCGAGGCCCGCTCGGACACTGCGCGTGACCGAGGAGCGCCCCGGGTTTCCCGGGGCGTGACGAGCGTTGGGGGGTCTGGGGGGCCCTTCGAGGCCCGCTCGGACACTGCGCGTGATCGAGGAGCGCCCCGGGTTGCCCGGGGCGTGACGAGCCGTTCGGGGGGTCTGGGGGGCCCTTCGAGGCCCCCCAGTACTAACAATTGAGGTACTTGCCGCTGACCAGTGGCCTCTCGGTACCGTCGTCGTCCCACGTGCGGCGCTTGAGGCCGGCCAGATCGCGGCCGTACACGTGGATCTCCACCGTGTCGCGCTCGGTGGGGTTGTGCATCGCGTGCACCTCGTCGCCGGGTACGAGGCGCGAGACGGCACCGGCCGCGTGCCGCGTCACGGTGACGCGCTCGAGCGTGGCGCGCCCGCCGCCCGTCTCGGTGACGCGGTAGCGCGTCTCCTCGATCTCGTTGTCGACGACGCCGATCACGCCCCACGTCTCGTGATTGTGGGCGCCCGCGCAATCGCCCGGACGCCAGATCACGGACGTGACGTTGAACCGCGGCGACCGGTGGAGCATGTAGCGCCCCCGCTGGCCGGCCGGCGCGCGGCGATACTCGGCCGGGATCGCCGCCGGATGCGTCACGAGCTGGCCCAGCAACCGGGCGATGCGCTCGGTGATCGTGGTCGCGTCGGTCTCCTCGTGCGTGATGCGGTCGAGGTCCCCGACGAACTGGTCGACGGTGTAGGCCATGACGGCCTCCTTACGGTGCGATCGGCGTGTCCACCCGCCCGCCCCATTCTGACCACGAACCGTCGTAGACGGCAACGTCCGGCCGGCCGAGCCGATGCAGCGCCAGCGCGAGCACCGAGGCGGTGACGCCGGAGCCGCACGAGGTCACGATGGGTCGCGCGAGATCGACGCCGGCCGCCCGCATGGCCGCCCGCAGCGCGTCGGGCGTCTCGAGCGTGCCGTCGGCGCGGTAGAGCGTCTCGTAGGGCAGGTTGAGGCTGGCCGGGATGTGCCCACCGCGCAGGCCCGGCCGCGGCTCCGGTTCGGTGCCGGCGAACCGGCCCGCGCTGCGGGCGTCGACGACCTGCTCGGCGCGGCTCGTGAGATTCGCGCGCACCGCGGCGAGGTCGCGCACGAGCTCCGGACGCGGTCGCGCCGCGAACGTCCGCGGCGTCGGCTTCGGCTCGCCGGCCTCGACCGGACGTCCTTCGAGGCGCCACGTGCGCAGGCCGCCGTCCAGCACGGCCACCGCGTCGTGGCCGAAGGCGCGGAAGGTCCACCACACGCGGGCCGCGCTCACCACGCCGCGGACGTCGTACACGATGATGCGGTCCCCGCTGCCGAGCCCGAGTGCCCCGACCGCCGCCGCGAATGCCTCCGCGCTCGGCAGCATGTGCGGCAGTGTGGTCGTGTGGTCGGCGATCGCGTCGATGTCGAAGAAGACCGCGCCGGGAATGTGGGCGGCGAGGAACTCGGCGCGCGCGTCCCGCCCGAGCTGCGGCATGTGCCACGTGCCGTCGACCACCCGCACGTCCGGCTCGTCGCGATGCTTGGCCAGCCACTCCGTCGTGACGAGCGCGTCCATGCTCTACGGCTTCGGCGCCGCCAGGAGGTTGACGGGGCTGCGGCCCTGGGCATCGAGGGCTTCCTCCCAGGAGAGGTAGGCCTCCATGGCGGCGCGGCCGCGCTCGTAGGGTTTGAGCACGACGTCGTCGGTGTCGTCGGCCAGCCGGGTGGCGCCGCGCTCGAGCGGTCGGCCGGCCGCCTCCCACGCGCGCGTGCCGCCGTCCAGCACGCGGACCGCGTAGCCGAGGCCACGCAGCGCGGCGGCCGCCAGCGTCGAGGCGCGCCCGTCGCCGCACGTCACGACGATGGGTCGCGCCCGGTCGGTCACGAGAGCGCCGATGCGCGATTCGAGCCGGCTGCGGCAGATCCACGCCGCACCGGGGACGTGACCGCGCGCGTAGGCGTCGCTCTGATCGACGTCGACGACGATCGCGTCGCCGACGTCGCCGGGCGCGACGGCGTCGACGGCGGCGCGAGCCGCCGCGTGGCCGAACGGCAGCGTGGCCGGATGGCCGCTCTCGACGGCACCGCCGGCCTCGGTCCACGCGGGCAGCCCGCCGGCGAGCACGGCGACGTCGGGGAAGCCCATGCGGCGTAGCCAGGCCGCGGTCAGCGTGGCGCGCGCGAAGCCGTCGCAGGTCAGCACGATCGAGCCCGCTCGCACCGCCACGTACTCGTCGGTTGCCTGCACGGCCTGGCCGCCGGGCGCCCAGACGGCCCCGGCCACGTGGCCGGCCGCGTACTCGTCCTTCGTCCGCACGTCGAGGACGTACGCGTTTTGCTCCCGGCGCCGCTCGAGCAGCGCGCGAAGCTCGGCGGGGGTGACGAACCGGATCGCCTCCTCGGCCGCCACGCGCTTGGCGGCGAGGGCGGCGGCCGCCCGGCTGCGCGGCGAGGCGGCCGGCGCGGCGCGGCCGGCGCCGCGCTCGAGCGTGAGGCCGGCCAGCTCCCAGCCCATCGTGCCGTTCTCGAGCGCGACGATCGGATTCGGCAGCCCCATGCGGCGCAGCGACTCGGCGCCGATGTAGGAGCGGGTGCGGCCGCCGCAGTGCACGACGATCGTCGTGTCGGCGCGGGGCAGCATGTCGACGATGCGGAAGACCAGCTCGCCGCCGGGGACGTTGATCGCGCCCGGCACGCACCCGCGCGCGTACTCCTCCGGCGTGCGAGCGTCCACGATCACCATGTCGTCGCCGCGCGCGATCCGCTCGGCCAGCTCGCGCGGCGCGATCTGCGGCGTCTTGAACGTGTGCAGCGCCTGCTCGCCGAACACCTTGCTCGGCACGTTGACGCCCTGCACGAGCGGCCGGCCGGCGGCGCGCCAGGCGGCGAGGCCGCCGTCGAGGACGCGCACGTCGCCGTAGCCCATCGCGCTCAGGGTCGGCCGGGCCAGCGCGGCCAGTGCGCCATCGTCGTCCACGAGCGCCAGCGGTGTCGCCGGCGCCGGTACCAGCAGCGGCAGGCGAAACTCCAGCAGACGGCGGGACAGCGTGGTGGTCCGGAAGATGTGGCCGCGCTCGTAGGCGCTGCGCTCGCGCAGGTCGAGCACCGCGTGCGGCATCGGCGCTTGCATGAGGGCGGCGAGGGCATCGGGACCGAGGCGCTCGGCGGACGTGGTCATGGCCGCCCAGCCTACCATCGACGCGGGCTCAGTTGTACCGGACGACCTCGGCCAGCGCCGACCGCAAATTCTGGCGGACGGCGTCGAGGTGAGGATGTACGGCGAGCGCGCGGCGGAACAGCGCCGCCGCCTGGGAATACTGCTCGAGCTGCAGGTGACAGAGTCCCTGGCCGGCCAGCGCGCCGAAGTGGTGCGGCTTGCGCGCCAGCGTCGCCTCGCAGTCGGCGACGGCGCCCGCATAGTCGCCGGCGAGGTAGCGCGCGGTCGCCCGCTTGTTCCAGGCCTCGGCCCACTCGGGCGTGGCCTCGACGAGGCGGGTGAAGCGCGTGATGGCGGCGTCGAAGTCGCGCCGCTCCAGGGCCTCGACGCCCTCGGCCAGGAGCGCGTCGAGCTCGCGCCGCCCGGAGCGACACCACATCGCCCACAGCGCCGCCTCCGCCCTGGCGACGCGCGCGCGGTCGTCGTCGCGCAGCGCTCCCAGCGCCTGGTCCTCCGTCACGCTCGCCTCCCATGGTACACCTGGGGAATCTCCATGAGCATCGTGCGCGAGTTCGAAGCCGCGTTCAACCGCCAGGACGTCGCCGCGCTGGTGGCCTGCTTCACGCGGGAGGGCCGCTACACCGACATGTTCTTCGGCGAGCACACCGGCGCCGCCGCGCTGCGGGGGATGTTCGAGCGCATGTTCCGTGAGGGCCGCGAGTACTCCTGGGTGATGGACGTCGTGGTGGAAACGCCGACGGCGGCCGCCACCGAGTGGACGTTCGGCTACGTCGCGAGCGACGCGATTCCTCGGAGCGCCGGCCGCCGCGTGCGCTTCCGCGGCATGAGCCTGTTCGAGCTCGAGGGCGGCCGCATCGCGCGCTACCGCGAATACTTCGACGAGGGTGTGGCCCTGCTCCAGCTCGGCTTCAAGCCAGAGTCGATCGCCAAGGTCCTCGCCCGCCGACTTTAAGCTGGGGGCCCCGACATGGCCCCCAGACCCCCAGACGCTCGGGCGCCCCGGCGCAGCCGGGGCGGCCCTCGTCCATCACGCCGCGCGCTCGGACCTCTCGGCAATGCGCGGGCTCGGGACGGTCTGAGGGATCGGCTCGGGACGCGACCGCTGGACCGGCGGGTTGATCGCGTGGTCGAACTGCACGGCCAGGCGTGCCAGCGCCAGCGCGCCCAGCGAGAGGGCGGCATCGCGAAGCGCCACGTCGACGTAGCCGGGGCCGATCAGCTGGGTCACCACGATGCCCCACAGCCAGGCGGCCATCAACCAGCCCCCGATTCGCGGGCTGAAGGCGACGATGATGCCCATCACGCCCTCGGCGGCTCCGACCGTGTAGCTGATCGACCGCACGCTCACGCCGAGGAGATCGGAGAACAAGGGCGCCACCGAGGTCTGCCACGGGCCGAGCGTCTGGAAGAACTTGTTCGCGCCGGCCACGATCGGCAGGACGACGAACGCCCAGTGGAGCAGTTGAAAAGCGTGCCAGGTGGGACCTTCCGCGACGACAACCGCAGTAGCTGCCGTCGGAACGGTGACCCGCTGCCTCACGTGCCCAACGGCGTGCTCGATCGGCTCCCCACTGTCGACCGGGTGCGCCAACGCCATGACAAACACCTCCGGCCTTGGCCAGTGCAAAGCCAGTGCCGGGGAGTGCGACGAGCGGTCCGGGGGGCAACCCCTAGGCGATCAAGCTGCTCGCGACCGCTCGCCGAGGTCGATGAGGGCAAGACCGCTCTCGGGATCGGTACGGCGCTGCAGATGGCGCGGCGACTCCTCGACCACGACCTCCAGCGTCGGCCAGACGTGTCCCTCGAGCAGGTGGCCGCCCCGGGCGCTGCCGTCCCGCGTGCCGACGACGATGTGGGCGTGCAGCTTCGGCTTCTCGCCGTCAAGCGTCACGACCCCGAGGAGCGACAGCACCTCGACCTGTTCGCCGAGCGGGATCTTCTGGTACTGGCGCGAGCCGCGGTCGAAGTAGCCGAGCGTCACGTCGCTCAGCGCGCCGATCGCCGTGATGTGGCTGGCGCGCAGACGCTCGCGACCCGCGAACATCGTGAGGCCCTCGACGACCTCCTCACCCTTGTCGAAGACGACGACGAACGTGCGCTCGGCCCGGTCGAGCAGCACCGTCGATCTCATGGCACGCCTCCCGGATGGAGGCGCTGCAACGCGCCTGCCGTCGAGCGGGGGGCCGTGACGCGGAGCGTTCGCGTCCTCAGATGATCCCGTCCGACTTCAGAGCCCGCTGCTCGGCCTCGGTGTAGCCGAGCTCGGTGAGGATGGCGGCGTTGTCCTGGCCGAGCATCGGCGCCGCCCGATCGACGCCGCCCGGCGTGTCCGAGAGCTTGACCGGCACGCCCAGCGCCTTGATGTCGCCGGCGCCCGGATGGACGAGATCGACGACCATGTCGCGCGCCAGCGTGTGCGCATCGCCGAGGGCCTCGGGGTACGTGTTGATCGCGCCCGCCGGCACGCCGGCGGCGTCGAGCCGCTCGAGCCAGTGGCGCCGCCGGCCGCCGGTGGTCGTCTTCTCGATCTCGGCAATGAGCGCGGCGCGGTGGCGCATGCGCTCGCGCGAGCCGGCGAAGCGCGAATCGCGCGCCAGCTCGGGACGCTCGATCGCCCGGCAGAAGGCCGTGAAGAGCTTGTCGTTGTTGGCGCCGACGGTGAACCAGCCGTCGCTGGCCCGCAGCGCCTGGTACGGCGCCGCCAGACGGTGCGCCGAGCCGAGCCGGCGCGGCGCGCGGCCCGTCACCCAGTATTCGGTCGACTCCCACACCGTCAGCGCCAGCGCCGCCTCCAGCAGCGACGTGTCGACGAACTGGCCCTGGCCGGTGCGCTCGCGCGCCTCCAGCGCGCAGAGGATGCCATAGGCGCCGAACAGCCCGGCCGAGAGATCGCTCACCGGCAGGCCGGCCTTCGCCGGCGGCCCGTCCTCGTCGCCGGTGACGCTCATGATGCCGCTCATGCCCTGGGCGATGAGGTCGTAGCCGCCGCGATGCGCGTAGGGGCCCGTGGCCCCGAAGCCGGAGATCGAGCAGTAGATCAAGCGCGGGTTGATCGGCCGGAGCTCGTCCCAGTCGACGCGCAGGCGCCGCGCGGCGCCGGGACGATAGTTCTGCACGAACACGTCGGCGGTCTTCACCAGGCGATGGATGATCTCGACGCCCGCCGGCCGCTTGAGATCGACGGTGATCCCGCGCTTGCTGCGGTTCATCGTGAGGAAGGTGCCGCTGTGGCCGTTCTTGCTGGCCGAGCCGCGGCGCATGTCCTCGCCGCCGGGCGGCTCGACCTTGATGACGTCGGCGCCCATGTCGGCGAGGTTCATCGTGCAGAACGGCGCCGCCATCGCCTGGGTGACGTCGACGACGCGCAGGCCGGCGAGCGCCCTCACTCGAGCACCGTGCTGAGTCCGCCGCGATAGTCGCGGTGCCAGAGCTCCAGGTACTCGAGCGCGTTGCGGCGGATGTCCGCCAGGTCTTCCTCGCTCATCTGCCGCACGGGCCGGGCCGGCACGCCCATGACGAGCGTCCCCGACTCCACCACCTGGCCGGGCGGCACCACGGCGCCGGCGCCGACCTGGGCGTCGTCCTCGACGACGGCGCCGCTGAGGACGACGGCGCCGATGCCGATGCGGACGTTGTTGCCGATCGTGCACGCGTGCACGACGCAGCGATGGCCGATCGTCACGCCCTCGCCGACGAGGCAGGGATGGTCCGGCGTGACGTGCAGCACGGAGCCGTCCTGCACGTTGGTGTTGCGGCCGACGCGGATGTAGTTGTCCTGGTCGCCGCGCACGATGGTGAACGGCCAGATGCTCACGCCCTCGGCCAGCTCGACGTCGCCGATGACGAGCGCGGCCGGATCCACCCAGGCGCCCGGGTGAACGCGGGGGTGGCGGCCCGGCACCGAGCGAATCGTCATGCGACGACGCCTTTCGCGCGCAGCGCGGCGATCGCCGGGGGGTCGAGGCCGAGCTCGGCGAGGATCGCGTCGGTGTCCTCGCCGAGACGCGGCGCCGCCTTGCGCATCGCGGGCGGGGTGGCCGACAGCTTCACCGGATTGCCGAGGCCTTTCACGCGCCCGGCGTCGGGATGGGCCAGCTCCTGCACCATGCCGCGTGCGTGCACGTGCGGATCGTCGAGCGCCTCGGGCACGGTGTTGATCGGTCCCGCCGGCACCCCGGCCGCCTCGCACTGCGCCAGCCAGTGAGCGCGCGGCTGGCGCGCCGTGAGCGCCTCGACGAGCCGCTCCAGCTCGGCGCGGTGCCGCAGTCGCTGGGCGACGGAGTCGAAGCGCGGGTCCTCGACGAGGTCGTCGCGCCCGAGAATCGCGCAGAAGCGGGGGAAGAGATTGTCGTTGGCGGCGCCGACGGTGAAGTAACCATCGCTGGCGCGAAAGGCCTGGTACGGCGCGTTGAGGCGATGCGCGGTGCCGAGGCCGCGGGGGACCTGGCCCGTGTACCAGTACTCGGTCGCCTCCCACGCCGAGAGCGCAAGCCCGGCCTCGAACAGCGACGTGTCGACGAACTGCCCGCGGCCGGTGACACGCCGCGCGCGCACCGCGCACAGGATCCCGAACACCGCGAACAGGCCCGCGCCGAGGTCGGTGATGGGCACGCCGACCTTCACCGGCGCGCCGCCCTCGCTGCCCGTGGCGCTCATGATGCCGCTCATGCCCTGCGCGATGAGATCGTAACCGCCGCGCTCGGCATAGGGACCCGTCTGGCCGAAGCCGGAGATCGAGCAGTAGACGAGGCGAGGATTCACGGCGGACAGCGTCGCGTAATCGACGCCGAGGCGCCGGGCGACGCCCGGACGATAGTTCTCGATCAGGACGTCGGCGGTGGCGACCAGCTGCGTGAGAATCGCCACGCCCTCGACGCGCTTGAGGTCAAGCACGAGCCCACGCTTGTTGCGGTTGACGGCGAGGAACGGCGCCGACACCCCGGGCGCCGCCTCGAGATCCATGGCGCGCGTCGTCTCGCCGCCGGGCGGCTCGATCTTGATGACGTCGGCGCCCATGTCGGCCAGCAGCATGGCGCAGAAGGGACCCGCCATCACCTGGGTCTGGTCGAGAACGCGCAGCCCCTCCAGCGCGTGCGCCTGGTCGCTCACGCCAGAAGTCTACAACGGCGCAGGCGACGGCACGGCGCTTGCTCGAGCATTCCGCATGGATTCGCCTGCGTGGACTCCGGTGCTCATCGCCGTCGCCGTCGTGGTGCTGATCGGCGCCGCCGGCTTCGCCGGACTGTACTTCTTCACGTCGCGCAGCCGTCGCGACGCCGAGGGCGCGCAGATCCAGCAGGTGCTGGCGACCCGGGTCGCGCGCGAGCCCGCGCTCGGCGCCTCCCTGATCACCTTCGACATCGACGTCCCCCGGCGCGGCCCGATCTGCGTCACGGTCACCGGCCAGGTGCCGTCCGAGGCCGCGCGCACGATCGCCCAGCACGTCATCCAGCGTGCGGCCGCCCGCCTCGAGCGCCCCGTCCGCATCGTCGACGACCTCGACGTCGTCGAGCGCCGAGCCGGCTAGACGCGTTGGGGAGCTTGGGGGCCATTTCGGGCCCCTGTTCACGCGGGTTGTCGAGAACCGCCACGGCTTGGCCGAGGCGGTGCGAGCGTT
>VBPC01000051.1 GCA_005887895.1 Candidatus Rokuibacteriota bacterium
CGTCAGGCCTCCAGCGCCGTCGGCAGCAGGCCGAGGCCGTCGGCCGGGTCAGACGCTGGCGGCGCGGTGGGCCGCGTGAGAGGGCCCGGCCCGACCTGGGGCCGCGGGACCTCGTGTAACGCCGGGTTCAGGCGACGGAAGAGGGTCATGTGAGAGGCCAGATGTTAGCAAAAACGCGGGTCTCGATGGGGAACGTTCACATGTCCCCCAAGGGGCGCGGGGCGCGGGGACGGGTCGCCCCCGGCCCTCTTCCCCGCGCCGGCGCGGGGATCAGACGTCCGAGAAGACCCTCAGCTTGTCCGTACGGGAGGGATGGCGCATGCGCTTGAGCGCCTTGGCCTCGATCTGGCGAATCCGCTCGCGGGTCACGCGAAACTCCTGCCCGACCTCCTCGAGCGTCCAGTCGTAGCCGTCGGCCAGCCCGTACCGGAGACGCAGCACGCGCGCCTCCCGCGGCTTGAGCGTTTCCAGGAGCGCCATCGTGCGGGCGCGCCGCTCGGCGCCAAGGGCGGTTTCGATCGGCGACTGCGTCTGGCGATCCTCGATGAAATCGCCGATCGCGCAATCGTCGTCGTCGCCGACCGGCGTCTCCAGCGAGATCGGCTCCACGGTGACGCCGAGGGCGGCGCGAACCATGTCCAGCGGCATCTGCACGCGCGCGGCGATCTCTTCCGCGGTAGGCTCACGTCCCAGCTCCTGTACGAGCTGCCGCGCAGTGCGGAGCAGCTTGTTGATGCGCTCGATCATGTGGACGGGCAGGCGGATCGTCCGGGCCTGGTCGGCGACCGCGCGGCTGATCGACTGGCGTACCCACCACGTCGCATAGGTCGAGAACTTGTAGCCGCGCCGGTACTCGAACTTGTCCACGGCGCGCATGAGCCCGATGTTGCCCTCCTGGATGAGGTCCAGGAGAGGCAGCCCGCGGCTGACGTGCTTCTTGGCGATCGACACGACCAGCCGGAGGTTGGCCTCGGCCATGCGGTTCTTCGCGTCGGCGGCGTCCAGGCGCGCGCGCTGGATGCGCTCCATCACCGGGCGGAGCCGGGCGGCGTGGCCGTTGGTGGCGGCCGCGAACAGGGTCTGGGCGAGCCCCAGCCGTTCGCCCTCGGAGTCGAAGACCTCGTAGCGGGTCCGCAGGGCGCGCAGCCGGTCGAGCACCTTCTGCTCGCGGCGGCGTGCGTCGGCCTCGAGGCGGGCGCGATTGCGGGTGCCCGGGCGCCGCGCGCGGCGGCGAAGCGCGTCGCGCTCGTCGAGGAGCCTGGCGACGGTCGCGAAGCCGCGCGTCACCCGGCGCGCGATCGCCGTGCGCTCGGCGTCGCTCATCTCCGGATTGATCAGGTCCACGACGCGGTCGATCGGCACCCCGCGGCCGACCCCGGTGCCGAGCGCGCGGAACGCCTGACGGCCGACCTCGGCGCCCAGCGCCGAGAGGATGACCTCCTCCCGCCCCTCCTCGATCCGCCGCGCCAGCTCGACCTCGCGCTGAGGCGTGAGCAACGGCACCTGCCCCATCTGGCGCAGGTAGACGCGGACAGAGTCTTCGATGCCTCCGACGGACGTCTCTTCAATCACCGCGATGACACCCCCGGCCCGGCCCATGGCAAGGGCTGGACCACATGTCAAGTGCCATGGAAAACTGCGAAGTGTAACGATCTGGAATTTCTACGCTTGACAGGAAGCGACGACAGGCTGACGGTATGTGTGTCTATGTGACACAGAATGAGGTGTCGGGAGGGGGCCCATGAGACTGGCGCCGGTATGCTCTCTTGTAGCCGTGTCGCTCGTCGCGCTTCCGGCGGCGGCCGTCGCCGACGCCCGTGACTACCCCGGCCACGCCGTCTCCGTCGCCCACTCCGGGCGTGGCTCGCACGGCGGCGGCTCGCACTTCCACGGGCGCCTACCGTCGCGTCGGAGCACGGTCGTCATCCTGCCGCCCTATTACTCGTCGTACTATGACGCGCCGCCGGCGTACGCGTCCCCGCCGCTCTATGCCCCGCCGACGGTGATCTATGCGCCGAGCGTCTCCTATGGATCGCCTGCGATGGGCTACAGTCCGCCACAGACCGCCTATGCGCCACCGCCAGCACCGGCGGCGGCGCCGCCGCCACCGATGCCGCGCTCGGTCGAGTTCGGCTCCGGCCGGTACGAGCTGCGGGGGGACGGCATGACGTTACCCTACGTGTGGGTGTGGATCCCCAACCCCCCGACCGCCCCGCCACCCGGGCACCGGGCGCCGTCGACGCCGCCGGCGCTCTACCGCTGGACGGACGATCGCGGCGTGACCACGTGGACGGACAGCCTGGAGAAGGTGCCCGCGCGGTTCAGGGCGTCGGCGGCGCAGACGCTGCCCTGAGGTCGGCGACCAGCGTTCGCCGCCCCCAGAGCAACACCACGCCCGCCACCGACAAGAGGCACCCCGTCACCAGCACCGGCAGCTGCAACCCCACGCGATCCGACACCTCGCCGATGATCCACGGCGAGGCCGCGTCGCCCAGCAGGTGGATGAGCATCGTCGTCACCGCGAAGCCGCGCGCCCGCAGCTCGGCCGGCAGCACGTTGGCCATGGCGGCGTTGAGCGGGCCGATGTTGACGAACAGCAGGACGAGCGTGACGAACATCGCCGGCCAGAACACGGCCGGCTGCGGCGCCAGGACGGCGAAGACCGTGAAGACGATCGAGGCGGCCAGCGACCAGCCGGACACGGTGAAGTCGGCGCCGGGCCAGCGCTTGGCCACGCTGCTGGCGATGCGTCCGCCGAGCAGCGTACCGCCGAATCCGGCCACGACGAGGAGCAGGCCGAAGGTCGAAGTGGCCGTCGCCAGCGGGATCTCCCGCACGCGCACGAAGTAGGTCGGCATCCACGTGGCCAGCCCACCCATGGCGAAGGTGTAGATGATCTGGGCCAGCGTGTTGACGAGGTAGCTTCGGCGACGCACCAGCGCCGCCACCGAGGCGCGGAGCCCGAGCGGCACCGGCGATGCCGCGCCCGGCGGATCCATCGCGCCGCGCCGCGGCTCGGTCAGCAGCAGCAGGAGGAACGCCAGCACGGCGCCCGGCGCGCCGGCGATGAAGAACGCCGCACGCCACCCGGACGCCTCGCCGACCACGCCTCCGACGATGTAGCCGAGGGCGCTGCCGACGGGAATCGCCGCGTAGAATACGCCAAGCATGCGGGCGCGCCGATCGGGCGGATAGCAGTCGGACAGCAGCGACGGGGTGACGACGGCGTAGCTGGCCTCGCCGGCGCCGATCACCGCGCGGGCCAGCAGCAGCCACGCGTAGGTCGGCGCCAGGCCCGAGGCGAACGTCGCCGCGCTCCACACGAAGACGCCGACCGCCGCCAGCCGCAGCCGCGGCTGGCGATCGCCGAACCACCCGGCCAGCGGGCAGACGAGCGCGTAGACGGTGATGAACAGCGACTGCAGCAGGCCGCCCTGTGCGTCGGAGATCGCGAGATCGGTCAGGATCAGCGGCAGGGTGGCGGCGGAGACGTAGCGATCGAGGTAGTTGAGACCGTTGAGCGCGGTGAGGGTGCCGAGGATGGCGCCCGGCGCGCGCGACCAGGAGCTCGGCATCGCGCCGACCGGGTCTCAGACCGTGGCGGCGGCCGGCACGACGAGCACACGGGTACGGCGTACGCTCAGGCTCTCGGCCGCGCCGACCTCGGGCGCGGAGATCGACAGCCGCAGGCCGTGCCGCGCGGTGACGATGACGACGTCCGCGCGCTCGCCGCGGACGTACCACGCGCGATCGCCCGGCCGCAGCGTGCGGCTCACGCGCACGCCGACGAGACCGCTGACCGGCCGCCAGCGCACGCGCAGCGGCGCCGCCCAGGCGCCGAGCGCGGCCACGACGCCGGCGGCCACGAGGAGCGGCCCGCCCACGGGGACGCCGACCGCCAGGCGGAGTCCGGCGACCAGCGCGAGCCACGCGGCACCGGCGTCGAGCCAGCGCAGGTAGCGAGCGCGCCGCATCCACTGCTGGACGGCCACCGGCACCGGCTGGATCGGCGATCTCATGGCGCCGCGAACGCGATCGAACCGAACAGCGCCTCGGCCGGCGCCCTGGTGTCGTTGGTGTCGATCGAGAGCGCCACCGCCCGCGGCGCCGGCGGCTTCTC
Source organism: Candidatus Rokuibacteriota bacterium (assembly GCA_005887895.1). Taxonomy (GTDB): domain Bacteria; phylum Methylomirabilota; class Methylomirabilia; order Rokubacteriales; family CSP1-6; genus AR5. Next base: position 4,121 of record VBPC01000051.1, read on the forward strand.
ACCGTAGAGACGCAGGTAGTCGGCGGCGACGTCGCGCCGCTCGTCGTGCCAGGCGCCGAGCCCGGCCCGGCCCGAGTGCACGATCACGAAGGTCACCGTGCCGGTCTTCGCGCTCGGCACGATCGTCCCGGCGGGCAGGCTCGGGTCCCACACGTAGCCGATCAGGCGCGAGCGGAGCATCTCGGGGAAGCGCGGCCAGATGACGAAGATGTGGCCCGTCGCGTCCGAGGCCGCCTTCTTGCGCAGGTCGGCGCCCGCCGGCAGCGTGACGACTTTCCACGACCATTCCAGCATCGGGGTGGCCTTCAGGTCGACCTTGAGCTCGTGGGCGATGGTCGAGTGGTCGTCGGCGCTGCGGAGATCGAGCGCCCGGCGGCCGTGATCGTCGACGACGGTGAAGTCGTAGCGCGGATGGCCGCCGGGCGTCTCGTACGCGCGCCAGCCGGCGGGCACGCCGTTGGCGCCCAGGCGCTGTCCACGCCAGTCCTCGACCACGACGCGCGCGGCAGCGGCGGCGAGCGACCGCGGCCGGAGGCCGGCGAGGAGCGCGGCGCCGAGCAGGTGGCGGCGGGAGACGGACGATCCCGGCATCGGTTGCACTCTACCGCGAAACTGCCGCAGTCCCCGGCCCGGCCGGTGCCGGGCTCGGGTCACCGGCACGTGTCTTGTAGCCAACTAGGCGGGGGAAATCGTGATGAATGGGTGGACGTGGATCGTTCGATACGCGATCGCCTGTTGTCTGGCGCTCGTTCTGGCAGCGGTCCTGGGCGGCAGCCAGCTCTTTCAGAACGCGCGGGTGACGCCGAACGGCCCGAGCGCGGCCGACCTCGTTCGGTTCTTCGGCGAGGGCGCGGCGCTGGTGCTGCTGTGGCTGGCCGCCGACCGGGCCGCCCGCTCGCTGCCGGAGGACGGGCGGGAGCGCTCGGTGGCCCGCCACGCCTTGCTCCCGCTCGCCACGCTGGTCGTGCTGGCCCTCGCCTACCCGGTCCCGCTGCTGCTGCTCCATCCCGTCATGACGGACACGGCGATGATGGGGTATCGCTGGCTCTTCGTGCTCGCGATCACGGCCGCTGCGGTCTGGCTGGTGCTGACGGTTTCACGGGACGCCGAGGCGCTGAGCCCGGCGCTGTCGCGCCTCGCCGCGCGGTTCCGGGCCAGCGCCGCCGCGCGCCGGGCGCGCACGGACTCGCTCGCGGTGCCGACGAAGCCCGCGCTCCGGTGCCCGGCCTGCGGCGAAGTGCTCCCGCCTGGCCAGACGACCTGCGCGAAGTGTGGCCGTCAGGCCGCCGCCTGAGCGCTCCGGCCTCGCGCACGCCGGTCGTCGCGAACGCCTGATGAAACGGCTACCGCCGAGGGCGCTCGCGCACGAACCCGGCCACCACGGGGCGAGGCGCGGCCCCGAAGTTGACCCGTCGCCGAGGCAGCCGCTAGAGTGCCGCCATGAGCGCTCGCGGGCCGCGGCTGTCCATCGTGATCCCCGTCTACAACGAGCGGGCGACCATCGAGGAGGTGCTCAAGCGCGTGCAGGCGGTGCCGCTCGACAAGGAGGTCGTCGTCGTCGACGATGGCTCCACCGACGGCACCGGTGAGCTGCTCCGTGGCCTGCACGATCCCGGCGTCCGCGTGATCGTGCAGACGCCGAACCGCGGCAAGGGCGCTGCGCTACGTCGCGGCTTCGCCGAGGCGCGCGGCGCCATCGTCATCGTGCAGGACGCGGATCTCGAGTACGATCCCGCCGACTACGCGCAGCTGCTCGAGCCGATCGAGCGCGGCGTGGCCGACGTCGTCTACGGCTCGCGCTTCCTCGGCGGTCCCCACCGCGTGCTCCTCTTCTGGCATTCGGTCGGCAACCACCTGCTCAGCATGCTGTCGAACATGCTGACCAACCTCAACCTCACCGATGTGTGGACCTGCTACAAGGTCTTCCGCGCCGAGGTGCTGCAGAGCCTCACGCTGCGCGAGGACCGCTTCGGCTTCGAGGCCGAGGTCACCGCCAAGATCGCCCGCGGCCACTGGCGCATCTACGAGGTGCCGATCTCCTACCACGGCCGCACCTACGCCGAGGGCAAGAAGATCACCTGGAAGGACGGCGTCCGCGGCGTGTGGTGCACGCTCCGCTACGGGCTGGGCGGCTAGGACGGCGACTCAGCGGGGCCGTGCGCTGAGCGCGTCGTAGATCGCGGCGACCGCGTGGCCCACCCGGACACGGTCGAACCGGTGCTCGGCCATCAGCCGGCCGGCCTTGCCCAGTCGGTGACGCAGATCCTCCTCGGACACGAGCCTCTCGAGCCGCGCGGCAAGCGCGGCGGCGTGGCCCGGCGCAAACGTCAGCACGTCGCGCTCGGGTACGAGATAGTCCGCGATGCCGCTGGCGGCGCTCATCACAACCGGACGGCCGCAGGCCATGGCTTCGGCGACGACGAGGCCGAAGGGCTCCGGCGCCGTGTTGGCGTGGACGACGACGTCGAGCGCGCGCATCGCGCTGGCCGGCTCGTCCACGAAGCCGGTGAAGCCGACGCGCGCGGCGACACCGGCTCGCGCGGCGCGCTCGCGCAGCTCGTCGAGCGAGTACTGGCCGGCATCGGCCCGGTCGCTGGGACCGCCGACGACGTAGGCACGAATCGGCAGCGCAGCCGGAATCCGGGCGAGCGCCTGGAAGAACACCTCGTGACCTTTCGAGCGCGCCATCGTCGCCACCAGGCCGACGCGGACCACGGCCGTCGTGGGCGGCGCCAGACCGGCGAGGCGATCCAGGTCCACGGTGGGGCCGTCGGGGGAAAATGCCGTGAGGTCCACGCCGCTCGGCACCGGGTGGATCGCGCAGCCCGGCCCGACGACCGTGCGCGCGTCGGCGGCCACGGCGGCCGAGCTCGCGATGATCGCGGCGCAGCGGCGACGGTCGAGACGCAGCAGGCGGCGCGTGAGAGGCCGGCGACGGACGAAGTCGTGGAGATGCCAGACGACCGGGACCCCCGCCGGCGCCGCCCGTCCGGCGAGCGGGTGCATCGTGAGCCCGTTGCTGTGAATCACGTCGGGAACGAGGTCCCGGAGGGTGCGGGCGAGGTGCCGTCGATACCGGAGCAGCGACAGGCCGGCGACGGCGAGCCGGCCGCCGAGCGCCAGTGTCCGGGAGCCGCTCGCGCCCACCCGCACCAGCGCGGCCGGGATCGGCAGCACCGTGGTCGGCACGTCCAGCACCGCCAGCCGCGCGCTCAGCGGGCCGCGTGTGCCGAGGACGACGTGGAGCGCGCAGTCAGGTCGTGTGTCGCGAAGCTCCGCGGTGAGGTCCAGCAGACATCGTTCCGCCCGCCCAGATGACCTGAAGCGGACAGGTAGACGACCCGCATCGGTCAGCGGCGGGCGTGAAGCTCTCGCAGGTCCGCGTCGACCATCAACTCGACGAGCTCGCGGAAGCTGACCTTCTGGCGCCAGCCGAGGACGCGGCGGGCCTTGCCGGCGTCACCGATCAGCAGATCGACCTCGGCCGGGCGGACGTGGGTGGCGTCGACGACGACGTACTTCGCCCAGTCGAGGCCCACGCGGGCGAAGGCGATCTGGCAGAGCTCGCGCACGGTGTGCGTCTCGCCGGTGGCGATCACGAAGTCGTCCGGCGTCGACTGCTGCATCATCGTCCACATCGCGTCGACGTAGTCGCCGGCGTAGCCCCAGTCGCGCTTGGCGTCGAGGTTGCCCAGGCGCAGCTCCGTCGCCAGCCCCAGCTTGATGGCGGCGGCGCCGAGAGTGATCTTGCGCGAGACGAACTGCCGCCCGCGCCGCGGCGACTCGTGGTTGAACAGGATCCCCGACACGGCGTGGAGGCCGTACGACTCGCGGTAGTTCACGGTGAGGTAGTGGCCGTAGACCTTGGCCACGCCGTAGGGGCTCCGCGGATAGAAGGGTGTCTTCTCGTTCTGGGGGCTCTCGCGCACCTTGCCGAACATCTCCGAGGACGAGGCCTGGTAGAAGCGGATGCTGCGATCCACCACCCGGATCGCCTCCAGCATGCGCGTGACGCCGAGCGCGGTCGCCTCGCTGGTCAGGATCGGCTGCTCCCAGGAGGTCGGCACGAAGGACTGGGCCGCCAGGTTGTAGATCTCGTGGGGCTCGATCGCGTGCAGGAGCGTGATGATCGAGAGCTGGTCGAGGAGGTCGCCTTCCCGCAGCTCGATCCGGTCTTCGAGGTGCGCGATCCGCTCGAAATGATCCGAGGAGGAGCGGCGCACCATGCCATAGACCCTGTAGCCCTTCTCGAGAAGGAACTCCGCGAGGTAGGAGCCGTCCTGGCCGGTGATGCCGGTGATGAGCGCCCGTCGCTGCGTCACAACACCACGATTTTAGCCGGGCCGCCCGCTACACGGGGAATTCTTTTCGTGTCCGGCAGGTCTTACCGAGCCGCCTCATCGCGGCACGAGGGCCACCTTGATGGACTCCGGCGCCCGGTGCGCGGCGAACGCCTCGCCGATGGCGTCGAGGGCGAACCGGTGCGTGATCAGCGGCCCCGTGCGGACGGTCCCGGCGGCGACCAGCCGCATCGCCTCCGGAAACTCGTCCTGATAGATCATCGAGCCGGCGATCGTCACCTCGCGGCGAACGACGGAGAAGAACGCGACCGGCGTCGGCTCGTGTGGCAGCCCGGTCAGCACGACGCGCCCGCCCGGCCGCACCAGCGCCAGGGCATGGGCGACGGCCTCGGCGGTGCCCGCCGTTTCCACCACCACGTCCACGCCCTCGCGGCCCGAAAACGCGCGGGCCGTGGCCTCCAGCGGGCCGTCATCGACCGCCTGCGTCGCCTCGGCGCCCAGCTCCCGGGCGAGCGCGAAGCGCCTCGACGAGCGACTGACCACCAGCACGCGGGCGCCCCGGCCGCGCAGCACCTGGAGCGCCAGCAGGCCCAGCGTGCCGCCGCCGACGACCGCCGCGCTCTCGTCGTGGGCCACCGCGCTTCGCGCCACGGCGCGCACCACGACGGCGAGCGGCTCGGTGACCATCAGCTCCTCGTCGGCCACGCCGGCCGGCGCCGGCCAGCAGCAGCGTTGTGGCACCCGCACGACCTCGGCGAAGCAGCCGTCGACGTCGATACCGACGGCGATGCGCGACAGGCAGAGGTTGCGATTGCCCTCGCGGCAGAGCGGGCACGCGCCGCAGGAGTAATTGGGCTCGACGGCCACGCGATCGCCGACCCGCACGCGGCTCACGCCGTCACCGACCGAAGTGACCGTGCCGACGAACTCGTGACCGAGGACGAGCGGATAGTGGACCGGCCGGTCCCCCGTCCAGATGCGGTAGTCGGTGCCGCAGAGGCCGGCCATGCCCACCCGCACCGCCACCTCGCCGGCAGCGGGCTCGGGCGCCGGCGCGGTCTCGACCCGCAGGTCGCGCGGACCGTGGAGAACGGCGGCCTTCACGCGGTCCACCTAGGCGGCGGTGTGGCCGCCGTCGAGGAAGATCGTCTGGCCGGTCATGAAGTCCGAGCCGGCGGACGCGAGGAACACCGCCAGCGGCCCGATCTCCTCCAGACGCCCGGTGCGGCGCGCCGGGACGTCGCGCGTGAGCCGCTCGTGGATCTTGGGATCGGCGAAGGCCGCCTCGTTCATGTCCGTCACGAACCAGCCCGGGGCGATCGCGTTCACCTGGATGTTGTGCCGCGCCCACTCGACGCCGAGCGCGCGCGTGAGCGAGATGACGCCGCCCTTGGTGGCGGCGTACATCGTGTAGCCGGGCAAGCCGACGGCGGCCAGCACCGAGGCGAGATTGACGATCTTGCCGGCGCGCTGGCGAATGAGGTACGGCGCGGCCGCCCGGCAGCCGCGGAAGACGCCCGACAGGTTGACGTCGAGGATCGCCTGCCAGTCGGCCAGCGACGCCTCGGCCAGCGGCGCGACCCTGGCGATCCCGGAGTTGTTGACGACCACGTCCAGGCGGCCCAGCGCGCTGACCGTCTCGCTCATCAGCCGCTCGACGGCCGGATAGTCGGTGACGTCGGTCGGCAGCACGAGGGCGCGCACGCCGTGGCGCTCGGCCTGGTGCGCGGTCTCCTCCAGATCCGCCTTCGAGCGCGCCGCCAGCGCGACGTCAGCGCCGGCCCCGGCCAGCGCCACGGCGATCGAGCGGCCGAGCCCGCGGCTGGCGCCGGTGACGACCGCGACCTTCCCCGCCAGCGGCAGCGCCGGCTCAGCCGTACAGGGCCTCCAGATCCTTCTTGAACTTCTCGAAGACGACCTTGCGCTTCACCTTCAGCGTCGGCGTGAGCTCACCGCCCTCCTGGGTGAAGTCGCCCGGCAGCACGGCGAACTTCTTGATCTTCGCGTACGACTGTAGATTCGAGTTCTTCTCCTCGACCGTCCGCGCCACCCGCTCGACGACCTTCGGATGCTTGACGAGCGCGGCGGGGTCGCTGGTGAGCACGCCGTGCTGGCGCGCGAACTTGGTCAGCTCGTCGTGGTTGAGCGTGATGAGCGCCACCGGGTACGGCCGCCGGTCGCCGTGCACCATCACCTGGCTGATCAACGGATCGGCCTTCAGGAGATTCTCGATGTTCTGGGGCGCGATGTTCATGCCGCCGGCGGTGACGATCAGGTCCTTCTTGCGGTCGGTGATGAAGAGGAATCCCTCCTCGTCGACGCGGCCGATGTCGCCGGTATGGAACCAGCCGTTGGGCTCGAACACCTCGGCGGTCGCCTCCGGCTGCTTGTAGTAGCCCTTGGCGATGTTGGGGCCGCGGAACAGGATCTCGCCGTCGGCGGCGATCTTCAGCTCGATGCCGTCCAGCGCCTGGCCCACCGAGCCGAACTTGAAGCGATCGGGCCGGTTGAACGTGCCCACCGGGCAGGTCTCGGTGAGGCCGTAGCCCTCGAGGATCAGGATGCCGGCGGCGTGGAAGAACTCGGCGATGTCGCGCGCCAGGGGCGCGCCGCCGGAGACCGCCCACTGCAGCCGCCCGCCGAGCCGCGCGTGGAGCTTGGAGAAGACCAGCCGGTGGGCCAGCTTCCGCTTGAGCTCGAGCCCGAACGGGATCGGCTGGCCGCGCTGCTGATGACGGCTCACGTCGCGACCGACGGCCAGCGCCCACCGGAAGATCTTGCGCTTGAGCGGCGAGCCGGACTCGGCCATGGCCATGACGCCCGCGTACACCTTCTCGAAGACGCGCGGCACGCTGCAGATGAAGTGGGGCCGCACCTCGACGAGGTTGTCGCGCAGCGTGTCCATGTTCTCGGCGAAGGCGGTCGTCAGCCCGTGGTAGACGCCCAGGAACGACTCGAGCCGCGCGAAGGAGTGGGCCAGCGGCAAGAACAGCAGGTGCACCCAGCCCTCGTGCACGGGCGTGGCGCCGCGGCCGGCCGTCTGGGCCGACACGTGATTGCCGTGCGTCTGCATCACGCCCTTGGGCGGTCCCGTCGTGCCGGAGGTGTAGACGATCGAGGCGAGATCCCCCGACGTGCCGGTCGTCACCCGCTCGGCCAGCGTCGACTTGTGGGCCGCGAGATTGTCGCGCCCGATCCGCCGCAGCACGTCCCACGTCATCGTCGACCTGGGCGGCTGGGTCGGCTGGTAGCCGGTCATCACGATGACGTGCTCGAGCTGCGGGACCTTGTCGCGCGCCTCCAGCACCTTGGCGAGCTGCGCGGCGTCCTCCACGAAGATCGTCCGGGCGCCGCAGTCGTTGAGGATGTAGGCGACGAGGTCCGGCGGATAGCTGGGATAGATCGGTACCGTGACGCCGCCGGCGCTGAAGATGGCGAAGTCCGCCTGCACCCACTCGGCGCGGCTCGCGGACAGGAGCGCGATCGTGTCGCCCTTGGTGCGCCCGAGCGCGATCAGCCCGAGCGCGACCTCGCGCACGACGTCGCCGACCTCGCGCCAGGTGAGCGTCTGCCAGGCACCGCCCTGCTTGAACTGCTGGGCGGGCTTGTCCGCGCTCTTCTCGACCCGACTCCAGAAGACCTTGGCGAGCGTGTCGTCGGCCATCGATTGCTCCTCCCGGCGGACCCGGCGCCGCGTCCCTCGAGTCCGAAAGTCTGCAAACTCAGAGAGTTTCGTGACACTACCATCAGGGTTGTGACGCGTCGCGAAAAATCGCTTGACGACTCTAACGCGTCGCGTTAACGTCACGGATGCGGACCAAGGAGCAGATTCTATGGCGAAGCGCAGTGCCCGTAAGACTGGGCCCGATGCGACAGATAAGGAGACCACCATGCAGGACGTGAAGAAGGCACAAGAGATGTTCACTCAGGGCTCGGGCAGGGCCGTCGAGACGATGACCGTCTGGGCGGACGCCAACCAGCGCGTCCTCCGCGAGCTGGCCGAGCTGTCGGCGGCCACGGCCAAGGAAGGCGTGCGGCTGTACGCCGAGCTGCAGCAGGCCGGCATCGTGGCCCGGACAGCGTGGAGAACGCCCAGAAGTGGTTCCGGATCCTCGAGGGCAATGCCCAGGCGGTGACCCGCACGGCCGAGCGGCTGCAGACCACGGCCGAGCAGACCGGCAAGGGGATCCAGGAGTCGTTCTCGGAGGCGGTGACGAAGATGCGGGACGTCTACGCCGCCTGAGCGGTGACGCAGACCGCGACGCGGGCTACTTGGACTCGGCCTTGCGCTTCTGAAGCCGCTCCTCGAGTGAGCGGAGACGGTCGCGCAAGGCCGTCACTTCCTCGCGCAGCTTGTCGGGGTCTTCGCCGGGCGCGCCGTCGCGCTTGGGCTCGGCGGGGGGGGCCGGCGGAGTGACGCCCATCGCGCCCCAGCCCGCGCGCACTGACCAGTCGCGGAAGATCCGCTCCATGTCGCGCTGGCTGGTAACCATACCCTCGAGGCTGGCGCGCATCGACTTCTGCACGAAGTCCTGCCAGCTCTCGCCGTGCTTGATGAGCTGATGCAGGAACGCCGCCGGCAGACTGGCGCGGCGGGTGCGCTCGTTCTCGAGGATGATCTGCGTCAGCGTGACGGAGGTGAGGTCCTCGCCGGAGGCGGCGTCGGCGACGGAGATCTCGCGGCCGGCGCGGATCATCTCCTCGATCTCCTCGAGGGTGACGTACCGGCTCTCCTGGGTGTCGTAGAGCTTGCGGTTGGAGTACCGCTTGATGACGTACGACATCGTGGCGCGAGTTTAACACTCCGCGTCAAGCGTCACAAGAATCGCCGTGATAGACTCACAGGTCTTCAACGCAGAGAAGCCGCAGGAGGATGTTGCCCATGAAGCTCAAGGGTCGCACTGCACTCGTCACCGGCGGCTCCCGCGGCATCGGCCGCGCCGTCGCCATCGCCCTGGCCGAGGAAGGCGCCGACGTCGCCATCAACTACGTCTCGAGCGAGACCGCCGCCCGCGACGTGGCCGAGCACATCAAGAAGATGGGCTGCAAGGCCATCCTCGCCCAGGCCGACGTCAGCGACTATCCGGACACCTTCCGGATGGCGCAGGAGATCTTGCGGGAGTTCGGCCACCTCGACATCCTCGTCAACAACGCCGGCATCAACTCCGACAAGACGTTCGTCAAGATGGACCACGCCTCCTGGCGCAAGGTGCTCGGGACCAATCTCGACGGCGTCTTCAACTGCACCAAGGTCTTCATCGACCAGATGCTCAAGCAGAACTACGGCCGCGTCGTGAACATGACGTCGGTCATCGGCCAGATCGGCAACTTCGGCCAGGCGAACTACGCGGCCTCCAAGGCCGGGGTGGCGGCCTTCACGAAGTCGC
>VBPC01000052.1:0-4894 GCA_005887895.1 Candidatus Rokuibacteriota bacterium
CTGCTCCAGCGGCAGCCGGCCGATGCGACGGTGGTGGTGGTCGGCCACGAGCCGGTGCTGTCGCTGCTGCTCGCGCGGCTGCTCGGCAGCGGTCGCGGGGAGCGCTTCGCGTTCAAGAAAGGGGGCGCGGCGCTCGTCGACCTGCCCGACGGCCCGCGCGCGGGCGGTCGCCTCGTCTGGTTCCTAAAGCCTCGGATCCTGAGGATAATCGCCGGCTCCTAGTTCACAGTCCCCGCCCCGGAGGGGTCGTGGTACCATCCTGCTCCCCGCCCTTCGGGCGGGTTCCACGTACCCAAGGAGGCGCTCTATGCCGCACGCTCAGTCCGCGGAGGTCTCGAGCATCAGCCGCAGCCGCACGCTGGCGATCGACGTCGGAGGCACCGGTCTCAAAGCCTCCGTCATCGACGATTCCGGCAAGCTCCTCACCGAACGCGTGCGCGTCGACACCCCGGTTGGCGCTCCGCCGAAGGAGATCGTGGACGCGCTGGCCAAGCTGGTGGCTCCGCTCGGATCGTACGATCGCGTCTCCGTCGGGTTTCCGGGCGTCGTGCGCGACGGGCGCGTGCTGACCGCGCCGAACCTCGGCAACAAGGGCTGGAAGGGCTACGACCTGGCCGGTGCGCTCGGCCGGGCGCTCGGCAAGCCGGTGCGCGTGGCCAACGACGCCGACGTCCAGGGCCTGGCGGTGATCGCCGGCAAGGGCGTGGAGATGGTGATCACCCTCGGCACCGGCTTCGGGACCGGCCTCTATCTCGATGGCCGGCTGGGGCCGCACCTGGAGTTGTCGCACCATCCGTTCCGCAAGGGCGAGACGTACGACGAGCAGCTCGGCAACGCCGCTCGCAAGGACGTCGGCAAGAAGCAGTGGAACAAGCGCGTGAAGAAGGCGATCGACAACCTCCGGGCCCTGACGAACTTCGATCACCTCTACATCGGCGGCGGCAATGCCAAGAAGATCGACTTCGAGCTCGACCCGGACGTCACCATCGTGTCCAACGAGGCCGGGATCCGAGGTGGCGTGGCGCTCTGGCAGGACTGATTCGCCCGCAACACCCCTGCTGTAACCTGACCTGATGGGACGGGAGCGCCGCGCTTCGAGGCGGAAGGGAGAGTTGTTGGCCGTGGTCGATCTGGGCTCCAACGCCGTCCGGTTCCTGCTGGCCGAGGTGAAGCCGAACGCCGGATATCGTGTCCTGGTGGAGGAGCGCGCCCGCACCCGGCTGGGCGCCGGCGCGCCCGGCACGCTGCCACGGGCGGCGATCGACGACACGCTGCGGGCGGTGCACCGGTTCTTCGCGCACCACGTGCCCAACGGCGGCGGCCCCCGGATCGTGGCGGTGGCCACCTCCGCCGTGCGCGATGCGCGCAACCGCGAGCGCCTGCTGGCGCCGCTCCGTTACCGCGAGGGCATCGAGGTGCGGGTGCTGAGCGCGCGCGACGAGGCGCGGCTGGGCGTGACGGCCGCCCTCGACAGCCTCGACTTCGGCGACGGGCTGGTGGCCGACCTCGGCGGCGCCAGCCTGCAGCTCAGCCGGGTGCGGGCCGGCAAGGTCGTCACGATGCTGAGCCTGCCGCTGGGCGCGGTGCGCGCGACCCGGCGCTTCGTGCGCCACGAGCCGCCGCACCCGCGCGAGCTGCGCGCCCTGCGGGCCGCGATCCGCACCCAGCTCGCCCAGGCGCTGCCGCCGGCCCGCCGCGGCGAGGTGCTGGTGGGTCTCGGCGGCACGATCCGCACGCTGGCCACCATGCACCTGGGCGCGCACCGCGGCGAGCGCAAGCACCGTCACGGCCTGCAGCTCTCGCAGTCTGACGTGACGGCGATCCGCGAGCGGCTGGAGCAGCTGTCGCCCCGCCGGCGCCGCAAGATCCGCGGCCTCAAGGCCGAGCGGGCCGACATCATCCTGGCCGGGGCCATCGTGATCGAGGAGCTGATGATCTTCGGCGGCTACCTGACCCTGCTCGTGTGCACGCGCGGGGTGCGCGACGGCATCCTCCTGCACGAGACGTTCGACGCGCGGGGCTCGGGATGAGCGCCAACACCTTCCTGAATCGCGAGCTGTCCTGGCTGGAGTTCAACCGGCGGGTTCTCGAGGAAGCGCTCGACCCCACCGTGCCGTTGCTGGAGCGGGTGAAGTTCCTGGCCATCTTCAGCTCGAACCTCGACGAGTTCTTCATGGTGCGGGTGGCCACGCTGAAGCGCCGCATCCATGCCGGCGAGCCGACGTCGGGGCCCGACGAGCTGACCGCCGCCGAGACGCTGGCGGCGGTGTCGGCGCGCGTCCACCAGCTCGTGGACGAGCAGCACCGGTCCTTCCTGCAGGAGATCCAGCCGCTGCTGGCGGCCGAGGGCGTCGTGCTGTTGCGGCCCAAGGACCTCAGCGGTGATCAGGAGCGGTTCCTCGAGGAGTACTTCCGCCGCACGGTGCTGCCGGTGGTGACGCCGCTGGCCGTCGATCCCGGCCATCCCTTCCCGTATCTCGGCAACCGCTCGCTGTGCCTGGTCGCCTCGATCCGCCCGTCGGCGCCGTCGGCGCTGCCGCAGAGCTCGCTGGCCGTGATCCACATCCCCAGCCAGGTGCTGCCGCGCTTCGTGCCGTTGCCGGATCCCTACGGGCGCCACGTGTTCGTGCTGCTGGAGGACGTGATCCGCCTGCAGCTGCCGACGCTGTACACGGGCTACGACATCCTATCGACCCACGCGATCCGCGTGACGCGGGACGCCGACATCCAGATGCGAGGTCGGCCCGTCGATTTGCTGACCAGCGTCGAGGAGAGCCTGCGCGGGCGCCGGCTCGGCACCGCGGTGCGGCTGCAGCACGACGCCGACCTGCCGCCGGAGATCCTCGCCACGCTGCTCGAGGAGCTGGAGCTGCAGCCGGAGGACCTCTACGAGAACGAGGGCTTCACCGCGTTCTCCGACCTGCTGCAGCTCTACTCGGCGCTGGACGTGCCGCGGCTCAAGGATCACGTGCAGCCGCCGCACCCGGTGCCGGCCTTCGACAACGCGTCCGACATGTGGAGCGCGATCCGCTCGCGCGACGTGCTCGTGCACCACCCGTACCAGACGTTCGACGCGGTGACGCGCTTCGTGCGGGAGGCCGCCGTCGATCCCAAGGTGCTGGCCATCAAGATGACGCTCTACCGCGTGAGCCCGGCCTCGCCGATCGCCCACGCCCTCCACACGGCCGTCGAGAACGGCAAGGAGGTGGCGGTGCTCGTCGAGCTGCAGGCGCGCTTCGACGAGGAGGCGAACATCCGCTGGGCCCGCGCCCTGGAAGAGGTGGGCGCGCACGTCGTCTACGGCCTGGTCGGCTTCAAGACCCACTGCAAGGCCTGCCTGGTCGTGCGACAGGACACCGATGGCATCCGCCGCTACTGCCACCTGGCCACCGGCAACTACAACGTGCGCACCGGCGCCATCTACAGCGACCTCGGCCTGTTCACCAGCCGCGACTCGTTCGGCGAGGACCTCACCGAGCTGTTCAATCTCCTCACCGGCTACACGCGGCCGCACGGCTTCAACCATCTGCTGCTGGCGCCGACCAACCTGCGCGACGAGCTGCTCGAGCGCATCCGCCGCGAGGCCTCGCGCGCGCGGGCGGGCCGCCCGTCTCGCATCATCGCCAAGATGAACAGCCTGGTGGATCGCAAGCTGATCGAGGAGCTCTACACGGCCGGACAGGCCGGCGTGCAGATCGACCTCATCGTGCGCGGGATCTGCTGCCTGCGCCCGGAGGTGCCGGGACTTTCCGACAACATCCGGGTGATCTCGATCGTCGACCGCTACCTCGAGCACGCGCGCATCTTCTTCTTCGAGAACGCCGGCTCGCCCGAGTACCTGCTGGCCTCGGCCGACTGGATGCCCCGCAACCTCGATCGCCGCGTCGAGATCGCCTTTCCCGTGCTGGACCCGGCCCTGCAGGCCCAGGTGCGCGAGATCCTCAACATCCAGCTCGCCGACACCGTGAAGGCACGGCGCCTGCTCGGCGACGGCAGCTCGGTGCGGGTGCGGACCGACGGGCGCCCGCCGCTGCGCTCCCAGGAGAATCTGTGGGAGGTGAGCGGGCCCGGCGGGATTTTCGGCTGACGAGGAGGACGTGATGGACGAGAGCTGGATCCTGTCCCGCCGGCAGGTCTTGAAGACCCTGGCCGCCGCCGGCGCGCTCACCGCGGCCGAGCTGGCGTGGTGGGAGGAGCCGCTGCTGCGCCCGCGCCGGGCCTGGGGCGCCACGCCGGTGCGATTTCAGTTCAGCGTGCCGGAGCCCAAGCGCAACGCGCTCGTCGAGTCGCTCGTCCAGCGGTTCAACCAGTCGCAGAAGGACTTCGAGGTCAAGGTCGAGTTCGTGCCGCAGGCGCAGGCTCGCCAGAAGCTGATCTCGGGCATCGCCGCCGGCAACCCGCCCGACTGCTGCCAGGTCTGGGACAACTGGGTCGGCGAGTTCGAGGGGATGGGGGCCGTCGAGGACCTGACGTCGAAGGTGAAGGACTGGGCCGGCTACAAGGACGTCATCCCGCTCGCCTGGCAGACGGTGACGGTGAAGAACCGGATCCTGTCCTTCCCGTGGGTCGTGACGAACGACGCGCTCTACTGGCGGACCGATCGCACGAAGGAGTACGGCGCCAAGCCGCCCAGGGACGACTGGACGTTCGACGACTTCCTCGCCTACGCGAAGGCCATGACGAAGGCCGATCGCAACCAGTACGGCTTCGGCATGCGCGGGCAGGGTACGTGGGCCGTGCTCTACGCCACCGAGTTCATGTACGCCAACGGCGCCCAGGTCCTCAAGGACGGCAAGGTCGTCATCAACTCCCGGGAGGCGGCCGAGGCGCTCGACTGGTACCTCGACCTCTTCCGCAAGCACAAGGTCTGCCCGCCCTCGGTCCCGACCGACGG
>VBPC01000052.1:5015-33446 GCA_005887895.1 Candidatus Rokuibacteriota bacterium
CATGGCGTGGGCGATGGAGCCCGAGCCGCACTTCATGTATTCCAAGACGCTCGGGCTGCTGCCGGCCCGCAAGAGCGTCGCCGAGCGGCCGGAGTTCACCAGGGATCCCGCGCTGGCCGGCTTCATCAAGTCGTTTCCGTTCTCGATCGTGAGCCCGTACCTGGCCCACGCCAGCTGGGGTGGCAAGCTCGACTCGGAGGGCGTGCCGCTCTTCCAGCAGGCGCTGGTCGGCAGGCTCAGCGCCCGCGAGTTCCTCGACAAGTTCGCCGACGTCCTCACCAAGAACATGGGCTGATGGCGTCGTCGCCGGCGTCCGTCGCCGTCGCGCTCCCGCGCCCGCTGCTCTCGCGGCGGGCGCGGGAGCTGGCGACCGGCTATCTCTATCTGCTCCCCGTCGCCATCTGTCTGGGCGGCACGATCCTGTTCCCGATCCTCAAGGCGATGCACATGAGCCTGTACCGGCACGTGCTGATCCGCCCGCAGGAATACGGCTTCATCGGGCTCGGCAACTACGCGCGTCTCCTGCACGACGAGACGTTCTGGCTGACGCTGTGGAACTCGTTCGTGTGGGTGTTCGGCTCGGTGGGCTTCCAGTTCCTGGGGGGCTTCGCGGCCGCCTTGCTCCTGCATCAGTCCTTTCGGGGTCGGGCCTTCGTGCGCACGGTGACGCTGCTGCCGTGGATCGTCCCGGGGGTCGTCGTCGCGCTGGTGTGGGAGTGGCTCTACCAGCCGAACTACGGCGTCATCAACGATCTGCTGCTGCGCCTGGGCGTGCTGCGCGACCGGGTGGCGTGGCTGTCCGATCCGTCGCTGGCGATGCCGGCCGTCATCGCCACCAATGTCTGGCGCGGGGTGCCGTTCTTCGCCATCATGCTGCTGGCCGGGCTGCAGGCGATTCCCGACGAGCTCTACGAGGCGGCGCGCGTGGACGGAGCCAGCGTGCTGCAGCGCTTCCGGCACGTCACGCTGCCGCTGCTGCGGCCGATCATCATCGTGGCCACCGCCACCCGGATCATCTGGACGTTCAACTACGCCGACCTGATCTTCGTGATGACCAGCGGGGGCCCGGCCAACGCCACCCAGATCACCTCGACCTACACGCTGCTGACCGCGTACTCGACGCTCGACTTCGGCTACGCGGCCACGCTGTCGGTGGTGCTGCTCGTGATCATGCTCACCTTCACGGTGCTCTACCTCCGCGTGACCCGCGGGATCGACAGCGCGGCATGAGCGCCCCCGACCGCCGGCGCGACGCGACGGGCGGTGCGCGGCGCCTGACCCGGTCACGCGCGGACTGGGTCGAGCGGGTGCTGAGCGGCCCCGTGCTGTGGCTGGGCCTGCTGGCGCTCACGCTGTTCGCGCTGGGCCCGTTCGTGTGGGTGTTCCTCACGTCGCTCAAGACGCGCGCCGAGCTGTACGCCACCCCGCTCCAGTACCTGCCGGGACGGCTGACGGCGGTCAACTACGTCGACGCGTGGACGTCGAAGCTGACGCCGTTCAGCCGCTTCTTCGCCAACAGCCTGTGGGTCTCGTCGGTCACGATGGTCGTCACCACCGCCGTCTCCATCCTGGCCGGCTACGCGCTGGCCCGCTTCCGCTTCGCCGGCCGCAACGTGCTACTGCTGGTGTTCCTGGCCACGCAGATGTTCCCGGCCGTGCTGCTCATCGCGCCGCTGCTCTCGCAGTGGTACGCGCTCGGCCTCATCGATACCTACCAGGCGCTGATCTACTCGAACTTCTCCTTCACGGTGCCGTTCACCGTGTGGATGCTGGTCGGCTACTTCGACGCCATTCCCCGCGAGCTGGAGGAGAGCGCGCTCATCGACGGCTGCGGCCGCTTCGGCGCGCTGTGCCGGGTGGTGCTGCCGCTGGCCGCGCCGGGGGTGGCTGCCACGGCGATCTTCGCCTTCGTCACGTCGTGGAGCGAGCTGCTGTTCGCGATCACGTTCACGACCCAGACCGAGATGCGCACGCTGTCGGCCGGCCTCCTCTTCATGGTCGGGCAGTACGAGATCCAGTGGGGCCAGCTCTCGGCCGGCGTCATGATCTCCACCGTGCCGGTCGCGATCCTGTTCACCTACCTGCAGCGTCACTTGATCCGCGGGCTCTCGGCCGGCGCCCTGAAGGGCTGAGCCGGCTGCGTCCGGCGCATGCCGCGCTGGCGGTGCTGGTGGCGGTCGTCTGGGGGGTCGCCTTCGTCGCCACGCGCATCGGGCTCGACAGCTTCTCGCCGTCCCAGCTCGTCGTCCTTCGCTTTGCGATCGCCGCCGTCCCGATCGTCGTCCTGCCGCGACCGGCCGTTCCGTGGCCGGCGCTGGTGGCCGTCGGCCTCACGCTCTTCACCGGCCAGTTCCTGTTTCAGTTCTTCGGCATCGCCCGCGGAATGCCGCCCGGGCTGGCCTCGGTGATCGTGCAGACGCAGGCGCTGTTCACGATCGTGTTCGCGGCGGGGTGGCTCGGCGAGCGGCCGACGGCACGCCAGTGGCTCGGCTCGGCGATCGCGCTGGGCGGCCTCGTGCTGATCGGCTTCACCGTCGGCGGCGCGCTCACGCCGGCGGCCTTCGTGCTGACGCTCGTGTCGCCGATCAGCTTCGGCGTCGGCAACGTCCTGCTCAAGCGCCTGGGGCCCGTGGACATGCCGAGCCTGGTGGCCTGGCTCAGTC
Organism: Candidatus Rokuibacteriota bacterium; assembly: GCA_005887895.1. Taxonomy (GTDB): domain Bacteria; phylum Methylomirabilota; class Methylomirabilia; order Rokubacteriales; family CSP1-6; genus AR5. The sequence continues at coordinate 7,679 of VBPC01000052.1, forward strand.
TGGTGCCGCCGCTGCCCGCGCTGGCGCTCTCGCTCGTTCTCGACGGACCGGCGGCGTTTCCGCGGGCCCTCGCGGCCGGCACGGCGGCCGGGCTCGCCGCCGCGGTCTATCTCGGCCTCGCCGCGACCGTGCTGGCTTACGCGATCTGGGGCGCGCTGCTGCGCCGCTACGCGGCGGCCACGGTGGCGCCCTTCGCGCTGCTCGTGCCGTTCGTCGGCGCGGTGTCGTCGGCGCTGGCGTTCGGCGAGCGGTTCGGTCCGCTGCGCCTGGCGGGCATGGCGCTGGTGCTGGCCGGACTCACCGTGATCCTCACCCGGGCGACCGACCGATCTGCGGTAAGGTGAGGGCCGAAAGGAGGCGCGCGATGCAGGCCGTCAAGGACTCCAGCCACCTCTATGACGTCGAGCGCCGCGCCCGGCACGCCGAGCGCCCGGGCTTTCGCATCACCGAGCTGCAGATCTCGCCGACCCAGCAGGTGCCGTGGCACTACCACACGAACGTGCACGACACGTTCTACGTGCTCGAGGGCGAGCTGCGCCTGTTCCTGCGCGACCCGAAGGAAGAGGTGCGCCTGGCGCCCGGCCAGACCTACGCGGTGCGGCCCGGGCGCCCGCACCTCGTGACCAACGCCGGCCAGCGCTCGGCGACGTTCCTGGTCCTGCAGGGCATCGGCGAATATGACTACGTTCCGCTGACGACCAAGGATTAGACGCGCCGGGTTCAGCCGGGCGTGGGTAGGACCTGCTCGCCGTGGTGACACCGAGCCGCTCGCGGTAGCGCGCGATCGCCTCGCGCACGCGCCCGGGATCGCCGTGCAGGAAAGCCGTCGCGCGCCAGCTCAACTATAATCCCGCCGCCGCCATCCCGGCGGCGAGGACGACTCCCGAGAGGAGAGGCCCCTGAGCCCACTGGTCCGGCGGCTCACCGCATCCGTCGTCGTGCTCGGCGTGACCGTGGTTCCTGTCCGTGCCGATCAGGCCTGCAACCCCGTCGTGGGCCATTTCGAGGCGAACGTGGTGCCGTGCCCGCCAGGGCCGTCGCCGCTCTGTACCGCCGGCCGCGTGTGGGGCGGCATTCAGGGCAACTACGTCTTCGCCATGACGGCCGCCGAGCCGTCCGCATTGATCGGCGGCGTTCCCAGCGTCTTCTTCTTCACCGGGAAGAGCACGATCTCCCTGAAGAGCGGCGACGAGCTGTTCGGCACCGACACCGGCAGCATCGACCTGCCGCCCGGCCAGGGCGGATTCGCGTCGCTGATCACCTTCGATGGAGGCACCGGGAGCATGACTGGCGCCACCGGCCAGATCCGCCTCCGCGGCGAGTTCAGCGTGACCGACGGCACCACCAGCGGCGACTACCTCGGCACGCTCTGCCCCGGACTATAGAGGAGCGCCACGCCGAGGCGCGACGAACATCCGGGGGGCAGGGGAGCCCGTTCGAGGCCCCCCATGCAATCAATACCCTCGGCCCCAGTACTCGCAGAAGCGCTCGATGTTGCCCGGCAGGTACTGCTCGTAGTTGCCCCAGGTCTCGTACTTCGGCAGCTTGATCTCCTTGATCGCGGTGTCGAAGCACTTGCCCTGGTTGGCGGCCTGCCGGACGGCGTCGGACAGATCGGTCATGTACTGCCTGAGCGCGCGAACGTCGTCCTTCGTGCCGAGGCGGCCGCCTGCGTAGGGATGGCCGGGGATCATCCGGTCCCAGTCCAGCTCGAGCACGCGGTCGAGCGAGTCGAACCAGTCGGGCAGGTAGCCGTCCGGCAGGTCGCGGAACTGCACGGTCTGGATCGGGATGAAGTCGACGGTGAAGAGGATCTTGTCCTTCGGGATGAGGATGACCAGCGAGTTGTCGGAGTGATTGCGGCCGACGTAGTGCAGCTCGACCCGCACGCCGCCCAGCTCGAGGATGCGCACGCCGTCTCCTTGAACGGCTTGCCGCCGGCGATGTGGTCGTAGTGGTGATGGCTGTAGACGACGTACTTGATCGGCGCCGGCGTGACCTTGCGGATCTCGTCGATGTACGTCGTCGCCGCCTGCGGTCGCAGGTAGGCGATCGGATCGGTGGCGATGACGCCCGCCGGCGTCACCACGAAGATCGCCTGGTGGCCCCCGTAGCGGAACAGGTAGACCGTGTCGCTGATCTTCTTCGTCTCGAACGGCGGCGGCGTCTGGGCGGCCGCCGGGGCGACGCCGGCGAGAGCGATCGAGAGGGCGAGCCCGAGAGTCCACGTGATGAGCCGATGCATGGGCGCCTCCATTGGACGCCGAGTGTACCATCGGCCGTCGTGCCTACGCGGTGCGCCCACGGGGGAACGCCATGACGGAATGGAGCGAGATCGAGCAACACCTGGCCGATCGGGTCGGATCCGCCGCGCGACGGCCGGTCGCCGTCGCTTTTCGCGCGACACCGCCGGCCGGCGTCGCGCGCTTCGGAGGCACCGAGCCGTCGGGGTGCAGCTTCTGGCGGTTGGCCGCGGCCGGCCGCGTCTTCTACACCGTGCCGGCCGATCACCACAATTGCCCGATCGGCAGCTACACGCACGGCATCTCGCTGCCCTCGGAGCGCGCCGCCGAACTCGAGCAGGCGCTCGGGCTCATGTCGGGCCTCGGCTACGTTCGGATGGAGGAGGTCGCGGGCATCCCACGCCTGCCGCACGCACCCGGTGTCGTCGTCTACGCGCCGCTCGGGCAGACGCCGGTCGATCCCGACGTCGTGGTGATCGCGGGTCGGCCCGGTCGCGTGATGCTCCTGCTCGAGGCCGCCGGACGGGCCGGCGTCGGCGTCCAGCCGGCGCTGCTCGGTCGCCCGACGTGCATGGCGCTGCCGGCGGCGCTCACCGGCGGCAGCGTGGCGAGCACCGGCTGCATCGGCAATCGCGTCTACACCGATCTCGGCGACGACGAGCTCTACGTGGCGATGCCCGGCCGCGACGTCGGCCGGATCGTCGCCGAGCTCGGCACGATCGTGGCCGCAAACGACAGCCTCGCCGATTACCACCGCCAGCGCCGTCAAACCCTCGCGAGCGAGTGATCCGAGTGATAGAGGAGAGCGCCCCGGCTGCGCCTGGGCGGCCCGAACGTTGGGGGTGTGGGGGCCCATTGCGGGGCCCGCGTCGAGCCGGGATAGAGGGCGGCCCCGGCTGCGCCGGAGCGGCCCGAACGTTGGGGGTGTGGGGGGCCCATTGCGGGGCCCGCGTCGAGCCGGGATAGAGGGCGGTCCCGGCTGCGCCGGGGCGGCCCGAACGTTGGGGGGTGTGGGGGCCATTGCGGGGCCCGCGTCGAGCCGGGATAGAGGGCGGCCCCGGCTGCGCCGGGGCGGCCCGAACGTTGGGGGGTGTGGGGGCCATCGCGGGGCCCGCGTCGAGCCGGGATAGAGGGCGGCCCCGGCTGCGCCGGGGCGGCCCGAACGTTGGGGGGTGTGGGGGCCATTTCGGGGCCCCCACTATGAAATAGGCGGACCCTCGCTGCCGGCGACGATCGTCGGGCGCTCGGTCACGCGCAGTACCGGCGCCGGCGCCTGCCGCGCCGCGCGCGCGTCCCACACCGCGTAGGCGATCAGCACGACGCTGCTGGCGAGCGAGACGGCGAAGTACGGGCCGATCGCCGCCAGCGCGACGGCGATCAGGAACAGCCGCTTCGGCCACGACAGCGGCCCGAACATGTGGCCGGCCACCGCCGCCGACAGGGCCGAGATCCCGACGATCGCCGAGACGAAGGCCACGACGATCTCGGGCCAGGTGCCCTTCATGAGCAGCGGCGGCTGGAATACGAACAGGAACGGCGCCAGGAAGCCACCGATGCCGATGCGGGTGGCCTGCCACCCGGTGATCATCGGGTCGGCGCCCGCCATCTGAGCGCCGGCGAACGCGGTGACGGCGACCGGCGGCGTCACGTCGGCCAGCACCGCGTAGTAGAAGACGAACAGGTGGGCGGCCAGCAGCTCCACGCCCAGGTTCTGGAGCGCGGCGCCGCCGACCGTCACCGCCAGGATGTAGGCCGGCGTCGTCGGAATGCCGGTGCCGAGCACCGAGACCACGAGGAACACCAGGAACAGCGCGATCACGACGTGGCCGCCCGAGAAGCCGATGATCGTGCTCGAGAACGCCAGCGCGAAGCCGGTCCGGCTCATGGAGGCGACGATGAGCCCGGAGGCGGCCAGCACGGAGGCCACGATGACGCCCCCGCGCATCGCCTCGCCCATCGTGTCGAACATCCGCCGCGGCGTCATCGGCGACTGGCCCGCGACCCACGAGACCACGACCGCGGTCAGCATGCTGTAGAGCGCCGCCTTCGACGGCGAGTAGCCGGCGTGCAGGAAGTAGACGATCGTGAAGAACGGCGTGAAGAGCACCGCCCGCCGCAGGAGCGCGCCGACCGACGGCACGTCGGCGGCCATGGTGCCGATGCCGTGCTTGAGCGCCTCCCAGTGCACGGTGGCCATGATGCCGGCGTAATAGAGGATGGCCGGCAGCGCGGCCGCCACGATGATCTTGGTGTAGGGGATGCCGGTCAGCTCCGACATGATGAAGGCGCCGGCGCCCATCACCGGCGGCATCAGCGGACCGCCGCAGGAGGCGCACGCCTCGATGGCGCCGGCGATCTCCGGGCGATAGCCGATCTTCTTCATGAGCGGGATCGTGAACGTCCCCGTCGCATAGCAGTCGGCCACCGACGAGCCGCTGACCGTGCCGTAGAGCCCGGACGACACCACCGCGACCTTGGCCGGGCCGCCGCGGAACCGGCCGGCCAGGGCGATCGAGATGTCCATGAAGAACTGGCCCACGCCCGAGTGCAGCATGAAGGCCGCGAACAGGATGAAGATCATCAGGATGTTGGACGAGATCCCGGTCAGCGAGCCCAGCACGCCCTCGTCCGCGTAGAGGAAGAACATCTCGATCAGCCGCGGATAGGAGTACGCGCGTGGCGAGCGCAGGAAGCCCGGCAGCCACGGGGCCAGCACCAGGTAGGCGATGAACACCAGCGTGGTGACGAAGAACCAGAACCCGACCGCGCGGCGCGAGGCCTCCAGCACCGCCAGCACCAGCACGGTGCCGACGATCACCTGCGTCAGCGTGACCGGGTGTACGCCCTCCCAGCGCTCGGTCAGCTCCTGCACGTGGACGATGACCCAGCCGGTCGTGAGCAGCGAGGCCAGCGCCCAGCCGACGTCGGCGAGCGTGACCCGATCGAGCGGCGACTTCTTCTCGAAGGCGGGACAGAGCAGGAACGTGAGCGGCAACAGGAAGAGCAGGTGGACCGCGCGCATCTCGCGCGGCTCCCACACGCCCGCGTAGGCGGTCCAGATGTGGAAGAGGGCGGCCAGGACCGACCAGCTCCCGACCGCCCAGCCCACCGGCCCCGCGAGCCGCCGCATCGTGCCGCTACTTCAGCAGGCCGGCTTCGCGATAGGCGCGCTCGGCGCCGGGGTGCAGCGGCACGTTGGCCAGCCGCACGGCGTCCTTGGGATCGAAGTCCTTGAACGCCGGGTGGACTTTCCGCACGGCGTCGACGTTGCTCACCAGCGCCCGGGTGAAGTCGTGGACGACGTCGGCCGGCACCTTGGCGTTGGCCACGATCGTGTTGGCCATCACGACGGTCGGGATGTCCTGATCGTTGTTGACGACGTCCTTGTAGGAGCCCTTCGACACGACGCCGCGGGCGAGGCCGAAGCCCTCCAGATACTTGATGAGGTCCTCGTCCATCGGAAGGATCTTCATCTTCCGCCCGAGCGAGGCCTCCTGGATGCTGGCGCCGGGGACGGCGAGGTTCGAGAAGAAGATGTCCATGTTGCGGTCGCGGTACTGGTTGGCGAGGTCGGTATAGGAGACGAGGATGACCTTGCCGCCGCGGCTGCGGACGTCGTTGTAGCTGGTCTTGTAGAAGTCGAAGATCTTGCGCATCACCCACTCGTCGGAGCCGCCGGGCGGCGTCGTGCCGATGGTGATCGCCTTCTTCGACTCGAAGATCTCGCGGATCGACTTGTACGGGTAATCCGCCGGCACCGCCCACTGACTGTGCACGAACCCGAGCCCGTTCATCACGAGCCGCATGTCGGGGTGCTTGTCCTTGTAGGGATCCTGGCCCTGGTAGGCGGCCACGATGAACGGCGGCAGGCCCCAGGCGATCTCGGTCTCGGCCTGCTGCAGCTTCGTCATGTTCTGGATGCCGGCGCCCGGCACCACCTTGATGTTGAACGACGGATCCTTGCTCTTGATGAGCTCGACGAAGCCGCCGGCCTGCGTGTACCAGCCGCCGCCGACCTGGCCGGCCGTCCAGGTCAGGTTGCGGTTCTGCGCCTCGCCGGGCAGCACGGCGGCGAACGCCAGCGCCAGCCCCAGCCCGAGAATGGTGAAACGTCGCATGCGGACCTCCTTGAAGGTATCGATCAGCGTCGGGTCCATTCCTTGAGCGCGGTCTCGTCGACGTCGACGCCCAGCCCGGGCCCGTCCAGGGCGAGGATGCAACCATCGGCGTACCGCACGGGCTCCCGCACCACGTCGCCCCGGAGCAGCAGCGGCCCGAACAGCTCGCAGCCCCAGGTGACGGGCGCCGCCGCCAGCGCGGCTTGCAGGTAGGCGGCGGTGCCGAGCGAGGTCTCGATCATACAACCGACGTAGCAGCCCAGGCCGGCGGCCTCGGCGATGCGCGCGATGGCCATGGTCGGCGCCAGCCCGGCGGACTTCGTCAGCTTCAGGGCGAGGATCGCCACGCCGCCGCGCCGGGCGATGGCCAGCGCCTCCTGCGGGGAGCCGCACGACTCGTCAGCCATGATCGGCACGCTCACGCTGCGCGCGATGTCGGCCAGGCCGTCGAGGTCCCAGCGGGGCACCGGCTGCTCGACGAAGTCGAGGTCGTACGGCTCCAGCGCGCGGATCGCGCGCAGCGCGGTCGCCCGGTCCCAGCCCTGGTTGGCGTCGACGCGCAGGCGCACGTCCGGCCCGACGGCCTCGCGGATGGCCCTGACGCGCGCGACGTCCTCCGCGACCGGGTGCGCCGCGGTCTTGATCTTGAAGATCCGGTGGCCGCGCGCGACCTTGTCGCGGGCCTCGGCGACCTCGGCCGTCGGGTCGGCAACCGCCAGCGACCACGACAGCGGCACGCGGTCGCGGACGCGGCCGCCGAGCAGGCGGTGCACCGGCACGCCGAGCGCGCGGCCGTTGAGGTCCCACAACGCCATCTCGACGGCCGCGCGGGCGAAGGGGTTGCCCTGCACGCGCCTGGCCATCTCGAGGCGCAGCGACTCGAGCTGACTGGCGTCGCGGCCGCGCAGCCATGGGATCACGTAGCGCTCGAGCGTGGCGGCGATCGACTCGGCGGACTCCTCGCTCCAGGTCGGCCCGCCCAGGCAGGCGGCCTCGCCCCAGCCCACCAGCCCGTCGCGCGTCTCGATCCGCACGAAGACGAAGTTCACCGCCTCCAGCGTCGTGAACGACATCGTGTGCGGGCGGCGAACCGGGATGTCGGCGAGGACGAGCCGGACGTCGCCGATGATCACTCGGCGTCGGGCCCCCGGTCGTGGTGGACGGCGCGGCCGCGCGCGAAGCGGCCGGGGTCGAACAGCGAGAGATCGAGCGACGGCACGCCGTCCAGCAGCCACTCGCTGACGTAGCGGCCGGTGGCCGGCGAGTGCTGGAAGCCGTGGCCGCCGAAGCCGACGGCCAGGAAGAAGCCCTCGAGGCCCGGCGCCCAGCCGATGATCGCGTGATCGTCGGGCGTCAACGGGCGCAGGCCCGCCCAGCCGCCGGCGATCCGCGCCTTTTCCACGATCGGAATGCGGTGTAGCGCCTTCTCGACGGTCTCGTCGATGCGCGCGCGATCGACGGGCACCGTGAAATCCTCGCCGATGTCCTCCACGTCGCCCGGCGAGAGGAGGAGCTGCTCCATCTCCTTGCGGAAGTAGAAGCCGCTGGCGCGGTCGGTGGTGAGCGGCACCGGGCCGGGGATCTCGGGAAAGGGCTCGGTATAGAAGATGTGGCGGCGGCGAGGGTGCACCGCGATCTCGACGCCGGCCAGCCGGCCAACCCGCGCGGCCGCCGGGCCGGCCGCGTTGATCACCAGCGGCGTGGTCACCGTGCCCTCCGACGTGGCCACGCCGGTCGCGCGTCCGCGCGCCAGCGTGATGGCGGTCACGTCGACGCCCTCGACGATCTTCGCGCCGAGCTCACGGGCGCGGCGGGCGAAGCCGTTGGTCACCTCGGCCGGCCCGGCCATGCCGTCGGTCGGGCCCCACACCGCCGCGACGAGGTCGTCGACGCGCAGCGCCGGCACGATCGCCTTCGCCTCGGCCGGCGCGATCTCGCGCACGTCGACCCCGAGCCGGCGCTGCAGCGCCATGCGCTCGCGGAAGCCCCGCAGGTCCGACTCGTCGGTGATCAGGAAGAGGTAGCCGATCTTGCGATAGCCGATGTCGACGCCGAACTCGTCGTGGAAACGCTCGAAGACGCCGATGGCCTCGAGCGAGAAGCGGATCTCGGTCTCGGTGGGAAACTGCGAGCGGATACCGCCAGCCGCCTTGCTCGTCGTGCCGCCGCCGACGGTCTCGCGCTCGAGGACGACGACGTCGCGCTGACCGCGCCGGGCAAGGTGATAGGCGATGCTGCAACCGACGACGCCGCCGCCGACGATGACGACACTGGCCGTTCGGGGCAGGGCCATGAGATCTGGAAGATATCAGCCATGCGCCGAGATTCCAACTGGGTACACTGCGCCCCACCCGAGTTGTCGCGGCCTGTTGGCGCGGGGCGTTGACGGACAGCAGAGGCCTGCCCTATCGTCCCCGGGGTGGACCGTCGCAGCTTCCTGCTCAGCCTTGGGGATCCTGGCTCAGCGGCATTCAGCGGTCCGGTCGAGGGCATCGTTTCCGGAGATGAATTCAGTTTTCGTACGGCGGCAGGCGCTGGCGGCGACGTCGTCGTCAACGGGGACGACATGACCGGCGTCGGGAGCAAAGCTGGCGCTCAACTGATGCTGAGACGACAAAAGTAGGTGGATCATCCGCGCCGTGCAGACGGTCATCGCTGTCCTCGCCGTGCTCGCCCTGGCCAACGGGTGTGCCACGTGCTCATCCGACGACCTTGCCAGCAGAGCCCAGTGGGGCGCCCCCCTCGCCGTGGTGGACCAAGCGGGGTTTGTCTATCGAGCCGACGTCTTCCCCGCTGGTCCGTGGAGCATTCCATCGGTAGCAACGTGGGGCGTTCCGTGTCGCCTGCCCGAGAGCGTGAGGAATATCGCCCGCCCGTGTACGCCTGCGGAGATGACCGACCCCGCCGGACCGGTTTGCTACCTGTGGCGGTACGGTCCCTAGAGTCGATCCCCGCCGCACTCTGTTAGCTGCCGCCCTCGCCTTCGCCAGAGGAAGCGCCATGAGCGTGCTGCTCCTCACCGGCCGGCCCGGCGCCGGCAAGACGACAGCCCTCCGGCACGCGGCCGATCTCCTCCGCGGCCGGCGCGTCGGCGGGTTCTACACCGAGGAGATCCGCGAGCGCGGCCAGCGCCGCGGCTTCCGCGCGGTCAGCTTCGATGGCCGCGCGTGGGACCTCGCGCACGTGGACTTTCGCGACGCGGCCGCGCGCGTCGGCCGCTACGGCGTGGACGTCGGCGTGATGGACGCGGTGGCGGAGACGCTGCGCCCCCGACACGGCGTCGACGCGTGGCTGGTGGACGAGATCGGCCGGATGGAGTGCCTGTCGCCGACGTTCGTCACAGCGATGCGCGCGCTCCTCGCCGGCGCGGCGCCGGTGGTCGCCACCGTGGCGCAGCGGGGCGGGGGATTCATCGCCGAGGTGAAGCGGCGGCCGGATGCCGAGCTGCGCACGGTGACCCACGCGACGCGCGACGCGCTGCCCGCCGACATCGCCGAGTGGCTACAGGCTCGGATCGGCCGCACGTGATCAGACGCTGCCCAGAGAGCATGGGGAACCATGTCGTGGTCCCCCATGTCCTCACGACGGGCGTGGCGCGAACGACGTGCGGCCGTCGCCGCCGATGGCCAACCGACCGAGACGGATGAGCGCCAGGCCCAGGGTGACGCGCAGCGGGCGGGCGGCCGGGCGCGCGGCGGCGGCGGCCTGGAAGCTGGCCGCCTGCGCGCGCAGGTCATCGAGGCGCGCGCGGACCATGTGGCCGATCGTGTACTCGTTCATGTCCATGAGAGAGACCTCTGCGTGGCGCGAACGGCCCGCGGCTCGCGCGGCGCCGGAACGACCGGCGCCTGCCGGCGCAGCCGAAGCTCGTAGGCCACGGTTCCGAATACCTCGTTCACAATCGAGAGCACCTGTGCCGCGACGGTCGGCTGATCGACCGGCACCGCGACGCTCACCTGCCACACGCGATCGCGCAGTCGCACCACCGGCGCCACCACCGCGCCCAGCCGCGCATGCAGCGCATCCGTCAGCGCGATCTGCCGCGTGATTTCCGCCAGCTGCCGCTTCTGGCGCCGCTCGGCGAGCAGCAGCAGCGCAACCGTGACGGCGAACGGCGACCCGGCGAACATCAGTCCCACCAGCGTCTCCATGAGCGCCTCCCTTTGCCCTCTATGACACCGCGGAGACGCCAACGTGAAGAGCGACCGACGAGCCCGAGATCGAGATGTGCCACGGCTTGGCCGGGGCGCGGCGAGCGCTGGGGGTGTCGGGGGCCATCTCGGGGCCCCTGACGTTAGCTCAGTGGGTGCAGGTCGGGACGGCAGTCGGCGCAGGGCTCGAGGCCGATCGCCTCGGCCAGCTCGCGCCGGGCGAACAGCTTCACCTGCCCGATCGGACGCTCGAGGATCGTCCCGCATGTCGGCAGGCAGTACTGCCGGTCGGGATTCGGATCGTAGTGGTACATGCCGCGGCGCTCGATCCGCGACGTCCGTCCGTGGAGCGTCGGTACCCCCTCGACGGCGAGCAGGCGCTCCTTGAGGCCGATGCGATCCCCGGCATAGCCGACGAGGTCGCCGCCGACGCCGACGATGCGATGGCACGGGATGACGATCGGCACCGGATTGTGACGCAGCGCCTGGGCGACCGCGCGGACGGCGCTCGGCTTGCCGAGGTCGCCGGCGATCCCGGTGTAGGACGACACGGCGCCGTACGGCACGGCGGAGGTGGCCTGCAGCACCGCGCGCTCGAAATCGCTGCGCGCGAACCGCAGATCCAGCGGCCACTCCAGCCGCGTGCGGCGGCCGGCCAGGTACTCGAGCAGCTCGCCGTGCAGCCGCTCCAGCTCGCCGCCGTCCTCCTGCGGATCGATGCCGGCCATCGTGAAGAGGCGCGAGCGGCTCAGGCCGCCGCGGAGATACTCCACGAGCGCGACGCCGTGCTCGGAGGCCGCCAGGAGGATCGGGCCCAGCGGCGAGGGGAACACGCGATAGCTCACCAGGCGCGTCTTGAGGTCGGCCAGCCGCGCGATGAGCCGGCGGCGGGCGGCCTCGGCATCCCCGGGCGGCGCGGGGTCGGCGCGCAGCGTGCCGACGACGGCGTCCACCGCCCGGTAGCGCGCGAAGTCGTCGCGGCAAGACGTGCAGCCGGCCACGTGCGCGGCGACGCGCTCGCGGGCCGCCGGGACCGCCTCGCCGGTCGCGGCGGCGATCAGGTCGGGCTCGATCGCGACACACTGCCGGGGCTTGGTGGTCATCTCGTGGACTCCGTCGGGGGCAGGACATGTCCGTTCAGCGTCGTGCGGATCTTGCGCAGCGCCTGGAAGACGTGGGCGCGCGCGCTCTCCGCCGAGCAGTCCAGACTCTGCCCGATCAATTCATAGTCGAGCTCGTGGAGCTTGCGCAGGGTGAACGCCAGGCGCTGCTTGAGCGGCAGCCGGCGAATGGCGGCCTCGGTCAGCGTTCGCACCTCGCCGGCCAGGACCGCCGCCTCGGGGCCGTCGAGGTCCAGCTCGCGCCGCGTCACCTGCAGGCTCGCATGGGCGACGCGTCGGCGCCGCTCGGAGCGGACGTGGTTGCGAAAGACGTTGGTGGCAATCGTGAAGAGCCAGGCGCGGACGTTGGCATCGGGCGTGAGACGGTGGCGTGCACGGTAGGCGCGCAGGAACGTCTCCTGCGACAGGTCGTCCGCCTCGGCGCCCCGATAGGCGAGGCGACGCAGATACCGATAGATCTCGCCGTGGTGCGTCGCCACCACAGCCTCGAAGGCGGGGTCGTCGAGCTGCACAGCCTCTCCCATCGCCCTATGAGACACCGCTCCGGGCGTGATGTGAAATGCCTCTGCGGTCGGTCAGCGCGCGGCGGTGGCCCTCCAGGTGACGCCGGGCCACGGCCTCGCTGGCCGGGTCGAGCCACCTGACCTGGCCGAGCCGCGACAGCGCCGCGCGCAGATGGGCGGGGTCGACCGCTCCCGTCTCGTCGTGGTGGGGCAGGTGACGGACCTTTCGGCCATCCGCCGCCACCTCCACCACGGCGAACGCCGAGTCGGGCAGTCGCGCGATGCGCGCCTCGGACCAGGTCTCGCCGAGCGCAGGCGGTACCCCGGCCGGCAGCGCGAGGATGGCGAGCACGACCAGGGCGCGCCGCATGCGACAGCGGTAGCGCGTCGCGCTCGGCGGCGCAATGTCCAACGTTCTGGACGGGCTGGCGTTGCCCAACGAGACGGCACTCGCGCGAGGCGGTGACGAAAATCGAGGCAGCCCGGCGCGACACACCATCGCGCAACTTGCTGTCGTCATTGACGCCGGCACTTGGCAAGCTCGGTGCTACACCGTCCCGCCATGACCGACCACGACGACTGGTGGGGTGCCGTGGATGCCGAGACCGTGCGGTGTCTCAGCGAGCACGGCCCCATGAGCCCCGACGAGCTGGGCAAGCGTCTCGGCATGTCGGAGGAGGCTGCCGCGTCGCTCGTCTCGCACCTGGTCCGCGAGGGCAAGGTCCGTATCTGCCTGGTCGCCACGGCCGCCTAGCGAGCCCGGGGGGGGGCCGGATCGGGAAATTTGACCATCGGGGGCCCCTTCGCGTACCGTCGTTGACATCGCTTCGTCTCGGATTCCGCGAAGCTTCTACGTCGTGCTCACCGCGGTGGCGCTGCTGGCGCCTTCGATCGCGACGGCCGAGCCTTACCTGGCCACCTACGTCGGCGCCGCCTTCACCGAGCCCAAGGACCTCGACACCCGGGTTCGTCTGGACACCTTCACGATCGTCGATGGCACCGCCCGTGACCTGAAGTTCGAAACGTCGGTCGTCGTGGGCGGCAAGGTGGGATATTTCTTCGGCGCCTCGCTCCTCGGCGGCAACGTCGGCCTGGAGGCGGAAGCCTACCACTTCCAGCCGGATGCCATGCAGCAGAGCTCCCGCTTCGTCGGCTCGCTCGGCGGCGCGCCCGCCGACCGGCTCGTCCGCGTGCAGCACGCCGACCTGGACGTCACCGGCGCCGCCCTCAACGTGCTCTATCGCGTGCCGCTCGCGACCAGCGCCGAGCTGCCGCGCGGCCGGTTCCAGCCGTATGCCGGCGTCGGCCTCGCCGTCCTCATCGCGAAGCTGTCCACGACCACGACCCCGTTCGACGTGAACAAGACGATCTCGGCCACCGATGTCCAGCCGGCGCTCCAGGTGCTCGGAGGCGTCCGGATGTTCCTGTCCCCGCACGTGGCGGTGTTCGTCGAGTACAAATTCCTGCAGTCCGAGACGTTCACGTTCGACTTCCGCGAGGCGGGCACCGTGGGCGGCGCGCCGTTCGTCGAGACGGCGCGGGACCGTGCGGACCTCACCTCGCACCACATCAGCTTCGGCGTCGGCGTCCACTGGTAATCGGGGGGCCGACGTGGCCCCCCGACGCTCGTATACTTCAGTTATGCACGACCCCATCACCGTCTCCGTCCTCACCCATCGCTTCGAAGCCATCGTCCAGGAGATGGGCGAGGCGATGCTGCGCACGGCCTACTCCCAGATCCTGAACTCCAGCCGTGACTTCTCGACCGCGATCTGTGACCACCAGGCGCGGCTGGTCGCCCAGGCCGAGCACGTGCCGATCCACGTCGGCGCGATTCCGTGGGCCGTCGCGTCGGTGCGCGACGCCTTCGTCGGCCGCGTCCGGCCCGGCGACGTCTTCCTCCTCAACGACCCCTACCACGGCAACAACCACCTGCCCGATCTCACCGCGTTCGTGCCGGTCTTCGTGGAGGGCGAGGTGGCGTTCTGGTCGATCAACCGCGCCCACCAGAGCGACATCGGAGGCTCGACGCACGGCGCCTACAACCCGGGCGCGACCGAGATCTGGCAGGAAGGCCTCCGCATCACGCCGCTCCAGCTGTACGACGCCGGCCACCTGCGTGACGACGTCTTGACGATGATCACGACCAACGTGCGCCACCCGCACGACTCCATGGGCGACCTGCGGGCGATGATCGGCTCGGCGCGGGTCGGCGAGCGGCGCCTGCTGGCGCTGGTGGAGGCGTACGACGCCAAGACGGTCGTCCTCGACGACGACGGGCACGGCGCCACCGACATTCCGATCCGCGCCACCGTGACGAAGAAGGGCGACGGCCTCGTCGTCGACCTGAGCGAGTCGTCGCCACAGGTGACGGGCTTCGTGAACTCCGCGTTTCCCAACACCATGTCGGCCGTGCACATGGCCTTCGCCTACCTGATCGATCCGCGGACGCCGAAGAACTCCGGCACGTTCCGCCCCGTGACGGTGATCGCCAGGCCCGGCACGATCGTGAACCCGCTGCCGCCGGCGCCGGTGACGCTGTCGACCAACCACTGCGCCCAGGACATCGCCGAGGCGATCATCAAGGCCCTCGCCCCGGCCGCACCGGAGCGCGCGATCGCCGGCTGGGGCCGTCGCTTCCGCATCGCGATCAAGGGCGTGAACCCGCGCACGAAGCGGCCGTTCATCTGGCACATGTTCCACGCTCGGCCGGGCGGCGGCGCCACCGCGGCCGGTGACGGCTGGGAGACCGCCGGCGAGGGCCAGGCGGCCGGCGGCATCAAGTTCGGCAGCGTGGAGGTGGCCGAGGTGCGCTTCCCGCTGACGTTCGAGCACCACGAGTTCCGCGCCGACTCCGGCGGCGCCGGCCAGCATCGCGGCGGCGTCGGCGCCGTCCTGCGGCTGCGCGTGGACGTCACCGAGCCGGCCGTGGCGAACACCGCCGGCGACGGGGTGCGCCACGCGCCCTACGGTCTGCTGGGCGGTGAGGACGGCTTGCCCCATCGCTACCGCCTGCGCTCGCGGTCCGGCAAGACGCGGGTGCTGAAGACCAAGGAGGTGGGCATCCCCGTGCGGCCGGGCGACGTGTTCGTCGTCGAGTCGTCGGGCGGCGGTGGCTACGGCCCGCCGGCCCGCCGCCCGCGCCCCGCGCGCGAGCGCGACCGCGCCAACGGCGTGGTGACGCGGCGTGGCTGACGAGGCGCTGGCCTTCGTCAGCGAGCGCGGCCGCGCGAATCTCTTCTGGCGCCATCTCGGGATCGAGGTCGAGGCGGCCGGCGAGGGCTGGGTGCGGCTGCGGGTCCCGATGCGCGACGAGCTGCGCAACGCGCCCGGCGCGCCGGTGCACGGCGGCGTGCTCGCCACGCTCGTCGATGCGGCGATCGGCGGCGCCCTCGGCACCTACGGCGCCGCGGCCTCCGGCGGCGTCGACCAGGCCACGCTCGATCTCAACGTGACGTTCATCGCCGCCGCGCGCGGCGATCTCCTGCTGGCCGAGGGCCGCATCCTGCGTCGGGGCCGGACGATCGCCTTCGGCGAGACCCGCGTCACCGACACGAACGGGACGCTGGTCGCCCTCGGCCGCGCGACCTACATGCTTCTGCCGCCGCGCGTCTAAGAGGCTGTCGGGTTAACGAGGGGCGTCACGGCTCCGCCGGGGCGGCCCGAGCAGATGGGGGTCTGGGGGCCATGTCGAGGCCCCCAGCTCCAGTCAAATCGGGGGGCGCCGAGGCCCCCCAACGCCTCCTACCGCCCGACACCGAGCAGGAACAGGAGGATGATCAGCCCGAGGGGAACTCCGAGCAGCCAGAGCAGTATCAGGACCATGTCGTTCTCCTCATGCGATGCGGCGCGGCCGATCGTACTCGGCCAGGTCGCGCCGTCGGTAGTGAGCGAAGCTCATCGGCTCACCGCAGGCCCACCAGCCACCGATCACGCTGCCGACCAGCCCCAGGAGCAGGGCGGCGACGGTTGCCAGCGCGCTGTTGCGCACGGCGGCCGCGAGCTCCGGTGTGGACGGCGGCGTGGTGGCCCACGCCGGGGTACCAGCGACGAGACCGGCATACCAGCCGCCATACATCGCGGTGGCGCCGAGGACTCCGAGGACCAGCATCATCGGCACCGTCACCAGCCACGCGACCGCCCCGTGGAGCATCGCGGTCTCGGCGCGGCGGGCGCCGACGATGCGGGCTGCCACCCAGCCGCCGACGACGAAGGCGAAGAAGGCGCCGCAGATGTTGAAGATCATCGTGAGCATGCGGATGTTCTTGAACGTCATCGTCCGAGGCGCGGTGAGCTGGTGGGCACCGACGGCATAGCCGATCAGGCCGATGATCAGGCCGACCGCCAGCGCGCTGAGTGCGCCGACCCATACGGCGCTCCAGACCGGCCACGGACGCCAGCCCGGCTCGATGTCACGTTCCATTGTCATTTCTCCTTGTGGCCCCGGGTTCGGCGAGTGCATGGCACGTGCCGACGAATTACACTGCGGCAGGCCGGCCCGCACGGCCGGGGAGGCAGCGCTTGATCCGCATCGGCATCGACGTCGGCGGCACGTTCACCGATCTGGTCGCGATCGACGAGGACGGTCGAGTCACGATCGCCAAGGCGCCGTCCACGCCGCGCGATCCCTCCGAGGGCCTGCTCGACGGGCTGGGACTCCTGGCTGCGGAGCTTGGCACCGACCTCCGCGGCTTGCTGGCGCGGACCGAGCGCATCGTGCACGGCACCACCGTGGCCACCAACGCGCTCCTGGAGCGCAAGGGGGCCCGTGTGGGACTGCTGACGACCGAGGGACATCGCGACGTCATCGAGATGCGCGAGGGGCTCAAGGACGATCGCTACAACCTTCGCATGCCGCCGCCGATCCCCCTGGTGCCGCGGGCGCGCCGGCTGGGGGTGCGCGAGCGCGTCGCCTTCGACGGCGCGATCCGGACGCGCCTCGACCGGCGCCGGCTCGGCACCGCCCTGACGCGCCTGGAGCGCGAGGGCGTGGAGGCGGTTGCTGTCTGCTATTTGCACTCATATCGCAACCCCGTGCATGAGCGCGAGACCGCCCGCGCCATCCGGAGCCGGCGGGGCGATCTCTACGTGTCGCTGTCGTCCGAGGTCCTGCCACAGATCAAGGAGTACGAGCGCGTGTGGACGACGGTCGTCAACGCCTACGTCGGTCCCGCCCTGGCGCGCTACCTCACGCATCTCGGCACCCGGCTGCGCGCGGCCGGCTACAAGGGCGAAGTCCTGATCATGCAGTCCCACGGCGGGGTGGCGCCCATCCGCGAGGCGGCGCGGCTGGCGGCGGGCGCCGTGCTGTCCGGGCCCGCCGGCGGCATCGCCGCCGGTCGCCACGTGGCGCAGTTGACCGGGCGCGGCGACCTGGTCACGTTCGACATGGGCGGTACCAGCACCGACATCGCGCTGCTCCAGGGCGGTGAGCCGACGCTGACGGGGGAGAAGACGGTCGGCATCGCGCGGGTGGCGCTGCCGGCGCTCGACATCCACACCCTCGGCGCCGGCGGCGGCTCGATCGCCTGGGTCGACGCCGGAGGCATCCTGCGGGTGGGTCCCGAGAGCGCCGGCGCCGATCCCGGCCCCGCCTGCTACGGCCGTGGCGGCACCGCGTCCACCGTCACCGACGCCAATCTCGTCCGCGGCCTGCTCGATCCCGGCAATTTCCTGGGCGGCCGCATCGCGCTCGACGTCCCTGCCGCCGAGCGCGCGCTGGCGCCGCTGGCGAAGGCGCTGGGCACCGACGTGCTGGCCGCCGCCGAGGGCGTCGCCCGGGTGGTGAACACCAACATGGCCGAGGGCATCACGCTCGTGTCCGTCCGCCGCGGCGTCGACCCGCGCGGCTTCACGCTCGCCGCCTTCGGCGGCGCCGCCGGGCTGCACGTGACCGACGTCGCGCGCCTGCTCGAGATCCGCCACGTGATCGTGCCGAGCGTGGCGGCCGTGCTCTCGGCGTGGGGGATGCTGGCGACCGACCTGCGCTACGAGCTCGTCCGCTCGCACGTGAGCGACGTGCGCCGGCTCAGTGCCGCCGCGCTCCGCCGGCTGTTCGCCGGGCTGGAGGCGGAGGGCCGGCGGCGGCTCGGCCGGTTCGATGGCGCCGTGGAGGTCCGGCGGGGTGTCGACATGCGCTACGGCGAGCAGATCTTCGAGATCCAGGTGCCGCTCGACGGCGTCGATCTCGGTGCGGCCGACGTGCTCGACGCGATCGCCGCGCGCTTTCACCGCCGCCACGAGGAGCTCTACGCCTACAGCGCGCCCGGTCAGGAGGTCGTCATCGTCAACGCGCGCGTGGCCGTCATCGGGCGCTTGCCGGTGCGGCCGGCCGACGATGCGATCGCGACGGGGCGCGCGCTCACCCCGCCCGTGCGCCGGCGGGTGTGGCTGGGCGGGTGGATCGACGCGCCGGTCTACCGGCTGGACGGACTACCGGCCGGCCACGGCGTGAAGGGCCCCGCGATCTTCGAGTCGGCGACCACCACGGTGCTGCTGCGCGACGACGAGCACGCCGAGGTCACCCCGCGCGGCTGGCTCGACATCCGCCTGCCCGCGTCGTCGTGACCGCGGGCGCCTCGCCGTGAGCCGTGCCGCTCGTGGCGTGGTGCAGGGCGTCCAGGCGGTGCCACACGATCCGCAGCGCGGCCAGCGCCGGAATCGAAAAGAACATCCCGGGCACGCCGGCGATCTCGCCGCCGGCGAGCACGCCGAAGATCACCACCGCCGGGTGGAGGCCGACGCCGCCGCCCATGACGAGCGGGCTGGTGACGTAGTCCTGGACGAGCCGCCAGGCGACGAGAAATCCCAGCAGCCAGAGCGTGCCAGAGCCGTCCGCCAAGGCGTGCACGCCGAGCACGAGCGCGCCGGCCACGACGGGCCCGACCACCGGAATGAATTCCAGGGCGCCGCCCAGCGCGGCCAGCAGCACGGCGTAGCGCACGCCGAAGACGAGGAACACCGTCAGCCATACGGCGAAGGTGACGAGGCACAGCACGATGAGGGCGCCGACGTACTGACCGAGCAGGTGATGCACGTCCCGCGTGATGCCGCGCCAGGCGCCGCGCTCCGGTCGCGTCTCGAGCGCCGATTCGATGGCGGCCGCGAACCGCTCGCCGTCCTTCAGGAAGAAGAACGCGAAGATCGGCACGAGGACGATCACCCAGGCGCCGGCCAGCCAGCCCACGGCCGCCGTGACGACCTTCTGCGCGTACCCGACCCACGCCTGCGCGTTCTCTTGCAGGTACGCGTCGACCGGCTCGGCCAGCGGCGTCGTCCAGCCGCGGCGCCCGAGCACGTCGCGAACGACGTGGCCGCTCTGCAGCTGCTGGGAGACTTCCGGCGCCTTGCGCGCCAGCGCGGCGGTGTCGTCCCGCAGCCGCGGCCCGAGGGCGGCGCCGGCGCCCGCGAGCACGCCGACGAGCACCAGGTAGACGATGCCGACCGCGACGCCGCGGCGGCGACGCAGCGGCGGCCAGGCTTGCAGCGCCCGCACCACCGGGAACACGAGATAGGCGAACACCACGGCGAAGGCGAGGAGCAGCAGCACTCGCCGGGCGGCCCACGCGAACCCGAGGACCGCGGCGAACAGGAGGACCGTCCACACGACCCGCACGGCCCGGACGTCGATGCCGAACATCCCGACGTTCCACCCGGCAAGGCGTATGCCAGGTACCGTCGAGCCACTACCGCCGTCGCGGCCGGCGCGCGAGCGCCGCCTCGAGCCGGGCCAGGCGCTTGTCGATGCGGGCGAGCGCGTCGTGGCGGGAGGCGGGGCCGTCGCGCTCGGCCAGGTAACCACGCTCGAGCAGGTCGACGAAGACGTCGGCGATCTGGCCGGGGCTGAGCGGCCCCTGCGGGCGATACCACTTGTGGAGCCAGTTGCACATCCCGAGGATCCCGAAGACGACCATCGTTGGCGGCAGCGGGCGCAGGCGGCCGCTCTCCACGCCCTCGCGCACCACGCGCTCGATCGTGCTGTCGTACTCGCGCTTGGCCCGCGCCGCCTGGGCCGCCATCGGCGCCGGCAGGCCGCTCTCCTCGCTGAAGAAGACGGTCAGGAACGGCAGGTTCTCGGCCAGCAGCGTGACCTGGTAGCGGATGATGCGGCGCAGGGTCTCCTCGGCCGGCCGCCGCTGCTCGACGATCTGGCGCAGGCCCTGGCGGAACGAGGCGATGATCCGCTCGACCACCAGGGACAGCAGGTCTTCCTTGCTGGAGACGTACCGGTAGAGCGTGACCTTGGAGATGCCCGCCCGCTCGGCGATGGCGTCCAGCGTGGCCGCGCGGTAGCCGACCTCGCCGAAGCCGGCGGCGGCCGCGCGGACGATCTCGTCGAGCACGGCGGCCCTGGTCGGCGGCAGGGTGGCGTCTCTTGACACGGGGTCCTCCGCCGTCTAGCATAAACCGCGTAGTTCAGTATCTGTACTCGAAAGGAACATGCGGTCATGGGCGAGAGCCACGCCGTCGCCACCCAGCACCGGGCCGTCTTCGAGCACGCCTATCCGGTCGACGCCCCCGACCTGCGCCGCCTCTACGAGAACGCCAAGCGCGACCAGTGGAACGTCTCCCGCGACGTCGACTGGAGCCAGCCGTTCGACGTCGAGCAGGGCGTGCTGGCCGACGAGCTCATCGACATCTACGGCACGCCGTTCTGGGAGCGGCTGACCCCGGCCGAGCGCGCCGACCTGAACCGGCGCTTCGCCGTCTGGCGGCTGGGCGTCCTGCTCTACGGCGAGCACGGCGCCATGCTGGTGTGCAGCCAGCTGGTCGAGAGCGTGTCCGGAACCGACGCCAAGTTCTTCCAGGCGACCCAGGTCGTGGACGAGGCCCGCCACAACGAGGTGCTCGACCGCTACCTCACCACGCGCTTCGGCGACCTGCGCTATCCCATGCCCGACTTCGAGCGCGAGCTGTTCGACACGCTGCTGTCCGACCCCCGCTGGACGGTGAAGACGATCGGCCTGCAGCTCGTGGCCGAGACGTTCGCCGTCGCGCTGTTCCGGATGCTGGCCGAGACGTCGAAGGATCCGCTGCTGCGCCAGGTCTGCAAGCTGATCCTGCAGGACGAGTCACGCCACATGGGCTTCGGCATGCTGAGCCTGCCCGACGTGGTCGGCGAGCTGAGCGACCGCGAGCGGATGGAGCTGGAGGAGATCACCCACTTCGCGCTCGTGCGCACGCTCACCGGCCAGTTCCCGTCGGCGGTGTACCGCGAGGTCGGCTTCAGCGAGGCGGAGATCGCCGAGATCCACGGGCACCGCCGCCAGCGCGCGGCCGGCGCCGAGGGCTCGCACTTCCGCAAGCTCTTCCGCCGCGACCTGCACGGCACCCTGCTGGCCAACCTCCAGAAGGTCGGCCTGCTCACCGAGCGCATGCGGCCGCGCCTGGAGTCGCTCGGCATCCGCGTTCCGGCCCTCGCCTCCGCCTGACGCCGGCTCCGCCTTGCCGCGACCGACGGCGTGAAGTAGCATTCGCGCCATCTCTTCCAGGAGGACGCGATGCCCCAGCGTCTGCGCGGTCTCGCCGAGCTGCTCGACGCCCACGTGATCTCGCGCCGCGAGTTTCTGCGGCGCACGGCTCTCATCACCGGCTCCACCGCCGCCGGGCTGCACGTCCTCGGCCGGATGGCGCAGGCGCAGGGTGGACCGAAGCTCCGCGTGTGGCTCTTCAAGAGCTACGTCACCGCCGGCAACGACATCCTCGCCCGGCAGGTCGAGACATGGGCGCGGGAGCGCAGGGTCCAGCTCGAGGTTGACTGGGCGACGTTCGGCGACCGCGAGCAGAAGTTCGTGGCGGCCATCGAGGCCGGCAACCCGCCCGACCTCGCCGAGATGAACTACCAGGGGCCGCTGCGCTACCGCCCCGCGCTCCGCGACGTGACGACGCTGGCCCGGGAGATCGCCGGGGCGCGCGGCGGGCTGCTGCCGTACGCCGACCGGGTCATGCAGCTCAACGGGCAGTACTTCGGCATCGCTCGCCAGGCGTTCGGCGGCGGGCTGCACATCCGCAAGGACCTCGTCGCCGAGAAGGGCCTGAAGATGCCGAAGGTCTACGATCCCGACGTGATCGACGTCGCGAAGAAATGCCAGGACCCGTCCAAGGACCTGTGGGGCTTCGGGCAGACGCTCAACCGCTGCGACGACGGCAACGGCTTCATGCAGAACATCCTGTGGGATTACGGCGGCAGCGCGTGGGACAAGGACGGCAAGCCGGCGCTAGCGACGACCTATCTCAGGCAGAACACGGAGGCGCTGCAGTTCGCCGTCGACACGATCCAGAAGCACAAGGTCCAGCCGCCCGGCGTCATGTCGTGGACCGACCCCAGCAACAACGAGGCGTACATGGCCGGCAAGCTGGTGTGCACCAACAACGGCGCCAGCCTCTATTACGCGATGGTCGCCAAGAAGCACGCGCTGGCCGACAAGACGCAGGTCCTCCTCACGCCGGGCGGGCCGGCCGGCTCCTTCGTGTTCGCCGGCACCTACAACTGGGGCATCTTCAAGCAGACCAAGCACGCCGACCTCTGCGAGGACCTCGTGCGCTGGGTCGAGGACGAGAAGCGCTTCGAGGAGTACATGAAAGCGTCGATCGGCCAGGCCGGCGCCGTCTACCGGTCGCGCGCCGAGCACCCGTACTGGAAGACCGATCCGAACTTCGAGGGGATGCTGCAGAACGTCATGCGCTCCGTCTGGCCGGGCTATCCGGGGCCGATCACGCCGGCCGCCATCGAGGTGCAGGCGCAGTACGTGCTGTGCGACATGGCCGGGCGGGTGGTGGTGGGCGGGCTCTCGCCGGAGGCGGCGCTCAAGGAAGCGCACAAACGGATCGAGGACATCCACCGGATCCGCAGCCGCGGCTGATCGGCGGCCGGTGATGGCGGTTCCGGCGGCGGAGCTCGGCACCAGGGCGGGACTGAACGGACGCGCGGTCGGGCTCCGGCGCCTGCTCGGGCCGGACTACCGGATGGGCTACCTGTTCGTCGCGCCCATCGCGTTCTTCGTGCTCTCGCTGGTCGGCTATCCGTTCTGCTACGCGATCTACCTCAGCATGACCCACAAGCTGGTGGGGCTGCCGCCGGTC
This sequence comes from Candidatus Rokuibacteriota bacterium, assembly GCA_005887895.1. Lineage (GTDB taxonomy): Bacteria > Methylomirabilota > Methylomirabilia > Rokubacteriales > CSP1-6 > AR5. The sequence goes on from VBPC01000052.1 coordinate 30,897, forward strand.
TTCGTCGGCTTCGAGAACTACATCCGCCTCACCGGGGACGGCTTCTTCCAGCGCGCCGTCGTCAACTCGTTCGTGTTCACGTTCGGCTCGGTCGGCTGCAAGCTCGTGCTGGGCGTGGTGATGGCGCTGGTGCTGAGCTCGCACATCCGCTGGCGCTCGTTCTGGACCGGCGTCCTGCTGATCCCGTGGGTGGCGCCGACCGTGGTGTCGGCGCTGAACTTCCTGTGGATCTTCGACGGCAGCCTGGGCGTGCTGAACTACCTGCTGGTCCGCGTGCTGCACGTCCTGCCGCAGGGCGTCGGCTGGCTCAGCGAGCCGGGGACCGCGATGGCCTCCGTGGTCGCCGTCAACGTCTGGCGCGGCTTTCCCTTCTTCGGCATCTCGTTCCTGGCCGGCATGAAGGCGATTCCGGCCGAGCTCTACGAGGCGGCCGCCGTCGACGGCGCCGGGGCACTGCCCCGCTTCCGGCACGTCACGGTCCCGGGCCTCAAGAACATCATGATCATCGTCGTCCTGCTCTCCACGATCTGGACGTTCAACGATTTCCAGATCGTCTACATCCTCACCAAGGGCGGTCCCGGCGGCACCACCATGGTGATGCCCGTGCTCACCTACGAGACGGCCTTCGGCGCCCAGCGCCTGGGCGAGGCCATCGCGGTGGCGCTCTACCTGCTGCCCGCCCTCGCGGTGACGATCATGGTGCTGGCGCGTTACATGCGCAAAGGACGCAAGCGGTGAGCCGCGGCGGCCGGCTGCAGGGCGCCCTCGGCTACGCGGTGCTCGGTGGGCTGGGTCTGGTCGTGCTCTTTCCGTTCTACTGGATGACGATCACGTCGTTCAAGAGCGAAGACCAGATGCGGAGCCTGGTGTCGATGTTCTGGCCGCGGCCGTTCGCCACCGAAAACTACCGGCAGCTGCTGGCCCGCACCGACTTCGCCTCCTGGTACCGCAACAGCGTCGTCGTGGCCGTGTCGAGCACGCTGCTGGCGACCGCGGTGGGGACGATCGGCGCCTACGCGCTGGCGCGCTTGCGCTTCCTCGGCCGCGGCTTCATGGCGAGCGCGACGCTCATCACGTACCTGGTGCCGCCCTCGATCCTGTTCATCCCGCTCTACGCCCAGATGCGCAACCTCGGCCTCGCCAACAGCCTGGGCGGCCTGATCGCCGCGTACCCGTCCTTCACGGTGCCGTTCGTGACGTGGCTGCTCATGGGCTACTTCGAGTCGATCCCCGAGGAGCTGGAAGAGGCCGCGATGATCGATGGCGCCACCCGCTTCGGGGCGTTCTATCGCATCGTGCTGCCGCTGTCGGCGCCGGGCGTCCTGGCCGCCGCGCTCTACGCCTTCACCCAGGCCTGGAACGAGTTCCTGTACGCGCTGGTCTTCATCACCGACGGCCGCCTGCGCACGCTGCCGGTCGGCCTCGCCAGCTTCATCACCGGCGACGTCTACGGCTGGGGCTCTCTCATGTCGGGCGCCGTGCTCACCACGCTGCCCGTCATCGCGGCCTACATCTACCTGCAGAAGTACATGGTCGAGGGCCTGACGGCCGGCGGCGTGAAGGGATGAGCCTCGCCGCCCTGCTGCTGCCCCTCCTGCTGCTGGTGCCGGCCGCGGCCGGGGCCGAGCTGGCGCTGCCGCCCGGCTTCACCGCGCAGGTGTACGTCACCGGCGAGGGGTTCGACGAGGGGCGCAGCGCGGTGGGGATTCCCTCGACGTCGACGATCGCGTTCGATGCGGCCGGAACGCTCTACGCCTCGCGCACCGGACGGCGGTACCTCGGGGGCGAGGTCGAGGACGTGTGGCCGATCTACCGGTTCCCCCTCGGCGGCGGGCGCGTGTCCCGGGAGACCGAGAGCCGCTTCCTCTATGGGCCGCCGCTGCCCAATCCTCAGGTGGCCGCCGTCCGCGGCCACGAGGTGCTGGTGACGACGTTCGATCGCGATCGCGTGGTCGGCGTCGTCTACCGCCTCGTCGACGGCCGCGCCGAGCTGTTGGCCGGCGGCACGCCGTCGAGCCGGGGCACGCCGCCGATCCTGAAGCAGCCCGAGGGCGTCGCTCTCGATCCGGGCGGCAATCTCCTCGTCGCCGATCGTCAGCAGAACGTCGTCATGCGGCTCGACCCGGCCGGCCGCGTGCTCGACGCGCGCTGGCTGGAGATGGCGCGCCCACGCCTGGTTGTCGCGCGCGGGGAGCGCGTGTGGGTGGCCGGCGACGGCGAGGCCGACGCGCCGTGGCAGCGCGGCGTCGGCGAGATCTGGAGCGTCGGGCCCGACGGCCGGCGGCTGGCGCTGCGCGGCCCGATCGCTGCCGGCATGGACGTCAGCCCGGGCGGCCGCCTGTTCGTGGCCGATCGCCAGGCGGCCCGCATCGTCGTGGCGGGGCCGGACGCCACCGTGGTGGACTTCGCCACGTTCGGCGACGGTGATGCGCCGCGCACGCTGGCCTTCGCGCCGGTGAGCGAGGCGACGCGCCGGGCGGGCATCGCCGGCGATCTCTTCGTCGTCGTGATCCGCCGCGGCACCTGGTCGCTGAACGAGATCATCCGCAT